>NZ_JBFTGZ010000005.1:0-317622 GCF_056393985.1 Arthrobacter sp. 10T425 | reverse complement strand
CTTTGCGAAGCCTGCAACCACACCAAAGAAACCCCCGGCTGGAAAGCACGCCCCAGCCCCGAAGCCGCACCCGGATCCGCCTCGAGCATCGGCGCGAGGCACACCATCGAACTCACCACCCCCACCGGCCACACGTACCGTTCCACCTCGCCACCCCTGCCGGGAACACCGCTCCGGCCATCAGCCGCAGACCAGCCAGGCTCCGAGCCCGGTTCCCGCCAGCTTCACCTGATCCGGGTACGGGCGAAGGCCCTCAAGAGCCGCAAACGCGTTGCCGTCGCGGCGGCCTAAGTGCTATGAGGGCCGTACAAAGCGCGATGAGGGCCGGACAAAACGCGAGCACCGCACAAACACGTGTGCCGCCGTCGAGTCTTACAACTCGACGGCGGCACATCACCAGGCGCAGTGCCAGGCACATCACTGGGCTCTGGCCCTAGGCCCGGGAGCCTCAGGTCCGGAACATTAGGACAACCAGGAGCCTCAGGTCTGGAACTCTACGACAACCGGGCGGGCAGCGTCTTGGGCTTGAAGGAAGGCCGGGTGGCCTCGTACGCGGTGATGTCGGGTTCGTGCTTCAGGGTCAGCCCGATGTCGTCCAGGCCCTCGAGGAGGCGCCACCGCGTGTAGTCATCAATCTCGAACGGAGCCACAATGTTGCCGCACTGCACGGTCTTGGACACGAGGTCCACCGTCACCTCGGTACCCGGGGCGTTTTCAAGTTCTTTCCAAATGAGCTCGATGTCATCCTGGGCGACTTCGGCGGCAAGCAGGCCCTGCTTGCCGGAGTTGCCGCGGAAGATGTCGGCAAAGCGGGAGGACAGGACCGTCTTGAAGCCGAAGTCCTTCAGCGCCCAGACGGCGTGCTCGCGTGAGGAGCCGGTGCCGAAGTCGGGACCGGCCACCAGAACGGATCCTGCATTGAACGGCGCCTGGTTCAGGATGAAGGACGGGTCCTTGCGCCACGCGGCGAAGAGCGCGTCCTCAAAGCCGGTGCGCGTGATGCGCTTGAGGTACACGGCGGGGATGATCTGGTCCGTGTCGACGTTGCTCTGGCGCAGCGGGACACCGATTCCGGTGTGAGTGGTGAACTTTTCCATGGCGGATCCTTCGGGACTATGTGGATCGAAACTGTATGGATCGAGGCTGTGTGGAGCGAGGCTTCGGATCTGGGCGGGAAAGGCGGAGACTACGCGGCGCCGACTCGGACCGCCGCGGACTCCGGAGCAGGGTCCAGATCCGACGGCGAACTCAGGGTGCCTCGGACTGCCGTCGCCGCAGCGACCACGGGCGAGACGAGGTGGGTGCGGCCGCCCTTGCCCTGGCGCCCCTCGAAGTTGCGGTTGGACGTGGAGGCGCAGCGCTCCCCCACCTCCAGCTGGTCCGGGTTCATGCCCAGGCACATGGAGCAGCCGGCGAAGCGCCACTCGGCCCCGAAGTCCTTGAAGACCTTGTCCAGGCCCTCGGCTTCAGCCTCGAGCCGGACGCGGGCGGAGCCGGGCACCACCAGCATGCGCACGGCCGGGTCCTTGGTCCGGCCCCGGATGATGTCGGCGGCGGCCCGGAGGTCCTCCATCCGGGAGTTCGTGCAGGAGCCCAGGAACACCGTGTCCACCCGGATGTCCTTCATCGGGGTGCCGGCCTCGAGCCCCATGTACTGCAGGGCGCGTTCGGCGGCGGCCTTGGCGTTTTCATCGCCGAAGTCATCGGGCGACGGCACCTTTGCGGACAGCGACACGCCCTGGCCCGGGTTGGTTCCCCACGTCACGAACGGTTCCAGGGTGTCGGCGTCGAGGTCCACCTCGACGTCGAACGCTGCGTCGTCGTCGGTGTGCAGCGTGTTCCAGTATTCGACGGCGGCATCCCAGTCGGCGCCCTCGGGCGCATGCGGGCGGCCGTGCATGTAGTCGTAAGTGGTCTGGTCCGGAGCCACCAGCCCGGCGCGGGCGCCGGCCTCGATGGACATGTTGCAGATGGTCATCCGGGCTTCCATGGACAGCGCACGGATGGCGGAGCCGCGGTATTCCAGCACGTAGCCCTGCCCGCCGCCGGTGCCGATCTTGGCGATGACGGCCAGGATGATGTCCTTGGCGCTCACGCCGGGGCGCAGCGTGCCCTCAACATTGATCGCCATGGTCTTGAACGGCTTCAGGGACAGCGTCTGGGTGGCCATGACGTGCTCCACCTCGGAGGTGCCGATGCCCATGGCGAGCGCTCCGAAGGCGCCGTGGGTTGAGGTGTGCGAGTCACCGCAGACCACGGTCATGCCGGGCTGTGTGAGGCCCAGCTGGGGGCCCACCACGTGCACGATTCCCTGTTCGGCGTCGCCGAGGGAGTGCAGGCGGACGCCAAACTCCTGGCAGTTGTTGCGCAGGGTCTGGATCTGGGTCCGGCTGGTGAGATCGGCAATTGGCTTGTCGATATCCAGCGTGGGAGTGTTGTGGTCCTCGGTGGCGATGGTGAGGTCCGGACGGCGCAGCTTGCGGCCGGCGAGCCGCAGACCTTCAAAGGCCTGCGGCGACGTCACCTCGTGCACCAGGTGGAGGTCAATGAAGAGGAGATCCGGCTGGGCGTTGGCTCCTTCGCCGTCCCCCTTGCGCACTACGTGCGCGTCCCAGACCTTCTCGGCCAGTGTCTTTGCCACGGCCTGCTCCCTTCACTGCGGTAAGTATTGTGCGTTCCGACGGACTATCTCCTCCACTGAACCAGCACAGCCAAGTAATACGCCAGCGCGTTGACTTGCATCTCAGATAATGAGACGTCAATATCATTACATGGACAATTCTAGTGGAGTCGGTGTCATCGATAAAGCGGCCCATGTGCTTGACGCACTTGAGGCCGGCCCCACCACCTTGGCGCAGCTGGTGGCGGCCACGGGACTGGCCCGGCCCACCGTGCACCGGCTGGCTCTCGCGCTGGTGCACCACAGGCTCGTGAGCCGCGATATCCAGGGCCGCTTCGTGCTCGGGAGCCGTCTGGTGGAACTGGCCTCCGCCGCCGGCGAGGACCGCCTCATCGCCTCCGCCGGCCCCGTGCTCATGCAGCTGCGCGACGCCACCGGCGAAAGCGCCCAAATCTTCCGCCGCCAGGGTGACTGGCGCGTCTGCGTGGCCTCCGCCGAACGCCCGATCGGGCTGCGCGACACCATCCCCGTCGGCACCCAGCTGTCCATGAAGGCCGGCTCCGCCGCCCAGGTGCTGCTGGCGTGGGAGGACCACGACCGCCTCCTGGAAGGCCTCCAGTCCGCCCGCTTCACCCCCACCGTCCTGGCCGGAGTACGACGCCGGGGCTGGGGCCAGAGCCTCGGCGAACGCGAGCCCGGTGTCGCCTCCGTTTCGGCCCCCGTCCGCGGGCCGTCCGGCCGCGTGATTGCCGCGGTGTCCATCTCCGGCCCGATCGAGCGCCTGACCCGCCAACCGGGGCGCCTGCACGCCGAAGTGGTCTGCAACGCCGGCCGTGTCCTGACGGAAGCGCTGCGCAAGACCAACGACTAAGTATGCTGTGCCCATGAACAGCTATGTGGTCTTCCTGCGGGGCATCAACGTGGGCGGCATCAATATCAAGATGGCCGATCTCAAGAACGCCCTGAAGTCCCGGCCATTTTCGGGTGTCGTGACCCTGTTGGCCAGCGGCAACGTCGTGCTGGCCAGCGAGCTGGATCCGGCCGGCGTCAAAAAGGAATTCGAGGCGTGCCTGCGGGAAACCTTCGGCTACGACGCCTGGGTGGTGGTGCTCACCGCGGGCCGTGTGGCAGCACTGGTGGAGGCCTGCCCCTACCCGGCCGACGACGCGTCCACCCATACGTACCTGACGCTCGCCTCTGATGAAGAGGTCCTCTCGGAGCTGCTCGAGGCAGGCAGGGCCTTGGACGGGGCCGAGCTCACCCGGCTGGGCCCGGAAGCCCTGGCCTGGCTCGCCCCCGCCGGCGGCACTCTGGACAGCCCTTTCAGCAAGCTCTCCTCGAAGGCGAAGTACAAGGCTGCCACCACCACACGCAACCTCCGCACCATGATCAAGGTCCGCGACGCCGCGGCCGGGATTTAGGCAGGCCGCATCCGGCCGGACCCGCACGGACGGCTCACTGCCGACCCGCGGCGGCCTTCAGCGCGGCCATGAACTTCGCCAGGCGGCTGAGCTCACGTTCCACGGGCGCCACGACGAGTTCCCCCGCGACGACGGCGACGGCGGCTGTCAGTCGCTTCCGTGCCACGGCACTGCGTGACGCTGCCGCGGCTCCGGAGATGAACCGCGCCCCAATCGCCAGGACGATGCCCAGCAGCACTCCCCCGGCGATCATCACCGTAGGAACCGGCCAGCCCTGGACCCGTGGGACCTCTGGCACCGGCAGTTGCAGGTAGCCGATCGCAGCCAGGACTCCCAGCCACGCGAACCCGGCCAGGGCCGTCACCAAGGCGAGCCACTGAACCGCGTTGAACCCACCCCACCACCAGGACTTCCTGCCAGCGGACAACTCTGTGGAGGCAATTGCCTGGTCCAGTGCATCCGGCAGCCGGTCGTTTCCTTCCCGGGCGGCGCCGCGGATGGCCGCCCGCCACGGGCCAGGGGCACCGGCGGACGCCGCCTCAGCGAATTCCCGGACGGCGGCATCGGTCCGCGCCTGTTCCGGCGCCCCGGCAGGCGGCAGCGAGGTCCGGTTCAGCTCAGGCTTGGCTCCCTCGCGGCGCAGGTTCAGACGCCGCAACGGATCCGGCCGGAATCTGGCCAGCCAGCGGGTCACGGGCCAGCCCGTGCGCCGGGTTGCCTCCAGCCGGTAGGACCGGGCGACGGCGTCGACCACCAACGGCACATTGGCGGCCACAGCCAACTCCCCCGCCAGCCGGGCCTTGGCCGCCGCCGTCGCACCGGCGGCCGTCCCGCCACCGGCGGCCGTCGTGCCACCCGTGGGCAGGCCGGACGCCTCGGCAAGCCGGGCGGCGGCCAGCGTGACATCTGCCGCAAGTCGCTGTGACATCGCTTTACGCTGCATCGCCACCTGCCGGATCGCGGCCCGCACCTTGTCCACCCCCGTCCCCAGCACGGCGGAAGCCCCGAGGACCTGAACTTTGTCCAGCCCGTCCCGCGCCAGGATAGCTGTGAGGGATTCCAGGACCGGCCGGACCTCGTGCTCCGGGAGCCTGTCGATTTGGTTGAGCACCACGATCGTCACGGCCCCGTGCGAGGACAGCGGTGCCAGGAAATCGTTGTGCACGGCGGCGTCGGCATATTTCTGCGGATCGACGACCCAGACGAGGACGTCCACCAGGCCCACCATCCGCTGCACAATCTCGCGGTTGGCGGCCCTGGTCGAGTCAAAGTCCGGCAGGTCCAGAAGGATCAGCCCGGTGTCGTCGTCGGCGAACCCTTTGATCGGTGCCGCAGCGTGGCGCTTTCGGACCTCCAGCCAATCCAGCAGCGCATCGCTGCCCTGGACGCCCCAAATGCCCGCCAGCGGCTCGGTGGTGGTCGGCCTGCGCACGGCCGCCGTCGCGATCTCCTCGCCGCTTACGGCATTGAAAAGCGATGACTTGCCGCTGCCGGTGGCTCCAAAAAACCCGACCACCGTGTGGTCTCCGGACAGCGACCGCCGCGAACTCGCGCGGTCGAGCACCTGCAGGACACCGGCCAGGATCTCCTCCGGGAGGACTCCGGATGAGAGCTCCGTGGCGCTGTTGAGCGCTTCCAGCCTGCGATCGAGCTGGGACGTCTCGCGGGCGGCCGCATGACGGCTCATGACGTGGCCGCCAGCCGGCGCAGTGCCGCCGCATGCCCGGCAATGGCTGAGGGCGGCACGCCGCCGTCGACCTCCAGCCGGGTCAAGAACCGCCGACACTCCGCAGCCAGCAGGCCCTGGCACCGCAGATGCAGGTCTTCGCGCGCGGTCCGGGCCAGCCGGCGGACGGCGTCCTCCCCGAATACTGCCTCCAGGAGGCGCTGACCCACGACGGCGGTGCCGCCGGCAACTCCGATCTCAAGCCCGGTCAGGCCCGCGGTCATGGAGAACACCACAATCATCAAGGCAGCGCCGAGGCCGTTGATTCCGAAGGACAACCAGCGGGCCTGGGTGCGCTTGCCCTGGCCTTCGGTGCGGATGAGTTCCATCAGGCTCCCCTGCCAAGCGCGGATTTCGGCCGCCACAGCATCCGCGAAGCCCTCGGAGGCACCGGAAAGATCGTCGGTGCCCAGCACCTGCCTTCCGGCGGGGTCTGAACGCCACCGCTGGTCGGTGTGCTCGGCGGCCTTGGCGGCTTGATCGACAATGACCGCCTGCAGTCCCGTTTCGATCGCGGTTTCCACCCTGACCGCAGGCGCCGGTTCACCCCGGACGAACGCGCCCACGCGGTCACGGAAGCGTCCGATGTTCTGTTCCATGGCGCGGAAGAATTCCCCGGTCCCGACGAAGTCCTGCCAGCGCGCCAGCACTTCGCCGCGCAGCAGTGCGCCGTCGCGGGTGGCCTCGAGGATCCTGGCTACGGCGTCGTCATAGGCGTTGCGGGCGTCGGCTGCGAGAACATCGGCTGCGTGCTGCTGTTCGGACAGCGCCCGCTCCCCCGCGTCGGCGCGGTGGGCGAGCGCGAGGAGGGTGCCGTTGAGGGTGCGCCGGGCGATTCCGGCCCGTCCCGCGGCGTCCCCGGCCAGCTTCCCGAGCCAAACGCGCAGCGGCTCGACGGCCCCTGCAGGAAGCATCCCCGCGGCACCCAGCGGCAGCTCCGGCACCACAAACAGTTTGGCGGCCCCCAGCCCTTCCCGGCTGAGCATGGCCTGCAGATCCGCGCTAACCTCCGCTTCCGCCGCTGGCGGCACCCGGTCCAGGACCACGGCCACCATGATGTCGCGGGAGGCCGCATCCAGGAGCAGGCGCCAGGGCACGGCGTCGGCATACCGGTTGGCTGTGGTGACAAACACCCAGAGGTCTGCGGCGGCAAGCAACTGCCCGGCCAGCTGCCGGTTGTTCTCGGAAATGGAGTCGACGTCGGGCGCGTCGACCAGGGCGATTCCGGGCGGGACCGCGGAGTCGGAGACAAGGACCAGGGAGGTCACCGGGCCGGGATCCAACGCCGCATCAGCCGGGGCCGGCGCCCGGCCGTCCACGAGGGCACCCCGGATGCGGCCCAGGGCCGGCAGCACCCGCTGGCCCTCAAACCAGGCGGCGTCGGCGGGATGGTGCAGCAGGATGGGCTGGCGGGTGGTGGGGCGGATCGCACCGGCCCGCGTGACGGGGTGGCCCACCAGGGCGTTGACCAGGGTGGATTTTCCGGCCCCGGTGGAACCGCCCACCACGGCCAGCAGGGGCGCGTCGAGGCTGCGGTACCGGGGCAGGATGTAGTCATCGAGTTGAGCCACGGCCCTTCGAAGGTCCAGGCGCGTTTGGTCCGTCCCGGGCAGGGCGAGCGGCAGCCGGAGGGCCGCGAGGTCCTGCCGCACTGCCTCCAGGAGGGCCACGCCGGTTGCGGCCCCGGGGCCGGTTTCATGGGAGCTCACTGCATCATCATGCCAGTTCAGAACGTGGTTCCTGCGGGGGCGCCGCTGCGCGGAACCAAAGCGCCATGCGCAGCGCCTAGCGGGACTCGGAGCGCCGGCAATACGCCGGCGGACGAGTCTCGCCTGGAAGCCCAGCCATCGGGGGAAACGAAAAACGGCCCCGGGCTGATGCCCGGGACCGTTTTCATTGTGACCCCAGCGGGATTCGAACCCGCGTTACCGCCGTGAGAGGGCAGCGTACTAGGCCGCTATACGATGGGGCCGCGTACTTCCTGAACAGCATTTCTGCCATTCAAGCCAAATGATTGTTTCATACATTTGGCCGCCGTTTCAAATCGGACCAGCCGATTCAAAACTTCCGAATTTCAGCGGAAACCCGCGGAACTTCAGAGCTGGGATACCAGGACTCGAACCTAGAATGACGGTACCAGAAACCGTAGTGTTGCCAATTACACCATATCCCAAAGGCACTTTCGCTCCGGATGTTTGGGCCTAAACCCTCGCTCCCGGCGCCTCAGCACGAGTAATTACTTTACCCGAGAGTTTTCACTTCCACAAATCGGGCGTACGGCGGCGGGATCGGGCCGCCGGGGCGGGCCGCGCGCGGCGTCGATGGCCGCAATACCCGCGCCAGCCCTTGCCAATCCGGCGGAAACACGTTTACGCTCGGTAAGTTACCAACGAGTAACCACCCCTCCCCCACTCCGTTGCGGGCAGCTTTGCGCTCATTTTCCGGTGTTAGCTGCGTCACAGCTGCTGGGGTGGCCGACAGCAGAGCCGCTGCCGGCGGGAACGTCGAGAGGAATCATGTGCCACAGAGTCGTGCCGCTATCAGCAAGACCCGGACCCGTGCGCAGCAAATCGCCATCGCCACCCTGGCGTTGCTGCTCATGGCCCTGCTGGGGTTCTATACCCTCGTCACGGGCCGCATCACGGACGGTTCGGCCACGCTCAAGGACGGGGCCGCCCAGGCGTCCGCCGGAGCCGGCCAGCTGGACGACGGCGCCGGGAAACTCGCCAACGGCGCCAGCCTGGCCGATACCGGGGCCGGAAAACTTTCCGCGGGGGCGGAAAAGATCTCCTCGGGCATCAGCACCCAGCTGGCACCAGGGGCGGACAAGCTCCAGGCCGGTGCCGGCCAGATGGCCGAAGGTGCCGTCAAGATCGAAGCCGACGTCACCAGCAAGCTGGCCCCCGGCGTCTACAAAGTCGACGACGGTGCGCAGAAGCTCGCGGCGGGGGCCGTGCAGCTTTCGGCCGCGCTGACGCCGACGCCGGCGGGCAACGCAGAGAACAACCTCGCCGACGGGGCCACCCGGCTCGACGGCGGCGCTGCCCGGCTGGCCGGCGGCACCGCAGCGCTGGCAGGCGGCACGGACCAGCTCAAGGGTTACCGCGGCGCCAACGGCAATCCGGAGGCCGGAACCGGGACCGCGGCCCTGGCTCAGGCGCTGGAACTGCTGGAGGCGGCGGCGGATGACCCGGTCAAGGGGCTCGTTCCGCTTTCGGTGGTGAAAGACAAGATCGCCAAGATCACCGCGGGCGCGCACAAGCTCGACGCCGGTGCCAGCCAGCTGCAGGCCGGCGCTCAGCGGCTGCAGGACGGCGCGGGCCAGCTGAACGCAGGAACGGGCAAGCTCAAGGCCGGATTCGCGACGCTGGCCGGGAAGCTCAACAGCCAGGACCCCGGCAGCCCGGGCGTGGTGCTTGGCACCCGGCTTCTGGCCGACGGCACGTCCAAGATCCGGGTCGGGATGGACGGGGTCCCCGGCGACCCCGAGCACCCGGGCCTGCTCAAGGCCGCCGCCCGGATGACCGAGGGCAGCTCTCGCCTGGCCGACGGAACCGTGGCCCTGAACGCCGGGATCAAGGGCAATCCGGCCGATCCTGCCAACCCCGGCCTGCTGGGCGGCTCCCAGGCCCTGGCTTCCGGGGCCTCAGAACTCTCGGCCGGCAGCACCAAGCTGGCGTCCGGCTCCTCGAAGCTGGCCACGGGGGCGGATAAGCTCGCGGACGGCAACGCCCGGATTGCCGATGGCACCGGCACGCTGTATTCCGGAGCTGCCGCGGTGTCGCCCACCAGCTTGCTCCGGCAGTCCGACGCCGCCACGGCACTGGGACTCGTCGCGGTGCTGGCCCTTGGCGCCGTTGGCGCCTTCCTGGCGCTGCGGAAGAGGCAGGCCGGACCACGGTAACTTCCGGTGCCGGTTGCAGCGCCGGTTGCGGCGCCCGTTACAGCGGGGGTTCCGCCAGCAGGTCCAGCAGGGAGCCGACCTCGCGGCCCAGGAAGCCCGGGGCCGGTTCCCCGCCGCGGTTCAGCCAGACGCCGAGGAGGCCGGCCGCCGTCGAACCTTCCGCATCGAGCAGCCGGTTGTCACCGACGTACAGCGTTTGGCCGGGACCCGTACCGATCCGCCGGACACCCTCGAGGTAGATCGCCGGGTCCGGCTTTGCGGCGCCAACGGTGTCGGTGCCAACCAGAACGGTAATCCGTTCCAGCCCGGCCGCGTCCAGCTTCACGCGCTGATAGTCGTGGACGTTGTTGCTCACGGCGCCGTAGGGAATGCCGGCCGCGTCCAGGGCGTCCAGCAGGGGCCCGACGTCGTCGAACGCCCGGATGTAGCCGTGCTGGCGGCTCGCGTAGGAACTCACCCAGTGGTGGGCCTGTTCGCCGTCGGCAAGTTCGACGCCGAAGTACCCCAGCGCCGCCCGGCCGCGGAGCAGGCGCTGTTCATTGAACGTGATCTCGCCGGCCAGGTAGCGGTCGTAGAAATGGGTGGTCTCGCGGGTGAAGATCCGCCCGAACCTCTCCCACCCGGCCTCGTCCAGGCCGGGCAGGAGGTGCTCGCTGACGTCGCGGAGGGCCGCCGTCATGGCGAATTCGAGGTCCACGAGGGTGTCATCGATGTCGAACAGAACCCCCTGGACAGCGCCGCCGCCCAGGCCCGCTGCCAGCATGTCAGCCGCGGAAAGCGCGCAGGCGGGCCAGGGAGGAATCCTTGCCCAGGATGACCATGGACTCGAACAGCGGCGGGGAGATCCGCCGGCCCGAGACAGCCGTGCGGACCGGGCCGAACGCCAGGCGCGGCTTGACGCCGAGGCCTTCCACGAGGGCTTCCTTCAGGGCGGTCTGGATGTTCTCGGCCGTCCAGTCGGCAACGGGCTCCAGGGCGGCCAGGGCGGCGTCGAGCACCTCGGTGAGGTTCTCCGGCAGGCCCTTGCGGGCGTCATCGGCGATGTCGATGGCGTCGTCGGCTTTGAACAGGAACGCGACCATTTCGGGGGCCTCGCCCAGCAGCGAGATGCGCTCCTGGATCAGCGGTGCGGCCTCGGCCAGGATCTCCTCATCGCGGTCCGTGAGGCTCTCCCCCACGAAGCCGGCGGCCTGCAGGTAGGGCACCAGGCGGCCGCGGAAGTCCTCGGCGCCGAGCATGCGGATGTGGGTGCCGTTGATGGCTTCGGCCTTCTTGATGTCGAAGCGTGCCGGGTTGGCCAGCACGTCGTTGACGTCGAAGTGCTCGATCAGCTGGTCCACGGTGAAGATGTCCTCGTCGGCGGAGAGGCTCCAGCCGAGCAGGGACAGGTAGTTCAGCAGGCCCTCGGGGATGAAGCCGCGGTCCCGGAGCAGGAACAGGTTGGACTGGGGGTCGCGCTTGGAGAGCTTCTTGTTGCCCTCGCCCATGACGTACGGCAGGTGGCCGAAGGCCGGCATGTAGCTGGCGACGCCGATGTCCATCAGCGCCTGGATCAGCACCACCTGACGGGGCGTGGAGGAGAGCAGGTCCTCGCCGCGGAGCACGTGGGTGATGCCCATGAGGGCGTCGTCCACGGGGTTGACCAGGGTGTAGAGCGGGGAGCCGTCGGCGCGGACAATGACGTAGTCCGGGATGCTGCCGGCCTTGAAGGTGATCTCGCCGCGGACCATGTCCGTGAACGTGACGTCCTCGTCGGGCATCCGGACGCGCAGCACAGGCTGGCGGCCCTCGGCCTTGAACGCGGCGAGCTGGTCCTCGGAGAGTTCGCGGTCGAAGTTGTCGTAGCCGAGCTTCGGGTCGCGGCCGGCGGCGCGGTGGCGGGCTTCAACTTCTTCCGGCGAGGAGTAGCACTCGTAGGCGTAACCGGCGTCGATCAGCTTGGCCACGACGTCCTTGTAGAGGTCCAGGCGCTGCGACTGGCGGTAGGGCTCGTGCGGGCCGCCGACTTCCACGCCCTCTTCCCAGGTGATGCCGAGCCATTTGAGGGCCTCGAGCAGCTGCTGGTAGCTCTCCTCCGAGTCGCGGGCCGCGTCCGTGTCCTCGATCCGGAACACAAAGGTGCCCTTCGTGTGCCGGGCGTGGGCCCAGTTGAACAGGGCGGTGCGGATCAGGCCGACGTGCGGGGTCCCCGTGGGTGACGGGCAGAACCGGACACGGACCGGGGTGTCAGCGGTGACTTCACCGGTGGAGGCAGCAAGGGCGGAGCTGGGAACAGTAGTCATAGTGGTACCAACATTACCAATCTCTACAACCGCCACTTGTCCGGATTTCCGCTGCGGAAACGGACAGCCGCCCCGTGGATCCACGGGGCGGCTGTCTGAAATCGGCGCGAAGAACCGTTAGCGGCGGACCACCGGGTTGGAGAGCCTTCCGATGCCCTCGATCTCGACCTCGTAGCGGTCGCCTGCCTGCACGGAGCCGACGCCGGCCGGGGTACCGGTCATGATGACGTCGCCGGGCAGCAGGGTGAAGGCCTGCGAGACGATGGAGACGAGCTCCCGGACGCCGCGGATCATCTGGTTGGTGCTGCCGTCCTGGCGCAGTTCGCCATTGAGCCGGCCCTGGATCTGCAGGTCCTCGGTGTCGAGCTCGGTCTCGATCCACGGCCCGAGCGGGGCCGAGGTGTCGAAGCCCTTGGCCCGGGCCCACTGCAGGTCCGTCTTCTGGACGTCGCGGGCGGTGAGGTCGTTGCCGCAGGTGTAGCCGAAGATCACATCATCGACCCGGTCCTCGGGCACGTCCTTGCAGATCCGGCCAATGACGACGCACAGCTCGGCCTCGAAGGAGACGTCCTCGGAGAACTCCGGCAGGACAATGGGATCGTTGGGCCCGATCACGGACGTGTTGGGCTTGAGGAACAGCAGGGGCTGTGCCGGGACCTCGTTGCCGAGTTCCCGGGCGTGCTCCGCGAAGTTGCGGCCAACCCCGATCACCTTGCTGCGCGGGATGATCGGCGCCAGCAGGCGGACGTCCTCCAGCTTGTGCTTCATGGGGGTTCGTTCCACGCCGTGGAAGAAGGGGTCGCCCTTGATGACAGTGACTTCCTCACTGCCGGGCTCACCTTCCACGATGCCGTAGAGGGGATCAGAATCGACTACAAACCGGGCGATACGCATGGTTCCTAGCCTACCGTCCCCTCGGTGCGCAGGTAGTCCAGCTGCGCTGCGACGGAGAGCTCCGCGGCGCGGCGGACGGAGGGGTCGACGTCGGCGTACACGGCGTCCGTGACGGCTCGGACATCGGCGTCGGCGCCCAGTGCCGCGAGGGCTGCCCGGACCTGTCCGAGCCGGCCCCGCCGGTGGTCCCGGTAGGCGCGGGCGACGGCGTCCAGGGCCGGCAGCACCGGGCCGTGGGCCGGCAGCACCGTGGCGGGCCCGAGGCATTCGAGCCGGTCCAGCGAGTCGAGGTAGTCCCGGAGGGTGCCGTCGGGGTAGTCCAGCACCGTGGTTCCGGAGCCCAGAATCGTGTCCCCGGTCAGCACCGAGCCGTGCGGGCCGTCCTGCGGCAGGTGGAAGCACAGCGAATCCGAGGTGTGGCCCGGCGTCGCCAGAACCCGGATGTCAGTTCCGGCCGCCCGGATGGTTTCGCCGTCCTGCAGCGGGGGCGCGCCGTGGCAGTGGGCGGGGTCCGCGGCCCGGACCGGTGCGCCCGTCAAGGCCGAAAACCTCTCGGCGGCCGCGGTGTGGTCTGCGTGCCGGTGCGTGATCAGGATGAGTTCGACCGGTCCCTCGCCGGCCAGCGCCTGAAGGTGCGGCCCGTCGAGGGGCCCGGGGTCGACGGCGACCCTTGCCGCCGCCCCCGGGGCGGCAATGAGATAGGAGTTGGTTCCATCCAGGCTCATGGGGCCCGGATTCGGGGCGAGGCGGAACCGGGTCAGCTCACTGCTGCGGACAATGCCGCGGGATGTCTCGGAGGTCACGGACCCATCCTTGCATTGAATCGGGCGCCGTTGGCCCCAGCCCGGGACCACAGACGCCGACGGCGGCCCTCACCCGAAGGTGGGGACCGCCGTCGTGCACTAAGACGTTCTGTGGCTAGGCCAGCCGGGTCAGCCAGCCGTGGGTGTCCTCCACGGTGCCGGTCTGGATCCCGAGCAGCTGGGCGCGGATGGCCAGGGTGGTCTCCCCCGCCGTGGCGTCCTCGGAACCGATGAACTCGGTGGCGTCCTTGAGCACGCCGATGGGGGTGATGACTGCGGCGGTGCCGCAGGCGAAGACCTCGGCAATGTCTCCCGAGGCAACACCGTCGCGCCACTCATCCAGGGTGATCTTGCGTTCGGTGACTTCCCGGCCCATGTCCCGGGCCACCTGGATCACGGACATCCGGGTGATCCCCTCCAGGATGGTGCCGGAGAGCGCCGGGGTGACGAGCGAGCCGTCCTTCATGACGAAGAAAACGTTCATGCCGCCGAGTTCCTCGACAGCGTTGTCGTTGAACTGGTCCAGGAAGAGGACCTGCTTGCAGCCGTTGGCCTCGGCCTCCTGCTGGGCGATCAGCGAGGCAGCGTAGTTGCCGCCGCACTTGGCGGCGCCTGTTCCGCCGCGGCCGGCGCGGGCGTATTCGCGCGAGATCCAGATGGAGACGGGCTTGAGTTCGCCGCCGAAGTAGTTGCCGGCCGGGGAGGCGATCACGCGGAAGGAGACCTCGCGCGCTGCCCGCACGCCCAGGAACGCCTCGGTGGCGATCATGAAGGGCCGCAGGTACAGGGCTTCGCCGTCGCCGGCGGGGACCCAGTCCTTGTCTGCCGCGACGAGCTCGCGGATGGCGCCGAGGAAGTACTCTTCCGGGAGTTCGGGCAGGGCCAGGCGCCGGGCGGACTTGTTCAGCCGGGCGGCGTTGGCCTCGGGCCGGAACGTCCAGACCGAGCCGTCGGCGTGGCGGTAGGCCTTGAGGCCCTCGAAGATCTCCTGGCCGTAGTGCAGCACGGCGGCGGACGGGTCGAGGGAAATCGGGCCGTAGGGCTCAACGCGCGCGTCGTGCCAGCCGCCGTTGCCGGCGGCGTCGACGCTGTAGTCCACAATCGCGGTGTGGTCGGTGAAATAGTCGCCGAATCCCGGGTTTGCCAGGATGGCGGCACGCTCTTCAGCAGACTTCGGGGTCTCCGACAGGTGCTGGGTGAATTCGACGCCATGGGCAGTCTGAGTCATGGTTCCTCCACGATCGGCTGCCTGGTGTGGGAACGTGGTTCACCCTCGGACCACGGCAGCATATTGGTGATTCGAAACAAGCTTACGCCCGTTGGCAGCACGGTTTTGCGGTGTCTGCAGTCGCCTGCCGTGCAGGAAATGCAGGCGGGGCCTACAGCGCCGCCGCGATGGCGTCGCCGATCGCGCTGGTGGTGCGGACGGCGCCGTCGCGGGCTTCGACGTCGGCCGTGACGGCCGCCTCGATCTTCCGGGCGGCGGCGGCGAAGCCGAGGTGGTCGAGCAGGAGCGCCGCGGAGAGGATGGCGGCGGTGGGGTCGGCCTTCTGCTGGCCGGCAATGTCCGGGGCGGACCCGTGGACCGGTTCGAACATGGACGGCGCGGTGCGGTCCATGTTGAGGTTGCCGGAGGCGGCGAGGCCGATCCCGCCGGTCACGGCCGCCGCGAGGTCGGTGATGATGTCGCCGAACAGGTTGTCGGTGACGATCACGTCGAAGCGGGCCGGATCGGTGACCATGAAAATCGTGGCGGCGTCGACGTGGAGGTAGTCGTGCGTGACGTCGGGGAACTCCTGGGCCACGGCCTCGACCGTGCGCTTCCAGAGCTGGCCGGCGAAGACCAGGACGTTGTGCTTGTGCACGAGGGTGAGCTTCTTGCGGGGGCGGTCGTTGGCCCGGCGGAACGCGTCGCGGACCACGCGCTCCACGCCGTGGGCGGTGTTCAGGGACACCTCGGTGGCCACCTCGTGGGGGGTGCCGGCGCGCAGTGTGCCGCCGTTGCCCACGTAGGGGCCCTCGGTGCCTTCGCGGACCACGATGAAGTCGATCTCGCCGGGGTTCGCGAGCGGGCTGCCGACGCCGGCGTACAGGCGGGAGGGCCGCAGGTTGACGAAGTGGTCCAGGCTGAAGCGCAGCTTCAGCAGGAGCTCGCGCTCGATGATGCCGGAGGGGATCCGGGTGTCGCCGGGGGCCGCGCCGACGGCGCCGAACAAGATGGCGTCGCGGGTGCGGAGGTCGGCGAGGGTGGCCGCGGGGAGGGTCTCCCCCGTCGCGAGCCAGTGCTCCGCACCCAGCTTGTAGTGGGTCTGCTGGAGCACGATCCCTTCTGCGGCCGCGGCCTTTTCAAGGACCTTCAGGGCTTCGGCGGTGACCTCCGGGCCGATGCCGTCGCCCGGGATGACTGCCAGATCAATCGTGGATGCGCTCATATTTTCAGCGTAGCCAAGTGATCCACATTCTGGTCAAGTTGTCTCACTATTCGATCACCCCTACGGACGCTCCCTCACTTTCGGCAGGAAAAGACGAAACGCTCCCGCACTTCCTGCGGCAAAAAGCGAAACGCTCCCGCACTTCCGAAACGGAAGTGCGGGAGCGTCACTCGAAACGCCGCCGGATCTGCGGGAGCGTCCGGGGATGTGCGGGGTCAGGCGTCGGCGGGTTCCTCGTACTTCGGGAACACCGGGGCCGGGGCTGGCAGTTCCGTGCCGGCGGCGATCGGTGTGCCCAGGGCCGAGAACTGGCGCGCCCCGCCCTCGGGCTGGCCGAGCGTGTGCAGGATCGCCGCCGTCGCCACCGGCATGACGGGCTGGGCCAGGATCGCGACGATCCGCAGCACCTCGAGCGTCACGTAGAGCACCGTGTTCATGCGTTCGACGTCGGTCTTGCGCAGCACCCACGGGGCTTGCTCGGCGAAGTAGGCGTTGGTGTCCCCCAGGACAGCCCAGACGGCTTCCAGTGCGCGGCTGAACTCCTGCTTCTCGAAGGCGGCCCGGGCGGCGTCAAGCAGTCCGTTGGCCTGGGCCAGAATCGCGGTGTCCTCGGCGGAAAATGCGCCGGGCGCGGGCACGCGGCCCTCGCAGTTCTTGGCCACCATGGACAGCGACCGCTGGGCCAGGTTGCCGAAGTTGTTGGCGAGGTCCGAATTCATCCGGCCCACGATTGCCTCGTGGTTGTAGTTGCCGTCCGCGCCGAAGGGGACCTCGCGCAGGAAGAAGTAGCGCACCTGGTCCAGGCCGTACTGGGCCACGAAGTCCGCGGGGGCCACCACGTTGCCCAGCGACTTGGACATCTTGACGCCGTTGTTCTGCAGGAAGCCGTGGATCATGATCCGCTTCGGCAGCTCCAGTCCGGCGCTCATGAGGAACGCCGGCCAGTAGATGGCGTGGAAGCGGGAGATGTCCTTGCCGATCACGTGGACGTCGGCCGGCCAGAACTTCTTGAAGGAGTCCGAGTCGACGTCCGGGTAGCCGACGCCGGTCAGGTAGTTGGTCAGCGCATCGACCCACACGTACATGACGTGCTTGTCGTTGCCGGGCACGGGTACGCCCCAGTCGAACGTGGTGCGGCTGATGGACAGGTCCTCCAGACCGCGCCGGACGAAGCTGATGACCTCGTTGAACCGGGACTGCGGGGCACCGAATTCCGGGTGGGCCTCGTAGAGCGCCAGCAGTTTGTCCTGATAGGCGGAGAGCCGGAAGAAGTAGCTCTCCTCGGCCGTCCAGGTGACCTCGGTGTCGGATTCGCGTGAGTAGCGGATCCCGTCGTCCTTGACCACGGTCTCGTCCTCGACGTAGAACGCCTCGTCGCGGACCGAGTACCAGCCTTCGTACTTGGACAGGTAGATGTCCCCGTTGGCTTCCATCTTCTTCCAGATGGCCTGCGACGCCGCGTAGTGGTCGGCGTCCGTGGTGCGGATGAAACGGTCGTAGGAGACCCCCAGGGCCGCGTGCGCCGCCTTGTAGATCTCGGCGTTCCGGTCCACCAGATCCTTGGGCGCCAGCCCTTCCTTCTCGGCGGTCTGGGCGATCTTCATGCCGTGCTCGTCAGTTCCGGTCAGGAAGAAGACGTCGTACCCGTCCAGGCGCTTGAACCGGGCCATCGCATCGGTGGCGATGTACTCGTACGCATGGCCGATGTGCGGCACCCCGTTGGGGTACGTGATGGCCGTGGTGATGTAGAACGGGGTCTTGTCAGTTGAAGTCACGGTCTAAATCTAGATCAGTTCTGTGAGGGTATCGCTCTGGCGGACCAGTTCGTGGTCATGTGAAGCCACCAGCACGGCAATGCCGTCCGAGGTGGTGTCCTTGAGGATGCTGATGATGCGGTTGGCCGCGGCCCGGTCCAGGCTGGCCGTGGGCTCGTCGACCACCAGGACGCGGGTGCCGAGGATGAGCGCCCGGGCGATCGCGACGCGCTGGCGTTCACCGCCGGAAAGCTGCGCCGGACGGTGGCGCATGCGCCGGCCCAGGCCCACGAGGTCCAGGAGGTCCTTGGCCATGTCGCGGCGCTTCTCGACCTCGCCGTCCGGCACGGCCGGCAGCAGGACGTTCTCGAGCGCGCTCATCCCGTCGATCAGCGCACCGCCCTGGTCGACGTAGCCGATCAGGGCCCGGCGGCGGTCGGCGATCTCGTCGTCGCCCATGGTCTCGAGCGAGTCGCCTTCCCAGAACACCCGGCCCGACGTCGGCAGGGTCAGTCCCGCGCCGACGGTGAGGATGCTGGTCTTGCCCGAGCCGGAGCGGCCCGCGACGCAGTGCATTTCGCCGGCGTGCAGGGTCATGTTGAAGTCGTCCACGACGTTGACGGCCTCGGCACCGCCCTTGCCGCCGCCGTAGTGGATGGTGATGTTGCTCAGTTCCAGCGGGGTGGCGTGGTCCGTGGCCTTCACGATCGTGTTGGCGCGGGTCTTGTGCGCACCGCGACGGGTGCTGGCGGTCATCCGGTCGTGTGCCTCCCGGTCAAGGTTCAGCTCGTTAGTCATTGGACCACTTTCGTTGCAATCGGAATCCAGCAAAGTACAGCTACGAGACCGGCAATTGCGGCCCACAGCGCGGCGTAGGGGGCCAGGAGGAGGCCGATGCCGAGAGCGCCCACAACACCCAGCGGCAGCGCGACGGTTCCCACCATGGCGTTTTCAAAGAAGCGGACCTGGCCCAGCATGTCCGGGTTCCAGCCCATGGCCCGCAGCGTGCCCAGGTACTGGCGCTTGGCCTGCAGCTCGAAGCGGCCGGTGACCATGGTCAGCAGCAGCCCGACGGCAACACCGGACACGCCCAGGATGATGCTGGGCAGGGCGATGCTGGCCGCGGCCAGCCCGCTGAGGGCGCTGGCGCCGGCGGCCCGCGGAATGTCGATCAGCAGGGCGACGAGTCCGCCGACGGCCGCGGCGAAGACACCGACGGCAACGGCCAGGGAGATGGTGTTGAACTTGTTGGTGCTCAGCTGCCGGTTCGCGAAGGTCAGCGGGGAATCGACCGCGATGAGCCGTTCATCGTGTTGCGGCTCCTGGTCCACGACGTCGCGGTGGCGCAGCTGCTGCGCCGCGATGAACGCGGCACCGGCGTACAGCACCAGGACCGACGCCGAGACCACCGCGGTGGCGGTGCTCCAGCTGATCAGGCTCAGGACGATTCCGACGACGGCCAGCAGCGCGGCGCCGACGCCGAATTCGGCCAGCACCCAGGAACGGATCTTGCGCTGGGTCCAGCCCATGGCGCGCAAGGTACCGGCCTCGCTGCGGCGTTTGCGGATGTAGCTGACGGTGGAGGCGCCGGTCAGGAGGGCAGCACCGCAGAGGGTCAGGAACAGCAGGGTCAGGTTCGTGGCGGTCAGCGAGCCGGACACGGCGTCCGCGGCGTCCTGGCGGACCCACGACTGCTGCACCGTGCCCAGCGGCGATTCCTTGCCGGCGTCGTCCTTGGAGTAGCCGGGAACGGCGATGCTGGCGTCTTCGCGGGCCGAACCGGCCACCACGGTGGCCTGCAGGCCCATGTCGCGGATCTCGTTGGCGAGCTTCTCCACCTCGGGCTGCGCCTGCTTCCAGCTGCCCGGGACCTTGGCGCGGACCCGGACGGCGTCGATCACGTTGGCGTTTGCATCGTAGCCGCGGGCGGCGGCGAGGCCGTAGTAGTCGGTGATGGCTCCGGCGGACTGGCTGACCAGGCCCGTGGCGCTCAGCGACGGCTTGAGTTCGGTGTTGACGTCCTTGCCCGACGCGTCTTTGGTCAGGGTGAACGGCGCGGGGTCATAGCCGCCCAGGGGCAGCCGGTTGACGTCGCCGGCAGCTTCCTTGACGTTCGCGGCGTCGAAGGTGCCGTAGACCATGGCCAGCGGCGTGGCCAGCTTCTTGCCGGTTTCGAGGTTCTGGCGGTAGGAGCGCTCGTCTACCGGCTCGCGCTGGGTCTGGTCGACGGCCTCGCCGTTGGCGGCCTTGTCCGGCAGCCGGTTCACGGTGACCCAGTCTCCGGGCGTGGCGCTCTTGTCAACGGCGCCGTTGGCGGCGGTTTCGCCGTCCTTGTATGTCGGGGCGGCGGCGAAGTTGGTGGTCCAGGTGGCCGGGTTGTAGAGGCCCTGGCTGAAGGATCCGGTGTCGCCCATGAGCTGGGAGAGGTCCTTGGACCCGGGCCAGGCGAGTGCGAACGGGGACTTGGAAACGAACGGCAGGTAGTCCTTGTCCAGCGAGCGGGTCACGGTGCCGACGTCCTTGGTGACGTTGCCGGAGTCGTCGATTTCCTCGATTTTGACCGAGTACTTCAGGTCCAGGGCGGTGCCCGAGCGCACGATCAGCGGGATGGCCTGCGAATCCTCGGTGAGCTGGCCGTCGCGCTTGGCCTGCTGGTACTGGGTCATCAGCGGTGCCCAGTACTTGAGCTTGACGCCGAGGAAGTCCGGGCCTTCCTTGAGTTCATCCATGCTGATGCCGTTGGTGAAGAGACTCTCGAAGTGCCGGCCGATCGCGCCGGCGTTGCGGGCGTCCGCGGGCGGGGCCTTCTCCAGCGGGGACAGGAAGTCACCGGCCGTGCCAAGCAGCGCCCGTTCGGAGACGGGGTCGACGGCGACGACGGACTCGGTCACCTGCGGGGCCATCGGCAGGGAAACGGAGAGGTTGAAGAGGTTGTGCTCGGAGCCGCCGGCCGGGGTGGGGAACTTGATGCCGGTCTCGCCCTCCGGGCCCTGGATGCGGACGTTCTTGCCGCCGTCGACCTGTTCCTCGACCAGCTTCGCCTTTCCGAGGGAGCCCTCGGCCGTGGTCTTGAACAGGGTCTGGTCGGAGTGGCCGTCGGAGCTGACGGCGCTGGCCGTGAGGCGGTATTTCTTTGGCGTGTCGCTCAGTACCGATTCCGCGGCCGGCCACTTGCTCGGATCCGTGGCGGTCGGGTCGCCGGAGGTGCCCGCGAGGCCCGCGTTGAAGCCCAGGTAGTCGGTGGCGTCCAGCCGCGGCGACTCCAGGTTCTGCGTCACACGCGAGACCAGGCTGATGGGGGCGGCCACAGAGGTGCCGGAGAGCTTGCGGATGGAATCCAGCTGCTCGAAGCTGATGCCGCCCTGGCCGGTGGCGATGTCCGGCTGCATCAGGCCGCCGTTATCCTTCGCCTTGGCCTGCACCAGGACGTCATAGAGCCCCCGGGAGTTTTGGTCCACGGTCCTGCTCAGCGCCGCCTGGGACTGACCCTGGACGAGCACGGACAGGCACATGGCCACGATCAAAATGGACGCGGTCAGCAAAAGCACTCTGCTTCTGATGAACCTCTGGACGGCGTTCATTGGGCTCCTGAAAGCTGGATTGCGTGCGCACGCCGCAGTTCATTTCCTGAGGAAGTGAAGGCGTCCCGTGCCGGGCGTGCAAAAGTAAAGGCCGGTCTGCCGGCCAAGACCCGAAATTCGGTCCTAGCCATTGTACGCAGACCGGCCGGCCTCTCGTGGCCGCCGGCGGTGGTCATGCCGCCGCCGGGGCCACGCGGGGAGGATTTCAGTCCTCGAGGTCAACCTCGCGGACCATGTCAGCGCCGATCCCGGCCTTGATCGCGTCAAGGACCTGCTGGGGAACGGAGCTGTCGATGGTCAGCAGGGCCAGCACCTGGCCGCCTTCCGTCTGGCGTGCCACCTGCATGCCGGCGATGTTGATGTTGTTCATGCCCAGGATGTGGCCGATCGTGCCGATCACGCCAGGGCGGTCCGAGTAGGCAACCACCACGAGGTGTTCGCTGATCGGGATTTCCACCTCGTAGCCGTTGACGCCGACCAGTTTCTGGATCTGCTTCGGGCCCGTCAGGGTTCCGGCGACGGAGATCTGGCTGCCGTCGCTGAGGGCGCCGCGCAGGGTCAGGACGTTGCGGTACGACTCGGTGTCCGGCGTGGTGATGAGGCGGACGTTGATGCCGCGCTGCTCGGCGATGACGGGTGCGTTGACGTAGGAGACCTGCTCGGTCACGACGTCGGCGAAGATGCCCTTGAGCGCCGCGAGTTCCAGGACCTTGACATCGAGCGAGGAGATTTCGCCGGCCACCTCGACGTCGAACTGGGTGAGGGAGGCATGGGTCAGCGCGGTGAAGATGCGGCCCAGCTTTTCCATCAGCGGGATGCCGGGGCGGACGTCCGGTGCGATGACACCGCCGGCGACGTTGACGGCGTCGGGGACCAGTTCGCCGGCCAGGGCCAGGCGGACGGACTTGGCGACGGAGACGCCGGCCTTCTCCTGGGCCTCGTCGGTGGAGGCGCCCAGGTGCGGGGTCACCACGACGTTGTCGAGTTTGAAGAACGGCAGGTCGGTGCTGGGTTCCTTGGAGAAGACGTCGACGCCGGCGCCGGCGATGTCACCGGCCTGCAGCGCGGTGTAGAGGGCTTCCTCGTCCACCAGGCCGCCGCGGGCGACGTTGACGACGTACGCCGTGCTCTTCATCTTCTTGAACGCCTCGGCGCCGAGCATGCCGACGGTTTCCGGGGTCTTGGGCATGTGGATGGTGATGAAGTCCGACTGGGCCAGGAGCTCGTCGAGCGTCACCAGCTGCACGCCGAGCTGGGCGGCCCGGGCGGAGGTGATGTAGGGGTCGTACGCGAGGATCTTGGTGTCGAAGCCCTTCAGGCGGGCAGCGACCAGGGCACCGATCCGGCCCAGGCCGATGATGCCGATCTTCTTCTCGAAGAGCTCGATGCCGGTGTACTTGGAGCGCTTCCACTCCCCGTCCTTGAGGGCGGAGCTGGCCTGAGGGATGTGGCGGGCGAGGCTCAGGATGTGCCCGACGGTCAGTTCGGCGGCAGAGACGATGTTGGAGGTCGGCGCGTTGACCACCATGACCCCGGCCTGGGTGGCCGCCTTGATGTCCACGTTGTCCAGGCCGACGCCGGCGCGGGCGATGACCTTGAGGTTCTTGGCGGCGGCGATGGCCTCGGCGTCCAGCTGGGTGGCGGAGCGGACCAGGATCGCGTCGACGTCGGCGATCGCGGAGAGCAGCTGGGAACGGTCGGAGCCGTCAGTCTGGCGGATTTCAAAGTCCGGGCCGAGGGCCTCGACTGTGGCGGGCGAAAGTTCCTCAGCGAGGAGTACGACAGGTTTGGTGCTTGTCACCGGTGACCTCTTTAGCTCTCTTGTGTATCTGGTGGGGATTTTGGTGAATCGGGTGGTGCGGGTGGTGCTGGACAGCAGGGAAGCCGGACCCCAGGATGTGGTGTCCGGCTCCCCTGCCGGGCAATGCCTAGCGCGCGACTGTTCCTTCGGTGTAGTCGTCTTCGTTCTTGATCCAGGAGAACAGCTTGCGCAGTTCGCGGCCGGTGGCCTCGATCGGGTGGTCCTCACCCTTCTTGCGCAGCGCCTTGAACTCCGGCGCGCCGGCGTCCTGGTCGTCGATGAAGCGCTTGGCGAAGGTGCCGTCCTGGATGTCCGCGAGGACAGCCTTCATGTTTTCCTTCACCTGCGGGGTGATGACGCGGGGGCCGGAGACGTAGTCGCCGTATTCCGCGGTGTCCGAGACGCTCCAGCGCTGCTTGGCGATGCCGCCCTCGACCATGAGGTCGACGATCAGCTTGAGCTCGTGCAGCACCTCGAAGTAGGCGACCTCGGGCTTGTAGCCGGCCTCGGTGAGGGTTTCGAAGCCGTACTGGATCAGCTGCGAGGCGCCGCCGCAGAGGACAGCCTGCTCGCCGAAGAGGTCGGTTTCGGTCTCTTCGGTGAAGGTGGTCTCGATGACGCCCGCACGGGTGCCGCCGATCGCCTTGGCGTAGGACAGGGCCAGTTCCTTGGCCTTGCCGGACGGGTTCTGCTCGACGGCGATCAGGTCCGGCACGCCGCGGCCGGCTTCGAACTCGCGGCGCACGATGTGGCCCGGGCCCTTGGGGGCGACGAGGGCGACGTCGACGTCGGCCGGGGGCTGGATGTAGCCGTAGCGGATGTTGAAGCCGTGGCCGAAGAACAGGGCGTCGCCCGGCTGCAGGTTCGGGGCGATGTCCTCGGCGTACACGTGGCGCTGGACCTGGTCCGGGGTCAGGACCATGATGAGGTCGGCCTCGGCGACGGCGTCGGCAACGTTCAGGACCCGCAGGCCCTCGGCCTCGGCCTTGGCGCGGGACTTCGAGCCTTCCTTCAGGCCGACGCGGACGTCAACGCCGGAATCGCGGAGGCTGAGGGCGTGGGCGTGGCCCTGGGAGCCGTAACCGATGACGGCGACGGTGCGGCCCTGGATGATCGACAGGTCGGCGTCGTCGTCGTAAAACATTTCAGTCACTGGGGTGTCTCCTTTTGAGTGGATTCTTCGTAGATATTGTCTGTGGTGCTGCGGTACAACGGGGCGGCTCCGGCGGTGTTACGCGCTGCGGAGGGCCCTGTCACTCATGGAGCGGGATCCCCGCCCAACGGCCAGGGTGCCGGACTGCACGATTTCGCGGATGCCGAAAGGCTCCAGCACTGACAAGAGTGCCGTGAGCTTCTCGGGGTGGCCCGTTGCCTCAATGACCACCGACTCTGTGGAGACGTCGACCACTGAAGCGCGGAACAGGTCTGCAGCCTGGGTGACCTGCAGGCGTGTTGCGGCATCCGCACGTACCTTGACCAGGATGTGGTCACGCTGTACGGAAGATTCGGAGGTGAGCTCGACGATCTTGATCACGTTGACCAGCTTGTTCAGCTGCTTCGTGACCTGTTCGATCAGCTCGCCATCGGCGTCGACCACCACGGTCATCCGGGACATGCCCGGGACCTCGGTGGGGCCGACGGCCAGGGAATTGATGTTGAAGGCCCGGCGGGCGAAGAGGCTGGCGACGCGGGTCAGCACACCGGGCTTGTCTTCGACCAGAACGGACAATGTGTGGCGGGTCATGTTCAGTCCTCCTCTTCCCATTCCGGGGTCATGTTGCGGGCAACCTGGATCTGGTCGTTGCTGACCCCCGCGGGGACCATCGGCCACACCATCGAGTTGGGGCTGACGACGAAGTCGATGACCACCGGGCGGTCATTGATCTCCAGTGCCTTCTGGATGGTGGCGTCGATGTCCTCGTCGCGTTCGCACCGGAAGGCAGCGCAGCCGTAGGCGTCCGCCAGCTTGACGAAGTCCGGGATGCGGACCGTGTCATGTCCCGTGTTCAGGTCGGTGTTGGAGTAGCGGCCCTCGTAGAAGAGGGTCTGCCACTGCCGGACCATGCCCAGGGAGGAGTTGTTGATGATGGCGACCTTGATGGGGATCTTGTTGATCGCGCAGGTGGCCAGTTCCTGGTTGGTCATCTGGAAGCAGCCGTCGCCGTCGATCGCCCAGACCACGCGGTCCGGTTCGCCCACCTTGGCGCCCATGGCCGCCGGCACGGCGTAGCCCATGGTGCCGGCGCCGCCGGAGTTGAGCCAGGCGTGCGGGCGTTCGTACTTGATGAACTGTGAGGCCCACATCTGGTGCTGTCCGACGCCGGCGACATAGACGCCCTCGGGACCGGTCAGGGCGCCGATGCGTTCGATGACGCGCTGCGGGGCGCTGAGGCCGTCCTCGGGTTCGGTCCAGCCGAGCGGGTAGGTTTCCTTGAGGTTGTTAAGGAAGGCCCACCAGGTGGTCAGGTCCGGGGTGCCGAAGGCTTCGAACTGCAGGCGCAGGGCCTCGGTCAGCTCCGGGATGATCTCCTTGACCGAGCCGACAATCGGGACGTCGGCCGTGCGGTTCTTGGAGATTTCCGCCGGATCGATGTCGGCGTGGATGACCTTGGCGTTCGGGGCGAAGGACTTCAGGATGCCGGTCACGCGGTCATCGAACCGCGCGCCCAGGGTGATCAGCAGGTCCGACTGCTGCAGGGCTGTCACGGCGGAAACCGTGCCGTGCATGCCCGGCATGCCCACGTGCTGCGGGTGCGAGTCCGGGAACACGCCCCGGGCCATCAGGGTGGTGACCACGGGGGCGCCGGTCAGCTCGGCCAGTTCACGCAGCTCGGCCGAGGCGTGGGCCTTGACCACTCCGCCGCCGACGTAGAGCACGGGCTTGCTGGCACCGGAAATGAGCCGGGCGGCCTCGCGGACCTGCTTGCTGTGGCCGCGCACCACCGGCCGGTATCCCGGAAGATCGATTTTGGGCGGCCAGGAGAACGTCATCTGGCCCTGCTGGGCGTCCTTGGCGACGTCCACGAGGACCGGGCCCGGGCGTCCGGTGGACGCCAGGTGGAACGCCTCGGCCATCACATGCGGGATGTCGTTGGGGTCCGTGACCAGGAAGGAATGCTTCGTGATCGGCATGGTGATCCCGACGATGTCCGCTTCCTGGAACGCATCGGTGCCGATCACCCCGCTGGAGACCTGGCCGGTAATGGCCACTATCGGCACGGAGTCCATGTGGGCGTCCATGATGGCGGTAACGAGGTTGGTGGCACCCGGGCCCGAGGTGGCGATGCAGACGCCAACCCGTCCGGTAACCATGGCGTAGCCTTGCGCGGCGTGGCCGGCTCCCTGTTCGTGACGGACCAGAACGTGGTTCATTTTGGAGGCCATCAAGGGGTCGTAGGTGGGCAGGATCGCGCCACCGGGCAAACCGAAAATATCCTGGACGCCGAGTTCTTCGAGCGAACGGACAATTGCTTGCGAACCGGTCATGACCGTCGGGGGTACGACGTTGTTCGGTCCGAGGACAGGAGAGACGGCAGCAGAGTCGACGCCGGCGTCAGCCGGACGTTCGACGCGTTCCGGAGCCTTGTGGGCTCCAGTGGACTTGGTGGCCATCAGCGAGGGGCTGATCGGCGATCCTTTGCTCATCGGACTCTTCCTTTGTGGATCTTCGGTGATCGTGGAACTACTGGATTGTTCTGGTGGTGCGGCTGGTGAAGCGGGAAATAAAAAAACCCCTCAGCCGGCGGGCTCTTCGAGGGGTTGCGCGTGACGGTTCTTTACCAGTGAAGGCTAATGAGCCACGCGCTTGGTAAGTACGACGGAAACACCTGCAGCGCTCTCGACTGCAGTGCACTCAAATTCAGTGACTCCGGCTGTAACGATCTCGATCATGCGTTCAGTTTTCCCTCTGAGTGAGACGGGTGTCAACGAGCCCGGCCCGTGTCTCACTATTTGGACAACGGTGTCCACTAGCTGGTCCTCCTGGCCTCCCCTTGCCCCCGCCACCGAACGGCGAGCCGCCCACATTGGCGGCAGGCGGGAATCTCCTACCCCGAACACCCGGCGCGGACGCCGTGCGTTCGGGGCCCCTCGGAGCTTCCCTTATTAAGCCTGGTCACCCAGGCCCGGAGGATCAGCCGCAATACGCGCCCGTGGAGGCGCTGTGGACGAGCTTGGCGTACTTGGCGAGCACGCCCTTCGTGAACTTGGCCGGGAGCGGCTCCCAGCCGACCTTGCGGGCCTCGAGCTCGGCGCCGTCGACCAGGAGGTCGAAGGTGCGCGCCGCGATGTCCACGCGGATCCGGTCACCGTCCTTGACGAACGCGATGGGGCCGCCGTCGACGGCTTCCGGCGCGACGTGGCCGATGCACAGGCCGGTGGTTCCGCCGGAGAACCGTCCGTCGGTCAGCAGCAGGACGTCCTTGCCCAGGCCCGCGCCCTTGATGGCGCCGGTGATGGCGAGCATCTCGCGCATGCCGGGGCCGCCCTTGGGGCCTTCGTAGCGGATCACAACGACGTCGCCCTTGTGGATCTCACCCTTGTCCAGAGCATCGAGCGCGCCCTGTTCGCGTTCGAACACGCGGGCCGTGCCTTCGAAGACGTCGGCGTCGAAACCGGCGCTCTTGACGACGGCGCCTTCCGGGGCCATCGAGCCGTGCAGGATGGTGATGCCGCCGGTCTTGTGGATCGGGTTGTCCAGTGCGCGCAGGATCTTACCGTCCAGGTCCGGCGGGTTGATCGCGGCGAGGTTCTCGGCCACGGTCTTGCCGGTGACGGTGAGGCAGTCACCGTGCAGCAGGCCGGCGTCGAGCAGTGCCTTCATGATCACCGGCACGCCGCCGATCTTGTCGACGTCGGTCATGACGTAGCGGCCGAACGGCTTGAGGTCGCCCAGGTGCGGGATCTTGTCGCCAATCCGATTGAAGTCCTCCAGCGTCAGCTCCACCTCGGCTTCGCGGGCGATCGCGAGCAGGTGCAGCACGGCGTTGGTGGAACCGCCAAAGGCCATCGTGACGGCGATGGCGTTCTCGAACGCCTTGCGCGTCATGATGTCGCGGGCGGTGATACCCAGGCGCAGGAGGTTGACCACGGCTTCGCCGGACTTGTGCGCAAAGGCGTCGCGGCGGCGGTCCGCGGAGGGCGGTGCGGCGGAGCCGGGCAGGGACATGCCCAGGGCCTCGCCGATGCAGGCCATGGTGTTGGCGGTGTACATGCCGCCGCAGGCGCCCTCGCCCGGGCAGATGGCCTTTTCGATGCGGTCCAGGTCCTCGCGGCTCATCTTGCCGGCGGCGCACGCGCCGACGGCCTCGAACGCGTCGATGAGGGTGACTTCCTTTTCGGAGCCGTCCTCGAGCTTGACCCAGCCGGGCATGATGGAGCCGGCGTAAAGGAACACGGCGGCCAGGTCCAGGCGGGCCGCGGCCATCAGCATGCCGGGCAGCGACTTGTCGCAGCCGGCCAGGAGCACAGAGCCGTCGATCCGCTCGGCCTGCATGACCGTCTCGACGGAGTCGGCGATGACTTCGCGGGAGACCAGGGAGAAGTGCATGCCCTCGTGGCCCATGGAGATGCCGTCCGAGACGGAGATGGTGCCGAACTGCATGGGGAACCCGCCGCCGGCGTGGACGCCTTCCTTGGCGCCCTGGGCGAGCCGGTTCAACGAAAGGTTGCAGGGGGTGATCTCGTTCCACGAGCTCGCCACGCCGATCTGCGGCTTGGCGAAGTCGTCGTCGCCCATGCCGACCGCCCGGAACATGCCGCGAGCGGGGGCGGCGTGGATTCCATCGGTAACGACCCGGCTGCGGGGCTTGATGTCCGGCTTGGTGTCTGCTGCTGTGTGGGTGTCCTGACTCATGGCTCAAAGTCTAGGGCTCTGCTACAGGCGCCAACGACCCAAGAACGGAGCGTTAAGCGGAAAACCGGGAATATTTCGATCAAATAGTGGACTCTCGTCTCACATCATGAAACCGGGACCCGATTTGACCTAGGCCTGGTGAGCCGTGTCACGCAGTTCCGGGGCCTCGGCGACACCTTGGGCCTCGGCCTTGAGCATAGCCAGGACCTGCTGGATGGTGGTCCGGGCCGCGACGTCCGGACGGGCCAGCGCCACGATGCTCCGGCTGGCCTTCACACCCTCGAGCGGGCGCAGGACGAACCCCCGGCCCTGGTTGCTGACCGCCGTGTACCGCGGCAGCAGGCTCAGCCCGTGCCCGGCGCTGACCAGGGCTTCCAGGACCCGCAAATCCGGGAACTGCTGGGCCCGGACCGCCTGCGAGTCGGCCCGCACCTCGATCTGGCGCAGCACGGTGTCGAAGGGGAATCCCTCCGGGACTCCCATCCACGGAAAGCCGACGACGTCCTCGGCGCACAGTGTGGCTTTGCCGGCCAAAGCGTGCCCGGCCGGCAAAGCCACGTCCAGGGGTTCGTCCAGCAGCGGCACCACTGTCAGGCCCTGGCCGCCGAAGACTTCCGGACCGTCGACACTGTGCGCCAGGACGATGTCGTAGTCCGCGGTCAGCCCGGCGAACCCTGCAACGCCCGGGTCCTCGAAATGCGCCTCGAACCGCAGCCCCTCGACGGCCTTGACCCGGTGCAGCATGCCCGGCAGGAACATCTCCGCGGCGCTGGGAAAGAAGGCTGCCACCACCCGCGTCTGCCAGCCGCGCCGGTACGTGTCGATGGTTGCTTCCGCCCGCGCCATGGCCGTCGACACGTCGGCGGCGGCGCCTGCCATGGCCAGCCCTGCCTCGGTAAGGCGCACTCCCCTGCCGGACTTCTCCACCAGGACGACGCCCAGTTCCTCCTGGAGGGTCTTCAGTTGCTGCGACACTGCAGATGGCGTGACCTTCATGGCCTCGGCCGTGGCGCCTACGGTCCCGCGGCCGGCGAGTTCACGCAGTATCTGCAGTCGCTTGAAATCCATGAGGCGAGGCTACACGCCGGGCCGGGTTTGGTTCCGGTTCCGGGTTGCTCATCGGGCCAGGGATCCGCTTCAGGAATGCCCGGCATTTGGCCGCCGGGAGGGTGGACAGCCGGCTTTGCCCGGACGTAACGTCAAGCATCGGCAACCATGCCTCATGGGCTGAATACGGACTGAAAGGCTCTGCTATGGACTGGATCGTCTGGCTCGTTGTCATCATCGTGGTGGTCGCTGTGGTCTGGCGGCTGCTGAACCGCAACAAGAGCCGCCCGGGCGCAGATTCCTCATCCGCCGCAGGCACCAGCACCGGCACTGCTGCCGGCATTTCTTCTGACACCCCTGCCGGTTCGACGCCGGTGTCTGGTGCGGCGAGCGGTTCGGCGGCCAGTTCGACGGCGGCGGCCAGTCCGGTTAGCCCGGCCGGGGCCGCGGGTCCGACGGCGGGCGCCGCCGGTGCCGCGATGGCCGCGCCCGAGGCAGCGCCGGCGCCTGAGCCGGACGCACCGGCCCGGGAGGCCACGGCCGCCCCCGAGGCKACCGAGCCCGCAGCGGCCACCGCGGCCACGATCATCGAGCCGGGCGCCGAGGCCGCCCCGGAAGCAACGGGCGCCCCGGGCAATGCCGAGTGGGAGACCCAGTGGTCCGAGACCGCCCCGCCGGCGGAGACACACACCGCCGCGGCCCACGCTGAGCCGGCCCGCGGTGCGCACGCTGTGACGGCCGCCGAGCTTGGCGCTGCTGCGGAGACTGGGGCGGCGGGCCTGCCCGTCCACCACCCCGAATACACTGAGCCCCACGCGCCGACTCTGCCCGGGGCGGAATCGGCAGCCGCGGAACCGGCCGACGACGAGGACACCGTTACCGGCACGGCCACTTCAACCAGCACTGGCGCTGGTACCGGCATCGGCACGGCGATGCCCGGAGTGCCCGACGCCGGGACACAGCCCGCAGGTCCCCCTGACACGGAAACGACGCAGATGGCGGCCTCGCCGGCAGGGGCCGAGGCCTCCGCCAGCCAAACGGCCGAGCCCACCGGCCACTTGGCCACCGAGCAGCCCTACGGCGAGGGCTCAGCGGCTCCGGCGGCTGACGGAAGCGGCCCTGAGGGTTTCACAGTCAAGGGCAATGCCTCGTCAATGATCTACCACGACGAGACCAGCCCGGCGTATGAAGAAACCCGGGCTGAGGTGTGGTTTGCCTCCCCGGCCCACGCCGAAGCAGCCGGGTTTCGGCCGCCGCGCCGGACACGGCAGTAGCCGGCGGTCCGGGCGGCCGACCCATCCCCCCCCTCAACGCGTCCCTTGATACTCCCGCGTTTTACCGGCAGGCGCTTCGCTGGCAGGGCAGCGGCCCGGGCCGTGGCGCTTGCCGTTGTCCTGTTTTTCTTGAGCGCCTGCACCGGCGGCTCAACCTCGCCCGTGGTTCAGCCGGGAGACCGCACTGCCACCGGAGCAGCGGGTACGGCCGGGGCAGCGGGTGAGCCCACGGTTGCGGGCCGGGTTAATGGGCTGCAGCTGCCGTGGTCCACGGTCCATCTACCCGGCGGCACCGCGGTCATCTCCGAGCGCGACACAGCACTGCTCAGGACCATCAAAGACGGACAGCTCGGTACGGTCGGCAAAGTGCCCGGCGTCGTGCCCGGCGGCGAAGGCGGCCTCCTGGGCCTTGCCCTTTCCCCCAACTTCGCGTCGGACCGTTACCTCTACGCCTACTTCACCGCGGCGGCGGACAACAGAATCGCCCGCATGCGGCTGGAGGAACGTGGCGGCAGGCTGGAGCTCGGCGCCTTGGAACCGGTTTTCACCGGCATTTCCAAGGCCGGCACGCACAACGGCGGCCGGATCCGCTTTGGGCCCGACGGTTTCCTGTATGTGGGGACGGGCGACTCCCAGCGCCGGGAGCAGCCGCAGGACCGCGCGGCGCTGGGCGGGAAGATCCTCCGCCTCACTCCGGATGGCAGGCCGGCACCAGGAAACCCGTTTGGTGATAACCCGGTCTACAGCTTTGGCCACAGGAACGTCCAGGGACTGGCCTGGGACAGCGCGGGCCGGCTCTGGGCCAGCGAATTCGGCCCGGACGTCAACGACGAGCTCAACCTGATCGTGCCGGGCGGCAACTACGGCTGGCCCGAGGTGACGGGCGCCCCGCACCGCCCCGGCTTCCTGGACGCCAAGGTGGTGTGGCCGTCGACGGCGGAGTCTTCCCCCAGCGGACTCGAAATTGTCGGCGGCACCGCCTACCTGGGCGCCCTGCGCGGCCAAAGGCTCTGGGTCGTTCCCCTCAACGGCGAATTCGCCGGAGATCCTGTGAGCTATTTCACAGGAAAGTACGGCCGGGTGCGCAACGTTTCACTCGCTCCTGACGGGCGCCTGTGGCTCCTCAGCAACGGGCAAAACCCTGATTTCGCGCTGATTTTGAACCTCCCCGGCTGACCCGGACCATCCCGCGCCCCTCGATTTCACACGACAGCCAATCTCGTGTAGAGTTTCATGTCGTTGCGGAGAACAACGCGGGAAATAAAAAGCCCCGGTGAACGAAAACAACAGATGCACCTCTAGCTCAACTGGCAGAGCAATTGACTCTTAATCAATGGGTTCCGGGTTCGAGTCCCGGGGGGTGCACAAGCGAGAAACCCCGTCTTACAGGCTTAGCGGCCTGCGAGGCGGGGTTTCTTTTTTGTTGGCGAAAGGCCGGCGCGACGCCGCGACAAGCCGGATCCGGGCTGGTGCCGCAGACCAGACTCGTAATGAGGTTGGCTAAGTCCTCCCGACCGGCCGGCCCGGGATGACTCGCCATTTAGGGCACTGACCGTAGACTCGGCCCATGTCTGGTCCTGGGGGAACGAAAACAGTCCGCTGCGCTGCGGCATACGTTGTTGGCCTGCTGCTCGCCGGTAGTTTGGCCTCCTGCGCCTACGAGGACGAGGGCGATCCCCGGCCGACGGCGGCCGGGCAAAGCCACCGGCCGGCGCCCGCCGCCCCGACCAAAGATCCGGGGGTGCTGGGCGTGGAAGCGAGCAACTACGCCGAGCTGCACAAGCGTCTGGCCGAGGCGCCAGGGTCCGTCCTCCTCTCTGACGCCGGTCCGGCGGACGGGCCAGGGGTTGGCTTCACCAAAGCCGCAACGGTGACGACCGCCGGTCCGCACACAGTCACCGCGGCGTGCGTGGGCATCCCCCATGCCCAGATCTTCCTCTCCCAGAACTCGCTGGCCGGAACAGAGCACACGGTGTTCGAGGTCGATTGCTCGCGAACCCAATCGCAGGTCGTCCAACTGCAGAAGGGCTACGTCAGTGCCCAGTTGACCCGCCCGGACCCGACCGGCGCCTGGACCGGGGCGGTCGCCGGAATCAAAGTCACGGGCCAGTGAGGCTAACGAGCCTGTATGGACTCAACTCAGCGCATCGGACCCAGCCCAACATGTGGTGGAGGGACTCGCGCGGTGGAGGGACTACTGATGCCGACCGTAAATGCTGCTCTCGATCCCTTTCGCGTTGCGAGGCGTGGCTGTTCCAGGACATCGACTACGGCCGGGACGGGTGCGCGTAGTCTGTCGCCATGACCTCGGGAAGCGGTGATGGCGGTAGAACGTACGAGTGGCAATCGTGGCCGTCCGACTCACTGGAGGGAATGCCGCCGAAGCGGCGCCGGCTGGTCGTCTGGGGGTTTCTGTGGCTCTTCCTCTTGAACGGTGTCCTGCAGGGCGTCCTGAGCGCAGCGGGCATACCCGAGCCGTGGCGGTCCGTGCTGTTCGCTGCCGCCCTGGCCGCGGTCTTCGTCCCCCTGGTCCGGGGAGCAGCCGCTGAAACGCGTGCCCTGCGAGCCGAAGGTGTCAACATGCCCGCCTTCGTGATGACCCGCAAGGCGCTTGTCGTCCTGTCCGTCATCACCGGCGGGCTCTGGATCGTTTTTGCGGTCCTCGCATTCCTGGGTGAGTCCGCCTCCCCGCTGGTGCCGATCGCCTGGACCATTGTGCTGGCCTTCCAGGGCCGCAGCTGGAGATCGTTGCCGCGTTGAGTGCCAGGTCTGCTGTGCAGCCGGAGCCGGTACTACAGCTGCCGGCCCCATTGATCCCAGTCGGCTCGGCGGGCCTCTTCCGCGTCCCAGAATGGTGCGTCGTTTCTCCGGACCCTGAGCAGATGCGCTAGTTGGACCACGCCATCGCAAACATGGCCGTGTAGATCCAGAAGGAGGCGGCGTCGAAGCCTCTTTCCGGCCAGAGCTTGTTGAGGGCGAGCAGAGCACCGATCAGGGCCAGCCCGGCGGCTGACCAGGCGCTGAACTTCCAGGAGCCGCGAGTCATCCGGGGTTCCATTCGCTTGCGGCCCTCAGTGGTCGGCATGAGTCAGATCTCCGGATGCTTGGGGCCTTTGGCTGAAGCGGGGTTCGCTGTCGCTGCCCAGTGCTGATGGCTCACCCTACCGATTCTTGGTCCACAGTGACGATGGCTTGCTGAGCGAAGACCTTGCCCGGGCTAAGGAGACACGCAAAGGCCGGGATTCCCTGGCTGCCGGCGGTGGAACCCTACGATGGTGAGGATGAACTCCACCCGGAAGGCCTTGTCCGCATCCGCCGTGGCCCTGCTGCTCGCGGTCTCGCCGTTGGTCCTTGCGCTGCCAGCCACGGCCGGGCGCTGCAAGCCGGCCGGCCTTCTTCCCGTAAAGATCTGCCCCGCCTCGCCGACGCCGGGCCCACCGTCCGCTTCCCCGGCGCCCAGTGTGACTCCCCCGGGCAGCACAGCGCCGCCGTCGGACCCCGCGCCGCCCCAACCACCGTCACAGTCGCCGTCTCAAAGCCAGGTCCCCGGACAGGACGCGGCTCCGCCGACGCCGGGCCCCGCCCCCTCCGTCAGCCAGGGAGCCCCCACCCCACCGGCGGCGGGTTCCGTTCCGGTCCCGGCCACGGCGGGAACGTCCGCCCCTCAGTCGCCGGACGCTGGCCAGGGCCCGGAGTCCGCAACGGCGAATCCTTCCGCAGCGGCGGCCGGCAGGGTCGGTCCCGGACCGGACGGGCAAGGCAGTCTCGCCGGCGGATTCCTGCTGGCGCTCAGCGGCCTGCTCATAGGCGTCTCCGCGGCCATTGGCCTCCGCCGGCCCGCCCGGCCATGAAACGGCCGCCGAACCGTCACAGTGATCTGTGTGGTTCAGCGGCCGCCTCATGCACATCGATTTATCAGACCTTCTCGCGGGAACGGTCGCGCACCTTCTCCGGTTCTTCGACCGTGAACTCCTTGCTGCGGCGGGGGAAGGCCCAGAACCTGAATTCCGGCGCCTGCGACCGCGTCTCCGGGCGATCCTCAGATTCCTTTGCGGCATCCTTCCTGGTTTCCCGCCAGGAATCCCTGTTGTACGAATAGCACATCACTGACCTCCTTCGTGGTGATTGCCTATTAATCGTCCTCCCGATCGGCTGGCGCGTCGATACTTCCGGACTGCCCTTTTGCGCCTGGGCGGCAGGCTGGCCCAAGGGTTCCAGCGGACGGGTCTGCGCCGTCGGCCGGCCTTCCCGCCGGCACGGGCCGCGGTTAGACTCCATCCAGTGCACCACTGCGACCAATGGGGGAATCATGGAGTTGCCCATACCCCTGTACGCTCTGTCACGGAACAGAAGAAACCAACGCGCGCCACGCCCCGCAAAGGATGAACAGCCATGACCGTCCCGCCCAACGCCTCCGCCCCTGGCCCTGGCTGGTATCCGGACCCGGCGGGCTCGGGCCGGCTTCAGTGGTGGAACGGTTCGGCCTGGACCGGCCAGTTCAACGCACCCCAGTTCCAGGCGACGCCGCCCCGCCACCCGGTGGCGCAGCGCAGGCGCATCAGCGACCGGACACCGGTCTACAACGCGTACATCTGGACAATTGTGGCCCTGCCGCTCGTGCCGCTCATCCTGCTGATGTTCTGGAACCCTGTGCTCCGGCTGCGCACCGTGGGCCCGCGGCAGATCCAGACAATTGATCCGGCGTCGATTTTCACGGCGCCTTACTTCCTCTTCATAGCAATCAGTTTCGTGGCCTACGGTGTGTCCGCCCTCCTGGCGTACCTGGACTGGGACCGGCTGCGCAAGGACGGCGTTGTCCGGCCGTTCCACTGGGCGTGGGTGTTCCTCAGCAGGGAGGTCTACGTGATTGGCCGCTCCGTGATCGTCCACGAGGTCGCCCCGCGGCGTGGGCTCGCCCCGGTGTGGGTCACGATCAGCGTCGTCTTGCTCACGGCGGTGCTCACCGGCCTCAAAATGTCAGCCATCGTCGCCACCCTGGCGAACCAGGCTGTAACGGTGTAGGCAGCGTCAGCCCAGGCAGCGGCCAACGTGCCGGGGCTGCTCCGACCGCCAGCTTCCTGGCTCCTGAAACGATCCGTCCGATTGCGGCAGAAACAGGGTCTTTAGTCCCTTTTGAGAGTCAATGCTGGGGCGTTGACTGGAAAGGTGCTCCGGGCAACAGTTCTGGAGCGACCGGTCCTGCAGACCCGGACCGACAACAACGCCGGCCAGAGGGCCCGACGCGACCACCAAAGATGATATTCAGATCTCCCGGTGCCCACACTGAGGATCGCGTCAGCAGACACGGAAATCATGGGCCCCCGGCAGCATGCCTGCACGGCCCGCCCCCGGGGCCAGGGAAATCGATCTCCGTAAGGACCAAGTTTCATGAACAAGGCTATTCGCATCATTGGAACAACCGCGGTGACCGCCGCACTGGGCCTGGGCGCCAGCGCCGTGCCTGCCAGCGCCGCCGTTACCACTTCGACCGCCTCCGCCAGCTCCTGGAGTCAGTCCTCATTTGTGAACCGGCACCACATGCGGGACAACAACCGGCACGACACGCGCAATGGCTGGTGGGACGGGGAGAACCGGTGGCATGACAACGCCGACGGATGGGGTTGGCGCGACGATCATGGCAACTGGCGTGACGACAACGACCACCGCGGCTCATGGACGGGCCGGGACGGCTGCCGGCATGACAAGGACGGGTTCTGGGACCATCACGGAAACCGGCACGACAATAAGAAACACAACCACCACAGGAACACCTGGTGACCGGTCACCACTGAAGGCCTCGAGAACGGAACTGATTGGGACGGCGGGAAACCCTGCCGTCCCGTTCCCGTTCCCCCTCAGCAGCGTGGCTAATTCAGCGGGGTGGCCCCGGCAATGGCGCCCGGCTCGGCAGCCGTGACGATGGCATTGGCCTCCGGCGAGGAAGACTTGGTTGCCAGCACCCTGACCACGGCCTGGAGCTCCTGCCGCAGCACGTCGGGGTCAATGGGCGTGGCGGCGAGCACGGAACGTTCCATGTCGGCGGCCGCGGCAACCGCCTCGCGCCCCTGGTCAGTCAGCGACACCACATGGCTGCGCCGGTCGGAGGTGCTGCGGTGCCGCGAAATGTGGCCGTGCGCTTCCAGCCGGCTCAGTGTCTTGCCCATCGTCTGGGCCTGGACCCGGACGAGCTGGGCCAATTGGGCTTGCGTCATCGGCCCATTCGCCGAGAGCACCTCCATGGCGATCACCCCGGCATGGGTCAGGCCAATGGCCCCCAATTTTTCGTTCCAGGAGTGTTCTACAAGACGTGCTGCCGTGGACAATAGGCGGCCCGTGGGCCAGCGATCCATATCAGGCATACCCAAGAGTATAGCGAGCAGCGGATTCGTCCGGCGCCGATCGCGTCACTACGCTGGATTATCACCCCGCTTCATGACCAACCTCACCAAGGAGACACCCGTGTCCGAGCGACTCACCGCCGGTGCCACAGCACCGGATTTCACCCTCAAGAACGCCGAAGGACAGGACGTCAGCCTGCGGGATTTCCGGGGCCGGAAGACCGTGCTCTACTTCTACCCGGCAGCCGCCACGCCGGGATGCACCAAGGAGGCCTGCGATTTCCGGGATTCCCTCGGCGCGCTTCAGGCCGCAGGTTATGACGTCGTGGGCATCTCCCCCGACCCCGTCGGGAAGCTTGCCGCGTTCGCGGCCGCCGAGGGGCTGAACTTCCCGCTGCTCTCCGACGAGGACCACTCCGTCGCCGAGGCCTACGCGGCCTGGGGCGAAAAGAAAAACTACGGCAAGACCTACCAGGGCCTGATCCGCTCGACCATCGTCGTCGACGCCGACGGCCGGGTTGCCGTCGCACAGTACAACGTCCGGGCCACCGGGCATGTCGCCAAACTTCGCCGGGACCTGAAACTCGACGCCTAGTCCCCGGTCTCCGGTCCGTCCGCCCGCGGCAGCCGTTGCAACCAGCAAACCGGCAATAGGTACAATGGAGCCTGGCGTCCGCCGCCGGGGTTCTTTCCCGGGACGACGACGGCGCCGCGCGCGAGTGGTGAAATTGGCAGACACGCAGGATTTAGGTTCCTGTGCCTTCGGGCGTGGGGGTTCAAGTCCCCCCTTGCGCACAGAGAGAACCCCGGTCTTCGGACCGGGGTTCTTGTGGTTTCCGGCGCTGTTCCGGGATTTTTCAGGAGTTTTGACCCCGCCAAAAAGAATTTCACATCCGCACCCATCCGTTTCCTCCGAGCAGCCGAATACCCATTGAGACACCAACCAAGGGTCGGTGCCCAACAGTCGGGAAAGGGCCGCAGCGGCAAAAATTCGCCGCCGGCAAACATCGGCACAACAAAGGAGAAACCGAAATGCAGAACATCAAGCGCACCACGTTCGCCGTTGCAGGTATCGCAGCTGCCGCCATGCTCAGCCTCACTGCCTGTGGCGGATCCAGCGCCTCGTCGGCCCCCGCCTCCTCGGCCCCGTCCTCCGCACCGGCGGAATCCAGCATGGCCTCCCCCTCCACGAGCGCCTCCGCCGCGGCCATGGATCCGGCCGCCAACCTCGTCGGCTCCGGCTGCGCCGCCTACGCCGCCCAGGTTCCCAGCGGTGCCGGCTCCGTCTCCGGCATGGCGCTTGACCCGGTAGCCACCGCGGCGTCCAACAACCCGATCCTCACCACCCTGACCGCCGCCGTGTCCGGCAAGCTCAACCCCAAGGTCAACCTGGTGGACACGCTCAACGGCAGCGAATTCACCGTCTTCGCCCCGACGGATGACGCCTTCAAGAAGATCGATCCGGCCACGATCGAGGCCCTGAAGACGGACGACGCCACGCTGAGCAAGATCCTGACCTACCACGTTGTCCCCGGCAAGATCACCCCGGACCAGATCGTCGGCACCCACAAGACGGTTGAAGGCGGTTCGGTGACGGTCACCGGCACCAAGGATGCCCTCAAGGTTGACGGCGCCAACGTTGTCTGCGGCGGCGTCCAGACCGCCAACGCCACTGTCTACATGGTCGACTCAGTCCTGATGCCCAAGTAGTCAGCCCTTTGCACTCCTGCCCGGCTCCAGCCTGACTCCCTGGACCACTAGGAGAAGCGGAGGCCCGCACCACCAGGTGCGGGCCTCCGCTTTTTGCGCTGCCGTGCGCCTTGCGGCGGTGTGCCACAAGAGCTGGCGGACCCGGCCGTCAACTAGACTAGGGCTGGTCCGCAGCCGGCGGACCATCCAGTTCCCAGAGGTGATTCTCGAGTGCCCAGCAGTACAGTGCCCAGCAGGACAGTGCGGCGGATTGCCGCCAGCATCGGGGCCGTCCTCCTTGTCCTGCCGCTCGCGTCCTGCACGGGCAGCCTCGGCCCGGCACCCAGCTCCCCCACCGCCTCTGCCACCGCCAGCGCGGCACCTACCGCGCTTTTCACCTTCGGCACCGGCTCGGAGCCGCTCGGGCTCGATCCTGCCCTGGTCTCCGACGTCGAGTCATACCGCGTCACCCGGCAGGTACTGGAAGGCCTCGTGGGCGTAGACCAGACCACCGGCCAACCCACGCCGCTGCTGGCCACCGAATGGTCCCAGAGCGATGAAGGCCGGACCTATGAGTTCAAGCTGCGCGGGAACGTTAAATTCCAGGACGGGACACCGTTCGATGCCGCCGCGGTCTGCACCAACTTCAACCGCTGGTTCAACTTCTCACCGGCCCTCCGCGAACAGGCCACCGGTACCACCTTCAAGGGCGTCTTCAAGGCCCATGCGGACCAGGCGTCGCTGTCCATATACAAGAACTGCACCGCCGTCGCGCCGGACAATGTGCAGATCGGCCTCACCCAGCCCTTCACGGGTTTTCTCCAGGCCCTCACCCTGCCGGCCTTCGCGATCTCTTCGCCCAAGGCCCTCGCCGCGGAGAACGCTGACGTCCTGAACCAGCGCCGGGGCGGGCAGCCGGTATCCGCCTACGGCCTCCACCCGGTAGGCACAGGGCCGTACGTTTTCGGCTCCTGGGACTCGGGCAGCGTCTCCCTGGCCAGCAACAAGGACTACTGGGGTGACAAAGGGCAGATCGGCACCATCAAGTTCGTGACCTACGATCACCCGCAGACCCGGATGCAGGCGCTCCTTGACGGCAAGATCGACGCCTACGACGCCGTCACCGTGGGAAACTTTGACCAACTGGTCAAGAGCGGAAAGCAGATCATCCAGCGGGACCCGTTCTCCGTGATGTACCTGGGCATGAACCAGCAGGTCCCCATCCTGCAGAACCTCAAGGTCCGCCAGGCGATCGAAATGGCGCTTGACAAGGACACTCTGATCCGCCGGTTCTTCATCGACAACACGGCCCAGGCATCCCAGTTTGTTCCGCCCAAGCTCAGCGGCTTCAACAACAATGCCGCGGCGCTCGGCTACAACCCGGGCAAGGCCAAGGAACTCCTGGCCGAGGCCGGCTACAAGGGCGAGGAGCTGAAGTTCTACTATCCGCTCAACGTCACCCGGCCATACCTGCCGACGCCGGAAAAGGTGTACGCCGAGATCAGCCGGCAACTGACCGCCGTCGGGCTCAACGTCAAGCCCGTACCGGTGGACTGGGCTGACGGCTACCTGCAGAAGGTCACGTCCCCGGGCGACCACGCCCTGCACCTGCTGGGCTGGAACGGCTCGTATTCGGACCCCGACAATTTCGTGGGCCCGCTCTTCGGCGAGAACACCGGCGAATTCGGTTACCAGGATCCCCAGGTCTTCTCCAAGATCGCCCGGGCCCGGGGCCTGCCGGACGGCAAGGACCGCACCGAGGAGTACCAGACCATCAACGGGCAGATCGCGGCCACGGTGCCCGCGGTTCCCATTGCCTTCCCGATCTCGGCCCTGGCGCTCTCGGACCGGGTGCTGAAGTACCCGGCGTCGCCGGTGCTGAACGAAGTTTTCACAAAGGTCGAGCTAAGGCCTTGACGCCCGGGGCCAATTTCAGTTAGTGGGCGGTGCGGGATATTCTGTGACAGCCAGAGCCGCTGCTATCGGAGACTGATTGTGACTTTCATTTCCAAGACCCAACACGCCGACGTCGTCCTGATTGGCGGCGGCATCATGAGCGCCACGCTCGGCGCCTTCATCAAGCAGCTTGAGCCGAACTGGACCATCTCGCTCTTTGAGCGTCTGGACGAGCCCGGACTGGAAAGCTCCGACCCGTGGAACAACGCCGGTACCGGACACGCTGCCCTGTGTGAGCTTAATTACTCCCCCGCAGCCAAAGACGGCTCGGTGGACCCCGGCAAGGCCCTGAACATCAACGAGCAGTTCCAGCTGTCCCGCCAGTTCTGGTCCCACCTCGTCTCGAACTCGCTGATCGGCTCCCCCAAGGGCTTCATCAACACCGTTCCGCACATGAGCTTCGTGATCGGCGAGGACCACACCAAGTTCCTCCGCACCCGCTACGAGGCACTCAAGCCGAACCCGCTGTTCCGTTCGATGGAGTATTCCGAGGACCACGCGCAGATCGCCAAGTGGGCCCCGCTGATCGTCAAGGGCCGCGACCCCAAGCAGCGCGTCGCGGCGACCCGCGCCGCCGAGGGCACCGACGTCGACTTCGGCGCCCTGACCCGCGAGCTGACCACCTACCTGGGCAACAACGGCGTGGAGATCAACTACGGCCACAACGTCAGCGACATCAAGCGCGCGTCCGGCGGCGGCTGGGACCTGTCGCTGAAGCACGCCAGGAGCGGCGAGCACGGCTCCATCCACGCGAAGTTCGTGTTTGTCGGAGCCGGCGGCGGTGCCCTGCACCTGCTGCAGGCCTCCGGCATCCCGGAAGGCAAGGGGTTTGGCGGTTTCCCGGTCTCCGGCCAGTTCTTCCGCTGCACCGACGAGAGCATCGCTGCCCGGCACAGCGCGAAGGTCTACGGCCAGGCGTCTGTCGGCGCCCCGCCCATGTCCGTGCCGCACCTGGACACCCGCTACGTCAACGGCAAGCGCTCCCTGCTGTTCGGCCCGTACGCCGGCTTCTCCACGAACTTCCTCAAGAGCGGCTCTTACCTGGACCTGCCGCTGTCCATCCGCCCCTCCAACATCATCCCGATGCTGGCCGTGGCCAAGGACAACATGGACCTCACCGCCTACCTGATCAAGGAAGTCGCCAAGCGTCACGGCGACAAGGTCGAGGCCCTGCGGGAGTACTACCCCGAGGCCAAGGACGGCGACTGGGAGCTCATCACCGCCGGCCAGCGGGTCCAGATCATCAAGAAGGACCCGAAGAAGGGCGGCGTGCTGCAGTTCGGCACCGAGGTCATCGCCGGACGCGACGGCACCATCGGCGCCCTGCTTGGCGCATCCCCGGGCGCGTCCACCGCCGTGCCGATCATGATCGAGCTGCTCCAGAAGTCCTTCCCGAAGAACTTCAAGGGCTGGCAGTCCAAGCTCAAGGACATGATGCCCGGCTACGGCGTCAAGCTCAACGACAACCCTGAGCTCGCCGCCACGCTGGAGGCCGAGACGGCCAAGGCGCTGCAACTCGAACAGGTCACCGCCAGCAACTAAGCCGGTGCCCGGCCGCGGCTGGTTTACACTGCTGGTTTGGGACCGCTGCAACCCGTGACGTCCCCGTTTTTTGATGTCCCGTTGTGCAGGACGCCCCCGACCCACCAGGAGACCATGAGATGTTCCGGCTCGCAAAGCTGTCTCTCGCCAACCGGGCCCTGATCGCGCTGATCACGGTGTTCGCTTGCGTTTTCGGCGTGATCACGATGTCCTCGCTGAAACAGGAGCTCATCCCCTCCATCGAGTTCCCGCAGATCACCGTGATCTCCTCGATGCCCGGTGCGTCGCCGGAAGTCGTGGACAAGCAGATCAGTGCCCCGTTGGAAAAGGCGCTGAACAGCGTCGAGGGGCTGGAATCGACGTCGTCAACGTCCCGGAACGGCGTCTCGCAGATTTCCCTGGCGTTCACCTACGGCTCCAACCTGGACCGGGCCCGGAACCAGATCGACCGCGCCATCTCCAGCGCCAAGCAGGCCCTGCCGAAGGACGTCCAGCCGCAGGCGATCGCCGGGAGCATCAGCGACTTCCCGATCGTCTTCCTGGCCGTGTCCTCCGACAAACCGCTCAGTGAACTCAACGCCGATCTCGCCCGGCTCAGCGTCCCTGTGCTGCAGAAGCTCGACGGCGTGCGCGGCGCCGACGTGACCGGCGGCGCCACGCAGCACATCCAGATCCTGCCGCGGCCCCGGGACCTGGCGGCATCGGGCACGAGCCTCCAGGCCATCAGCGACGCGCTGAAGAACAACGGTGCATTGGTCCCGGCCGGCACCATCGAGGAACAGGGCAAAACCCTCTCGCTGCAGATCGGCAGCCCGGTCGACTCCCTCGACGCCATCAAGGCCCTCCCGCTGGGCGCGGCCCGTGATGCGGCGACGATCGGCAGCGTGGCGGATGTCAGCCTGGTCGAGGACGCCCGCACGTCAATCACGCGGACCAACGGCAAGGAAACCCTCGCCCTGTCCGTGACCAAGAAGCCCGAGGGCGACACCGTCGCGATCTCCCACGCGGTCAAGGACGCCATCCCGCAACTTGAGGCCGAGCTTGGCTCCAACGCCAAATTCACCCCGGTCTTCGACCAGGCGCCGTTCATCGAGAAGTCCATCAAGGACCTCACCACCGAGGGCCTGCTGGGACTGGGCTTCGCCGTCCTGGTGATCCTGGTGTTCCTGATGTCCGTGCGCGCCACCCTGGTGACGGCCGTGTCCATCCCGCTGTCCCTGCTGATCACGTTCATCGGCCTCGCTGGCACCGGCTACTCACTCAACATCCTCACCCTTGGCGCGCTCACCATCGCCATCGGCCGCGTCGTGGACGACTCGATCGTGGTCATCGAAAACATCAAACGGCACCTGAGCTACGGCGAGGACAAGATCACCGCGATCGGAACCGCCATCCGCGAAGTTGCCGGCGCCATCACGGCGTCCACCCTGACCACCGTGGCCGTCTTCCTGCCCATCGCCTTCGTCGGCGACCTGGCCGGTGCGCTGTTCCGTCCGTTCGCCCTGACAGTGACCATCGCCCTGCTCTCCTCGCTGCTGGTCTCGCTGACCATCGTGCCGGTGCTGGCCTACTGGTTCCTGCGCACGCCCGCCGTCACCGGCTCTCCGGCTTCTGCGGCTGGCATTGCCGCCAAGGCGCACGAGGCCGAGCAGAGCACGCTCCTGCAGCGCGGCTACCTGCCTGTCCTGTCCGGCACGCAGCGGCACCCGGTCCTCACCCTGGTCGCCGCGGCCCTGGTGCTTGCCGGCACCGTGGCGATGTCCCCGCTGCTCGCCACCGACCTCCTGGGCCGCTCCGGCGAGAACAGCATGACCGTCAAGCAGGCCCTGCCGGCAGGGACCAGCCTTGACGAGGCCAGCGCTTCGGCGATCCGCGTCGAGGACACCCTGCGGGGCATCGACGGAATCAAGGACGTCCAGGCCACCACCGGCAACGCCCAGACCGGCTTCTCGGCCCTGCTCTCCTCCGGCGCGTCCAATTCGACGTTCACCGTGGTGACGGACGAGAAAGCCAACCAGGGCAAGCTCCAGGAGACTGTCCGCAGCGAACTCTCCAAGCTCGGCGACGCCGGAAAGATCACGGTTGGTTCCCAGCAGGGCGGCTTCGGCACTTCGTCAACCGTGGACATCACCCTCAAGGCCGCCACCACCGCCGATCTCCAGACGGCCAGTGACGCGATGGTCAAGGCCATGGACGGTGTCCCGGGCAGCAGCGAAGTGGCCACCAACCTGGCCGCCAGCCAGCCGGTGGTCCAGGTCAAGGTGGACCGCGCGAAGGCCGTCGCGGCCGGCCTGAACGAGGAGCGCGTGGCCGGGGTCCTGGCCGCCACGATCAGCCCGATTCCGGCCGGGACGATCCGCATCGACACCAACGACTTCCCGGTCCGGATTGGCGAGGGCACCCGCTTCACGAGCATCGAGGCCGTCCGGGACATGCCGCTCCCGACGGCGGCCGGCGCCGTTGCGCTGGGCAGCATCGCCTCGGTAGAGCAGGTGGACGTCCCCGTCTCCATCACCGCCAGCAACGGCCAGCGCACCGCGCGGGTCTCGGTGACGCCGTCGGGCTCCAACCTCGGCGCGGTCAGCACCGAGGTGCAGAACCGGCTCAAGTCAGTCCAGCTGCCGCCCGGGGTGACCGCCACGATCGGCGGTGCCACGACGCAGCAGGCCGATTCGTTCCGCCAGCTCGGGCTCGCGCTGCTCGCCGCCATCGCGATCGTCTACGTGATCATGGTGGCTGCGTTCAAATCGCTCGTGCAGCCGCTGATCCTGCTGGTCTCCGTCCCGTTCGCCGCGACAGGCGCAATCGCCCTGCTCGTGGTGACCGGTGTGCCGTTGGGCCTGCCGTCGCTGATCGGCATGTTGATGCTCGTGGGCATCGTGGTGACCAACGCGATTGTGCTGATCGACCTCATCAACCAGTACCGCCAGCCGCGCAACGGCGAACCCGGGATGAACGTGGCGGACGCGATCATGCACGGCGCCCGCCAGCGCCTCCGCCCCATCCTCATGACGGCGCTCGCCACGGTGTTCGCCCTGACACCGATGGCGCTGGGACTGACCGGCGGCGGCGGATTCATCTCCCAGCCCCTGGCGATCGTGGTGATCGGCGGCCTGATCTCTTCCACCGCTCTTACACTCATCCTGGTCCCGGTGCTGTACCGGCTCGTGGAAGGCCGGCGCGAGCGCAGGGCACTACAGAAGTCGCTGCGCCGTGGACGCCATTCCGGTCCGGCCGTGACCGAGGACTTCCCCGACGACTTCCCGGAAGACGCTCCCCTGCCAACCAGTTCGCACTAGGAACCAGAACCGGGCGTCCCTGCCTTGTCCTCGGCCTCGACGTTAGGCTTGACGAGGGTCCGCGCTGCCTTGGGCGCCCTGTGCGTTCCGTGAGTTGCGTAGGTTCCCTTCGAGAGTCTGACGAGTCCAGCGGGTACTGCGACGGCTTCCCGGTGGCGGGGGCCACCGTGGCGCGGAACGCCGTAGCGAGGGCTCCCAGAAACCACGGCCGCGAGCGGTTTAGGGGCGACGGGGCTTGTCACCTCCCGCGCCGGGTTGCCGGTATAGGTTGAATCTTCCGGGACGTCTTCGCCCTTCATCAAGAGGGCGTCGGCACCGAGTGACGAACCATCCTGCATCGTCACCCCGTAGTTGACCCACGAATCCACGCCAAGGGAGCAGCGGTTGCCGAGAACGATGTAGTCGGACTTGAAGGCCCCGTCTTCCATGGAGTGGCCCTGAATGGTGGCTCCTTCATTGAACGCACAATCATCACCGATAGCCACAAGAGTTTTCTCCGGTATGTTGGCGCCGGCATCGTAGAGCCGCTTGCCGACCTTGACGCCCAGCATTCGCCAGATCACGGGCTTGAACGGGGTTCCGTTGAAGCCCGGCATGGCCAGCAGCTTCCATAGACGTTCGTGCCGCCAGAAGTAGGGGTCGTAGATGGAGCAGTATTGCGGCTTCAGGTGGCGGAAGCCCATGACCGAGCGCTCAACAAGCACGGCAATCAGTACGCGGAACAGCAGCAAGGCGAGCATCATGGCTGCGATCGCCAGCACACCGAGGAAGCTGAATGCCGACACGGCAATGGCGGCGCTGAGTGTGGCAACAAACAACAGGAACCAGCGCACGGCCAGGAAGAGCACCATGCTCAGGATGTTGTGCCGGTTCTTTGCCGGGAGAGCGCTGTTCCGCGCCTCTGCAATCGTCTGTTCATCAAATTGGGCGTCACGCTGAACAGACCGGGGAATCTCGAACGGCGGTGACCCCAGCAGGCCCACATCCGCACGGATCGGACCGTCGATCGGAATCATCACCTTCGTGGCCAAGAGACAGTTCTCCCCGACCCTGGATCCGATCGGAACACTGATGGCATTACCGAGAAAGTTGTGGCCAGCCAGGTGGACCCGCGAGAGACGGAACGACGTGCTTGAGAAGTCGGCGTTCATCATGTTGAGGCCGTCCGCGACCATAGTTCCTGTTCCCACTGAGCTCAGGAACGGCGACTCGTGGGCCAGTGTGGGGCCGAAGTTTGACCCGGTTTGCTCCACCCTGCCGAGGTTATAACCCAAGGCCTTCAGATAGTGCACGATGTACGAACTGTCGCCGAAGACGTCTTTGTACAGTTTGACGTTGGACACGCGGGCGATCATGCGCTGGAGGGTGAAGTGCACGCCGTACAGCGGATAGACCTTTTCCGGCTTGATGAAGCGGTTGAGCAAACGCGGGATGCTGAAGATGATGATCAGGCCGGTGATCAGCCCGACAACGAACAGAACCAGCGTTACGGCGAGTACGTCTATGAAAAAGCTTGGGGAGCCCGGCTGCAGGTGTCCGGTGCTCAGGTAGGGCGGCAGGAGCACGGCCAGCCCGAGAAGGCCCGCCGGAACCACCAGCACCAAACGGTTGAACAACTGGAGAAGGCTGAAAATGACCCTGCGTCGCGTGCCGCAATTAGTGGGCGGGACACGCAGGTAATTGGTGTTGGTGCGCGCAGCAGGCGAACCGTGCCAGATTTGTCCATCAGGTACAACCTGCCCGGTCTGCAACGATGAAGCATGTCCCAGCTGAGTCTCGTCTCCCATCGACGTACCGATGTCCAACGTGGTTTTCTCCGACACAAGGACATTTCTGCCCAGCATCACGGGACCGGTTTCAATCATGCCAGAGCGTGCCCGATAGCATTGGAACGAGGAGTTCTTCTGGATGACTGTGTTGTCACCGACGCTGAGCAGGTCCGGGCACGCGGGCACCTTCCGGGAGAAGATCACCACCCCCTTGCCGATCTTTGCGCCCAGGAGCCGCAGGTACACCACATACAGCGGAGAGCCGGCGAACAAGACCAGTGGATTAGCCCTGGTAAGTGTCTTGACTGCCCAAAAACGGAGATAAGCCAGACTCCATATTCGAATGTTGCCCGGCTTCCACCGCCCAACCAGAATCCACTTGGCGAGGATCGGGGTCACGGAAAGGATCAGGAACATGGCGGCGCCGAAACCAATGGACCGCAGCCACATGTCAAATGGATTGCTGCCCCCGGATGTCCACTGGAAGCCGATAATCAGCAGGGAAGCAGCGTACGAAGTGTAACCCAGGAAAATCAGCAACTGAATTGCCCCGCACATGACGAACTGGAAGGTGCTGGGTGGTGGCATCGGTACCGGGGGTACGGCGCCGGTCTCAGCTACGGCCGCGCTGAGGACGGATTCACTGTGCCGGGCTTCGAGGCACGCGGCGAGCTGCCGGACCGTCGGGTTCTCATAGATATCCTGCATCGCGGCTGCGGGCAGGGCGGTTTCTTTCCTGATGCGGGCGCAATAGCGGGCCATCAACAGCGAGTCGGCGCCAAGGTCATTGAAGAAGTGGGCATCGGTGGAAACCTTCTCAAGGCTCAGGACGGTGCCAAGCTGCGCGGCCAGGGCCTCTTCGGCGGCGGTTGTGGGGGCAGTGAAGGACCCCGCAGCCGCCCGGCTGATCCTGTGCTCGGGACGGGGTAGCCGCTTCCTGTCCACTTTGTCGCTGGCCATCATCGGAATGGAGTCCAGCTGTTCAAAATAGGCAGGAACCATGTATCCGGGGAGCCTGGTGCGCAGCATCCGGTGGAGGTCATGAGCATCCACGCCCTCCACGTCCTGGCGAAGGGTGTAGTAGGCCGCCAGCTCCACGGTTCCTTGTTCCGGCTCATACGTCTGTACGACTGCCTGTGCAATGCCGGGGAGCTGCAGGAGGACGGATTCGATTTCGCTCAGTTCGATGCGGTAGCCACGTATTTTGACTTGGGTATCGATCCGGCCGAAATATTCGAGCTGCCCGTCGTCGTTCACCCGTCCGAGGTCCCCTGTGCGATAAATCCGGCCGGACGGGTTGTTCTCGATTCCGAGGAAATCCGGGACAAAGGCCCGCTCCGTCAGGTCCTGACGGTTCACGTACCCGCGCGCCAGCCCCACCCCTGCGAGGCCGATTTCTCCCATTTCACCGCGCGGCAGGGCCCGAAGCTCGGCGGGATCCACAATGACCGCGGTGTAGGTGGGCAAGGGCACTCCGAGGGACACGGGCAGGTCCGGGTCCAGGACCGACCAGGTGGCAGTCACGGTCGCTTCGGTGGGGCCGTAGACGTTCAGGAAGCGCCGGCCGGGGCGGTGCCAGCGCATCACGAGATCCTTCGGGCACGCCTCTCCGGAGACCAGCAGGAACCGCAAATCGGGCAGGTCCTCGTCAAGCGTCGCCAGCAGCGTTGGAACGCAGCAAAGGGCGGTGATCCGTTTTTCCTGCAGGTACTCCGCGAGTTCGGCACCCAGCATGCTGGACCGGCCCGGCTTGGGCACCAGCGTGGCTCCGACCATCCAGGCAACCCAGATTTCCTCCACCGAGAAATCGAAGGCGATCGTCATACCTTGGTACACGCGGTCCGTGGACTCAATCCCGTAGATGTCAGAGGCCACCCGGACAAAATTGCAGATGCTGGCCTGCTCCACTGCCACGCCCTTGGGCCGGCCGGTCGAGCCGGAGGTGTAGATAATGTAAGCCAGCTCATCCTTGGTCCCGCCGTGGTCCGCGCTTCCCAAACGGGAGAAATCCTTGGCGTCGATCTGGGCCTGCACATCATCGACGCACACCGTGACAGCGGCCACCTCAGGCAGCAGATCCCTCAGATGGGACAGAGACAGGACCATGGCCACGTTGGCGTCCTCGACAATGTACTGAAGACGGTCAGGGGGAAAACCCGGGTCCAGGGGAACATAGGCCGCGTGGATCTTCAGAACGGCCAGCATCGCCACGTAGGCCCGCCATGGCTGGTCAAACAGCAGGGCGATGCGGTCACCCGGCCGGGCACCGCACACCAGGAGATGCCGCGCCAGCTGGTTCGCCCGTTCATCCAGCTCCGTGTACGTCAGGACAACGTCCCCCGCATCGACGGCAACCTGGTCGCCGCGCCCCTGTTCCCGCAAGCGGTCGCAACTATCCTCAAACAGCCGGTCCAACCGCTCGCCCCGCCGCCAGCGGGCGGCCTGATCGGGCGCAGCCGACGTCAGGACAGTTCCGCCTTCCGAGCCGCCGATCATCGACATGATTCCCCGCAACTCGGGAGGTCTGGTGAGGCCGTTTCCGGTCCTCGCGGTCTTGCCCATCCTTTAGCTCCTTCGCTAGAAGTGACGTGCCACAGTTCTGTCGCCCGCCGGAACAGGGGTCATATCCTGGCCGGAAATCGGGACCCACGTCTGGAGCGGGGGGCCAACAGCGGGTGTGAGATGGCCTTCATGACCGGCCGCCGTTGCCTCGTCCGCCGGGGTCATGCCGAAGGCCCGCCGGACAGCGCGCTCGGCATCCGCGAGCCGGTCGGCGTGCGTGACAGCCCCCACGGACGTCTCGGAGATGTCGACGAGATCGAGCTCCACGTCGGCGTCGGACAGGGCCTTGAGGAAGGTGCAGAAGATTTGCGGGGACGACCGCATGCCCAGTCCAGTAATGGACACCCGGCCCACCCGGTCGTCGTGCTGCAAACCTTCAAATCCAATGCTTCCCTTTTCGGCATCCAGCACAGCAAGGGCGTTACCTGCATGGGCAGCAGGCACGATCAGTGCAACATCGGAACGCCTCGGGCCGGGGCCGGCCGTATTTTGGACAATTGCCTGGACATGCGCCCCGGACCGAGAGAGGACATGCAAGATGCGCGCCATGCTCTCCGGCTGGTCCGGAATTCCCACGACAGTGATTTTCGACGCCGAGTTGACCCCGGCTACAGCGGTCACCTCGGGTTGTTCCCTGGCGGGCTGGAGCAGTGGATGACGGTCAAGGCCGGGCAGGATCAACGTCCCGGGCTCCGGCACGAAGGAGGACCTCACATGGATCGGAATACCGAACCGGCGGGCGTATTCAACACACCGCAGGTGCAATACCTTGCAGCCGGAGGCGGCGAACTCAAGCATTTCCTCGCTCGAGAGGATCTCGATCTTCCGCGCCGTCGGGACAACCCGGGGGTCCGCGGTGTAGACGCCGTCGACGTCCGTGTATATCTCGCAAATATCGGCTTCGAGCGCAGCGGCCAGGGCGACCGCTGTGAGATCCGAGCCGCCACGGCCGAGCGTGGTCACCCTGTTCCGTTTCTGCGTCCTGCCCTGGAATCCTGCGACGATGGGGACCTCGCCACGGGCCAGACTACTGCGGACGCGGTCCGGCCTGACATCGGTGATGTGTGCCTTGCCGTGGATGTTGTCGGTAATGAGGCCGGCCGCACTGCCCGTAAATGTGCGGGGCAGCTGGCCGAGATCCGCCAGGGCAATCGCCAAAAGGGCCGAGGACACAAGCTCGCCGATGCTCAGCAGGGCGTCAAGGTCCACAGGCAAGGGCCGGGCGGAAACTTCCGCGGCAAGATCGCAGAGTTCATCGGTGGTGTCCCCCATGGCGGACACCACCGCCACGACCCGATAGCCGTTGGTCCGTGTTTTGGCGATCCGCTCGGCTGCCCGGAGGATACCCGCGGCATCTGCCAGGGACGAACCGCCAAACTTTTGAACAATGACACTACCCGGGGGAATCGCCCGGTCGGTTTCCGCTAGATCACTGTCGTTGAAAGCTGCTGCCTTGCGGGTACCCATTTTGCTCCCCGAAATCTACTTCGATTCTTGCAAGGGGCACTGGCCCCTTCGAGCCGTTTCGCCCTGATCGGATGCTCAAATGGTTGATCCCAAGGCCACCGGCTCCCCGGTCACAGTCACTGCGGCCGCAGCGAGAATATCGAGTCCCTTCTGAAGATCCTCGGGGCTGATAGTCAGCGCGGGCATCGTCTTGACCACTTCACCTTCGGGTCCGGACGTTTCCACGAGCAGACCCCGGGCAAAGGATTCGGCCGCAATCTTCTCCGCAGTCTCGGGGTTGGGGTAGTAAACACCCGCGAGCAGTCCCCGGCCACGGACCGTGGCGCCTTCGACGCCCGCTGCGATCTGGGTAAGCCCCTCGTGGAGCTGGGAAATGAGCCCCGCGACGCTTGACTGGAAGCTGCCGTCCCGCCAGTAGTGCTCCAGGGCGGCGGCGCCGGTGACGAATGCCGGGTTGTGCCCCCGGAACGTTCCGTTGTGCTCGCCAGGCTTCCAAATATCCAGTCCGGGTTTGAACAGTGTCAGTGCCAAAGGCAGCCCAAAGCCCGAGATGGACTTCGACAGGCAGACGATATCCGGAGTGATCCCCGCCTCCTCGAAGCTGAAGAAGGTCCCGGTCCGTCCGCAGCCGGCCTGGACATCATCCACGATGAGCAGGATGTCGTGTTGCCGGCACAGCTCGGCAAGGCCTCGCAGCCAGGACACCCGGGCGGCCCTGAGCCCACCCTCGCCCTGGACGGTTTCCACGATCACCGCTGCGGGCTTATCGATGCCCGATCCCCTGTCCTCCAGGGCTTGCCGGAGCCACAGAAAGTCCGGCATCTGACCATTGAAGAACCCGTCATAGGGCATGCTCGATGTGTTCGTCAGCGGGACGCCGGCTCCCTGCCGTTTCATTGAATTTCCCGTGACCGACAACGATCCCAGGGTCATCCCATGAAACGCGTTGGTGAAGCTCAGGACATGCTGCCTGCCGGTAACCTTCCGGGCAAGCTTCAGGGCTGCCTCCACTGAGTTTGTTCCCGTCGGTCCGGGGAACATGACTTTGTAGTCCAAATTCCTGGGCTCAAGGATCAACTCCCGGAAGGTTTCCAGGAAGCGCCGCTTGGCCGGTGTTTTCATGTCGAGTGAATGAACGATTGCGCCGGAGAGAAGATAGTCCACCAGCGGCTGCAGCAGCACCGGGTTGTTGTGCCCGTAGTTCAGTGCTCCGGCACCGGAAAAGAAGTCCAAATATTCTCTGCCGTCTTCACTGTAGAGGCTGCTGCCGGACGCACGTTCAAACACGGTGTCCCAACTGCGGCAGTAGCTGCGGACCTCAGACTCCAAGCTTTCGAAGATATCCATCTGTCGATGTCCCCCGTACTTCCGACTAGCGACGTTGCCCGAGCGCAAACACAACCCGGGTTTTCCGGATGACGGGCGCGGGAAGGGGACAGCGCAGCGCCTGCGGCGCACTGACCGTTGCTTTCACGGGCCCGTATTTACTCCCGCATAGAGGTGCTCTAGGCGGGAACTGGGCAGACCCTAGACGCCTGCCCAAATGCTTTTCCGTTTCTTATCGTAATCTCAGGAAACTCACAGCACCTGAGTAGCGGGTACCTGTCTTTTCCCCTCAAACGGCTGATTAACTACCCGATTCGGCGGGGTTTCTCACCTCTTGCGGCCCCGGGCTACTCGGAAAAATGCCGGCCGCCGGGCATCCGGCAGACATGGGCGCCGGCGCCATGGACATCCGACTTCCTCTGCCAACGGGGACGGCGAACGCGGCGAGGGATGGGACACCGTTTTGAGAGTCGTTTGAAAGGCGAAGCTGGTGTTTAGCCGGTCTTGGCCATCGCGTAGGCCACGGTGCCGTAGGCCAGGGCGCCGGACATTTCGGTGAGCAGTTCCGGGTTGGTGTTGGCGATCGTGTCGCAGGCCTCGTGGTAGCAGGGATCCAGGTCCTTGCCGGCCACCCCGCCAAAGGACTGCGCCTGGGCCTGGGTCTTCCTCTCGACATCGCCGGTGAACAGCCCGCCGCCGGGAATGCCGGCCGAGAGGAAGGCGTCGTAGTCCGAGCCGCCGTCAAAAGGCGTGGTCTCGGCCGGCAGCGCGTTCTCCTGGAAGTACCGGAACAGGATGTCCTCGATCGCCTTGGACCCGGCCGGGCCGCCGTCGCCGAAATCCGATCCGTCCCCGTCATGCACGGACCGCACACCGTTGGGCGAGGCCGCCATGTCCACGTTCAGGTTCGCCGCGGTCTGGCCGATCTCGGCCGCACTGAGTTCGTCGACGTAGTGCTGGGACCCGTACAGCCCGTCCTCCTCGCCGCCCCAGAACGCGAACCGGACCCGGTTGGCCGGGGTGATCCCGGCCTCCTTCATCCACCGCGCGGTCTCCAGGACGGCCGCGACCCCGCTGGCGTTGTCGTTGATGCCCGGGCCCTCCTGCACGGAGTCCAGATGCGCACCCACCACCACGGTGTGCCCGGCATCGCCACCCGTGTCGGCGAGGATGTTGAAGGACTCCACCGTCTTGCCGCGCCGGCCGTCCTCTTTGAACGTGAAGCTCTGCCGCACCGGCGAGTACCCGGCCGCGCGCAGCTGTTCCTCGACGTATCGGGCCGACTCCTCATACCCCGAGGTGCCCGAGGCCCGGTTCCCGCCGTTGGCATCGGCAACCCGCTGCAGCGCCTGCAGGTGCCCCACCACGTCCCGGGACTCGAACGCCGCCAGCACCGCGCGCGCGTCCACCGTGCTCGCCGGGGCCAGCACGGTGGGTGCCGAACATCCCGAAACCAAAAGGCTGATTGCCACCAGGACAGCCGCGGCCGCCGCGCGCCCCCGCTCGTACCTCCGCGTACCCGTCACGCTAAGAACATACTGCCTCAGTCGCCGGGGAGGAAGGCCACCCCTAGTGCGAGCCGGCCCTAAGCGGTGCGGCGGCCACGGCCGCCGGGTCGGAGAAGGCCAGACGGGGCACCACCACCAGCGCGGCAGCGGCGGCAAGCCCGGTGACTCCGCAGATGGTCCATACCGTGAGGTAGCCAGCGAGCGGCGCCGCGGTCTGACCGGCGTCCCCCGCGCCGGCCCCGGCCTCGGCCAGGACGTGGCTGACCAGGGCGATGCCGAACACCGCGGACGCGAAGGCTCCGCCGATGGTCTTGGTGGTGTTGGTCAAACCCGTGGCCATCGCGGTCCGGTTGAGGGGCGCGGCCGCGGCGGCCGCCGAAGGCAGCGCCGCCACGAGGGCCCCGGAGCCGACACCGGCGATCGCCATGTTGGCCAGCGCTTGGGCGAGACTGCCGTGGAACGGCAGGAACAGCAGGTAGCCCAGGCCCACGAGCGTGGCGGCGCCCACGAGGGTCCAGCGCGGGGTGAGCCGGCGGGTCACCACCGGGTACAGCAGCGCGCCCACCAGCAGCGCCAGCACGTAGACCCCGATGATGATGGAGACCTGCCCAGCGCGCAGCCCGAGGCCGTAGCCGTGCAGCGCGGGATCCGTCCGGGCGAAGGTGGACAGCGGGGCCTGCGCGCCGAGCACCGAGACGCCAAAGAGCCCGGCGGTCAGCTGGACGGGCCACATGGACTTACCCCGCAGCATTCGGATGTCGACGAGCGGATCGGCCGCGCGCAGCTCGAACCGCGCAAACGGAACGAACACCAGAATTCCGGCTCCCACCAGCGCCCACGGCCACCACGCGCCGGCCCCGTTGAGGCGCATGAAGGTCAGACCGGACGTGATAAGCAGCAGCCCGAGGGCGAGGAGCGTGAAGCCGCGGGTGTCCACGCGTCCGCCGCTGCGCTCCCGCGACTCCGGCACGCCAAACCTGACGGCGAACCAGCATGCGGAGACGGCCACCGCGGGGACCAGGAGCACCAGCTGCAGCTGGCCCGCGAACACTTCCACGAGCGCACCGGCGGCGAGCGCCCCGGCGATGACACCGGCTTCCAGCGCCCCGACGAGGACGCCGGCCGCGCGCCGCGTGCGGGCGGCGCCGTCGGGCAACTGATGGACGCGGCTGAAGATCAGGGCAATTTCCAGGGGCAGCCAGACCACGTAGAAACCCTGGAACGACCACGCGGCCAGGAAGGTCCAGAAGTCCGGGGCGAGCGCGACGCCCCAGGAGGCCGTGGCGGTGACCAGCGTGGAAACCAGCAGGATCCTCTTGTGCCCGTACATGTCCCCCAGCTTGGCCAGCACCGGGACGGCGAGGGCGCTGACCATGAGCTGCGCGGCCTCGAACCAGTTGACGTCGGCGTCGTGGATTCCCAGGTGCCGGGCGATATCGGTGAGGATGGGCGTGTAATAGCCCTGCAGGACTCCACTGGTGAGCTCCACCAGACACAGAAAAGCTACAACACGGCGCATGGCGGCCTTCCGGGAGGGCGGGCACCTCGCGGCCAGCCGATTGATTGCATCCTAGGCCCGCGCCGTCGCCGAAGGCGGGAACGCGGCCGGCAACGCGGCCGGGAAGACGGGGCGGCAAACCCGGCCGGAACGGCGCGGGAATATTCGTCCACGCCGGGCGTTATACCGGTCGATAGATGCAAACGCATCTAAATCGGCTATAGTAGAAACAGATCCCGGATCCACCCCGGCCACGGAAAGGCACACCATGCAGATCGGCGTATTCAGCGTCAGCGATATCACCACCGACCCCACCACGGGCCGCACCCCGACGGAGCACGAACGCATCAAGGCGTCCGTGGCGATCGCCAAAAAGGTAGAGGAAATCGGTATGGATGTCTACGCCATCGGCGAGCACCATAACCGGCCGTTCTTCTCGTCCTCCCCCACCACCACGCTGGCGTACATCGCGGCCCAGACCGAGCGCATCATCCTGTCCACGGCCACGACCCTGATCACCACGAACGACCCCGTGAAGATCGCAGAGGACTTCGCGATGCTCCAGCACCTCGCGGACGGACGCGTGGACCTGGTCCTGGGCCGCGGCAACACCGCCCCCGTCTACCCCTGGTTCGGCAAGAACATCCAGGACGGGATCGAACTCGCGATCGAGAACTACTCCCTGCTGCGCCGCCTCTGGGACGAGGACACCGTCAACTGGTCCGGCAAGCACCGCACCCCGTTGCAGAACTTCACCTCCACCCCCCGCCCGCTCGACGGCGTCGCCCCCTTCGTGTGGCACGGCTCGATCCGCACGCCGCAGATCGCCGAAGTGGCGGCGTACTACGGTGACGGCTTCTTCGCCAACAACATCTTCTGGCCCAAGGAGCACTACCAGCAGCTGATCGGCCTCTACCGCGAACGCTATGAGCACTACGGCCACGGCAAGGCGGACCAGGCGATTGTGGGCCTCGGCGGCCAGTTCTTCATGCGGAAGAACTCCCAGGACGCCGTCAAGGAGTTCCGCCCCTACTTCGACAACGCCCCGGTCTACGGCCACGGCCCCTCGCTGGAGGACTTCACGTCCCAGACCCCGTTGACCGTCGGCAGCCCGCAGGAAGTGATCGAAAAGACCCTGACGTTCAGGGAGTACTTCGGCGACTACCAGCGCCAGCTCTTCCTGATCGACCACGCCGGCCTGCCGCTGAAGACCGTCCTGGAACAGCTGGACCTGTTCGGCGAGGAAGTGCTGCCGGTGCTGCGCAAGGAATATGCCGCGCTCAAGCCGGCACACGTTCCCGAACCGCCGACGCACGCCGGCCGGGTGGCGGCCGCACTGGCAGCGGGCACCGCCGACGCCGCCGCGGCAGAGACCACCGTTCAGGGCTCATGATGCCCGCCAAGACTACCGAATCGCCGGTACGCCTGGCCGCGGAAACCTGGGAGTCCCTGTTCCGGGCCCAGGTGGCGGTGATGCGCAAGCTGCAGGCGGCGCCGGCATTCAAAGCCCTGGCGCTCAATGAGTACGACGTCCTGTTTACGCTCTCCCGCTGCCCCTCCGGGTGGCTGCGCCTGAACGAACTCAACGACAACGTGCTGCTGAGCCAGTCCAGCCTGAGCCGGCTGGTGGAGCGGCTCGGGAAGCGCGGGCTCGTTGAACGGACTCCAGCCCCGGAGGACGGCCGCGGGATCCTCATCCGGCTCACCGATGCCGGACGGGACCTGCAGAAGCAGATCGGCCGGGAACACGTGCGCGACATCGCCGCGCTCGTGGGCCCGGCCCTCTCCGCCGCCGAACAGCAGGAGCTGCTGCGGCTGACCGAGAAGCTCCGTGCCGCTGTCTCCGTGCGCTAAGACCGTGCCGTGAGGCCGTGCGCTGCCTAGTGGATCGCGACGAGCTGCGCCGGGTCTTCCTGCGGCAGGTCATCGACGACGGCGGTGACGCTGAGTTCCTTCAGGGACAGGCTGCCGCCCACGGTGGACAGGAAGGCGGTGTCCGAGGAATCGCGTCCTGCCGTGATCCGCAGCATGCTCTCCCGTGGCGCCAGCCCCGTGGGGTCGATGACGTGCCAGGCGCCGTTGATGTGCGCCTCGGCCACGGCATGGAAGTCCATCGGGGCCAGTCCCGGGGCGTAGACGGCGGCCAGCCGGGCCGGGACGTTCTTGGAACGCAGCAGGGCAATGGCGAGGTGGGCAAAGTCCCGGCAGACGCCGCGGCGGTGCAGCAGTGTTTCGACCGCGCCGTCGGTCCCCCGCGAGGATCCGCTGACGTAGCGCAGCTCGTTGAAAACCCAGTCCCGGACGGCGTGGAGCAACTCCTCGCCCTGGAGCCCGCCGAATTCGGCATAGGCGGTGGGCAACAGCCGGTCCGATTCCGCGTAGCGGCTGGGCCGGACATAGCGGATCAGTTCCATGAGCCCGGGTTCCTCGGGCAGCGCGAAGCCGGTGACGGTGGCCGAATACTCAACCAGGACTTCGGTGGGTTCGGCGAATTCCATGTAGTGGAAGCGGCCGCCGTGATGGTCCGAGAGCTCGGTCAGCGGCACGTCCCCGCCTCCCGCGGTCACCCTGAGCGATTCTTCAATCGAGTCGTAGCCGGCGTTCCGGGCCACCGCCACGGCGAGAGCCACCTTGGTTTCGGCAACGGTCTTGAAGGCCAGGCGGGCGGCTACGGCGCGTTCCATGTATCTCTGTCTCCGGGATGTGGGATTGAGGTGGGTGCAGGGGAAGCCGCCGTCAACGGCCCGGGGATGTGCGGGGCGGGCGGGACTAGTTTTTGATCTTCAGAGACATTAGCATCCGCTGGAGGTTCGCGAATTCGGACCCCTCATTGACGTACTTGGCCGCCTGGTCGAGAGTGTCGAAGGCCTTGGCGGGGGCAACCTTCTGGTCCGGCGCCAACGCTTTGAGCACTGTCAGGTCCCCGAACGAATAGTCCCCCTTGCCGGCCGGGCCACGGACCACGTTCTGCAACGCGCAGCTCCTGCCGCCGGCGCCGCCCACCACGTTGGTGATGCCGTAGGAGCCGAAGTACTTGTAGCCCTGGATCACCCGGAACACCACGTGCGGGTCAATGGTTCCCCCGCCGCCGGCGTGCGGCAGGTCAACCGGCACGCTGCTGACCACGACGTAGTTGCGTGCGGCGTCGTCCGGGCAGGCCGCGGCCGGCTGCGGGGGCAGGCCGGTCTGCAAGGTGGCCAGGTAAGCGCCGCCGGCGTCCTTGACGGTGATCTTCAGCGCCCCGGGCAGGGCACCGGCGTCGGGAGCTACGGACTGGACAATCCAGTCCTGCGGCACCTCAAAACTGACGGACTTTGCCGGGTCGGTAAAGACCTTCCAGGCCGCTGCGCTCGAGCCCGCGCTGGGGGAAGCGCCGGCCGAGGCGGCGGCACCAGTGGTGGCAGACGGCGTCGCACTCTCACTCGCACCGGGACCTGCACTGTCCGCCGTGCTGCTGCCTGCGGTCCAGACCGGTGTCCCCTTGCCGTCGCTGCTGCAGCCCGAAAGGGCTGCCGCCGCGACCGCGAGCACCGCGCCGGTGCGCAGCACAGCGCACCGGATTCCTGCGGTGCCTGCTGAAGATGCAGTGCCTGCTGAAGAAGCGGTGCCTGCTGAAGAAGGGGCCGTCCCTGTCATGGTGCCAGCGTAGCCGGGGCGCCGCATGACTCAGAGCTCCCGCATCAGTGTTTCGTAGAACCGGACCCCCTGCTCCAGCGTCTCCAGCCCGATCTTTTCGTCAACGGCGTGGATCGAGCCGCGGGCCCGGACGTCCATGAAGAAGGGCGCGAAGCGGTACACGGCACCGCAGATCCCGGTGAAACGGCGCGAGTCGGTGCCGCCCATCATGATGTAGGGGGTGATGATCGCCTCGGGGAAGACCTGCCCGATGCAGTCCGCCAGCAGGTCCCACTGGGCCCCCGAGGACGGCGACACCGGAGACGGGTCGTTGCCCTCCACGACGCGTAGTTCGACTTTCGGGTCGCGGATGATTTTCCTCAGCAGTGCCATGGTGCCCTCGACCGTCTCCCCCACCGCCACCCTGATGTTGGCGTTGGCCTTCGCCGTGGCGGCGAGGACGTTGGCCCCGGAGCTGCCTTCGAGCGTGGTGATGGCGACGGTGGTTCGGGTCATGGCGTTGGTCTCGCTGCCGAGCCGGCCGAAGAGCCAGGTGATCGGCGCCCGGAGCAGTGCCACGTTCGCGAACACGGCCCGCAGCGGTGGCGGGGTGTGCGGGCCGAAGCGGCGCAGCATCTCGGCGGTCACCTCCGGCAGCGACTGCGGGAACGGGCTGCGCTCGATCCGGGTGATGGCACGGGCCAGCCGCGCCGTCGCCCCCATCCGCGGCGGTGTGGAGGCGTGTCCGCCCGGGTCCCGGGTCAGCAGCTCCACGTCCAGGATTCCCTTTTCGGCCACGCCGACGACGGCGGCCGGCCGGCTCACCCCCGGGAAGGCGCCGCCCGCGACGGCACCGCCCTCGTCCAGCACGAGCCAGGGCACCACGCCGCGGCCGGCCAGCAGGTCCGCGGCGGCCGCCGCGCTGTTGCCGGCCGTCTCCTCGTTGTTGCCGAACGAGAAGTAGAGGTCGTGCGCGGGCGCATACCCCGCCAGCAGCAGGCTCTCGGCCGCTTCCAGGATGGCCACGAGCTGGCCCTTGTCATCGAGCGTCCCGCGGCCCCAGAGGAACGTGCCGTCGTTGTGGCCGGAGAACGGCGGGTGTGTCCACTCCCCCGGGTCGTCTGCCGGGACGACGTCGTAGTGCGCCATCAGCACCGACGCCCGGTGCACGGCCGCTGGGTCCTCCGCTGGTGCGGCGCCGGGCCAGCGGTACAGGAGGGCGTGGCCGTTGACCCGCTCCAGTTCCAGGGCAGCATGGACCGCCGGATACAACCGGGGCAGCGCCGCGATGAAGGCCTCGAACTCGGCTGTTTCCACCCCGGCCCCGGCATGGGAGGCCCCGGCCCGGGAGGACCCCTCGGCCCGGATGGACACGGTCCGATACGTCACGAGCTCCGCCAGCGACGCCGCCGCGCGCCCGGCGCCCGGCGGGTGCCCGGGGCCGCCCGGTGTTCCGCCGGGGCTCTTGAGGGTATTGCCGGCGGCCGCGTCCTGCAGGGGGTTGCGCATGCGCGAAAGTCTACGGCCGGAGGGTCCGCCGGAACGGGCTATTCGGCGCGCGGGTCCGGCCCCGGAATCCGGGGCACAATTTCGGGGCACAAATTTCGGCCCCGCGAAAGCGGATACGCTGGGGGCATGGCCGAACAGAGCATTGACGGAACGCACTTTGGGGATCTGGGCGACGTGGCAGGCATGTCGGCCCTCGATATCGCGGACTGGCGGCTGCGGACCTTTGCCCTCTACGCCACCACGCGAAAGATTGCCGCGGACAGCCCGGCCGAGGCGCATTCCTACTGGCGCCAGGAGCGGGACCGCATGTTCGGCACCCACCCGGCCTCCGCGCTGACGGCCGAGGCCAAAGCCACTTTCGGCGGCCTGAAGACGGCGGACTACGATCCGATCTACCGTTTCCACGTCCCGCTGACCCCCGAGGGCGCCGGGCGGGAGATGAACGTAGAGACCGGGACCGACGGCCTGGTCCGGTTTGTGCGGCTGGGCACCTTCGACCTGCCCGAGATGGGACAGCTCGCGGTCTGGAAGCTCAGGGGCTACGGCGGGGGCATCTTCGTGCCGTTCCGTGACGCCACCGCAGGCCAGCCCGGCGGCAGTTACGGCGCTGGACGCTACCTCCTGGACACCATCAAGGGAGCTTTCCACGGCGTGCGGGGCTCCGGGCCCCAGGCCGAATTCATCCTGGACTTCAATTTCGCCTACAACCCCTCGTGCGCCTACAACGAGGCCTGGGCATGTCCGCTGGCGGGCCCGGCAAACCGGCTGGCCGTGGACATCCCCGTGGGCGAGCTGTACTGAGCGGATGGAGTCCCAGCTCGAACAGCTTGACCCTGCCCCCGCCGTCGTCCTCGGGCCGAAGACCCGCCGGTACCGTGGAGTCCTCCGTTACCCCGTGGTCCGGCAGCTCATCCGGTTCACCGGCGTCGGCATTGTCTGCACCCTGACCTCCCTGGCCCTGTACGCCCTCTCCCGGCCCTGGCTTGGGGCCCAACCGGCCAACGCGGCGGCCCTGATCCTGACGTCGTTCATGAATACCGCCCTCAACCGGCGCCTGACGTTCAAGATCACCGAACGCCGCCGGATGAAGCGCGACCACCTCAACGGCCTGATCGTGATCGTCGTCGCGCTGCTGATCACCGGCGGCAGCCTCGCCGTCCTGCACTGGGTCAACCCGGACGCCACCGTGGCCGAGGAGCTGTGGACCACCACCCTCTCCGGTTTCGCCGCCACCGCCGTGCGGTTCACGATGCTGCGGCACTGGATCTTCCGCCGCGCCCGCCACCGCTGACGTCGCCCGGGGCCCTCACCCCGGGTTGAGCTATCAGTTCAAGCCGCTATGGAGGCCCGATAAAGACATTTAGTGACAGCTCAACCGGTGGAGGGGGTCCCGAGGGAGCGGACGCCGGCGACGGCGTTGCGGACCGCGGCCGCCGCCTCCTGCAACTGCGCTGCCGTCACGGTCGAGTCAAAGCTGAACCGCACCGCCGTCTGGGCGATCTCGGGCTCGATGCCCAGGGCCAGCAGCACCGGCGAGGGCGCATCCGAGCCGGCGGCGCACGCGGAACCGCTGGAGCAGATGATGCCCTGGCGTTCGAGCTCCAGCAGCACGGACTCGCCGCTGGTGCCCGGGAAGCAGAAGGATGCCACCGAGGGCAGCCGCTCGGTGGGGTGGCCGGTGAGCAGTGCGCCGGGAACACCGGCCAGCACGGCGTCAATAAACCCGTCGCGGAGGGCAGCGACGTGCCCGGCCGGTTCCCGCGGCAGCGCCAGTGCCGTCGCCAGCGCCACGGCCCCGGCGACGTTCTCCGTGCCCGACCGGCGGCCCCGTTCCTGCCCGCCGCCGTGGACCAGCGGTTCAAGCCGGACCCGGCCGCGCACAAACAACGCGCCGCTGCCTTTGGGCGCGCCCAGCTTGTGGCCGGAAATGCTCAGCGCGTCCACACCCAGTGCGCCGGTGTCCAGCGGCAGCCAGCCGGCGGCCTGGACGGCGTCGGTGTGGAACGGGACCCCGTGGGCATGCGCCAGCGCCGCGAGCCGGGCGATGGGCTGGACCGTGCCGACCTCGTTGTTGGCGTACATGATGCTGACCAGGGCCGTGCCGGGCTGCAGCACGGCGGCGAGGGCCTCTTCGCTCACCTGCCCGAAGCGGTCCACGGGGATCACGTCGACGGCGAACCCGTGGACCCGTTCAAGGTACCTGGCGGATTCTTCCACCGCGGAATGCTCGACGGCGCTGATCGCCACCCGGTCCAGGCGCGGATCGGCGGCGCGCCGGGCCAGGGCAATGCCCTTGACGGCGAGGTTGTCCGCTTCCGTGCCGCCGGAGGTGAAGACGACTTCCCCGGGACGGCAGCCGAGGGCCCTGGCGGTTGCGGCGCGGGCCCCTGCGAGCACCGCGGCAGCCGCCTCACCCAGGGAGTGATGGCTTGACGGGTTGCCGAATTCGCCCGTGAGGTACGGCCACATGGCCTCCAGCACCTCGCGGCGGACCGGGGTGGTGGCCGCGGCGTCGAGGAAGATCATGGCGCGCCTCAGCCGGCCGCCGGGCCGGCGCCTGAGTCGACGGCCGGCTCGACGTCAAGCTCAATGTCCAGGCCGAGGTCCAGTGCCGTGACACTGTGCGTCAGGGCGCCGATCGAGATGACGTCCACCCCGGTGGCCGCGATGTCCGCCACGGTGGCGAGGTTGACGTTGCCGCTGGCCTCGACGCGGGCCCGGCCGCCCACCAGCCCGACGCCGGCCGCGAGCTCGGCCAGGGAGAAGTTGTCCAGCATGATGGTGTCCACCCCGGCGGCCAGGACGGGCTCGATCTGCTCCATGGTGTCCACCTCCACTTCGAAGTGTGTTGTGTGGCCGAGCTGGGCCTTGGCGCCGCTGAGCACTGCGGTCAGCTTCGCCGGATCGCCGCCGGTGAGGACGGCCAGGTGGTTGTCCTTGGCCAGGACGGCGTCGGAGAGGCTGAAACGGTGGTTGGCGCCACCGCCGCAGCGGACGGCGTAGCGTTCGAGCACCCGCAGCCCCGGCGTGGTCTTGCGGGTATCGGTGATCCGGGCCCGGGTGCCGGCCACGAGCGCCACGAACTCGGCCGTTTTGGTGGCGATGGCGCTCATCCGCTGGACCAGGTTCAGTGCGACGCGTTCGGCCAGCAGCACGGCGCGGGCGTTCCCGGTCACGCGGGCCAGGGCGGTTCCGGCGGCGAAGGCCTCGCCGTCGTGGACCAGCAGTTCGACGACGGCGCCCGGGTCGGTCAGCCGCATCGCCGCGGCGAAGACCTCCCCGCCGCTCAGCACCCCGGGAACGCGGGCGTTGAGCACCGCGGTGGCCCGCGCCTGCGCCGGGATGAGCGTCTGGGAAGTGACGTCCCCGTACGGGGCGTCCTCCTGCAGCGCCGCGCGGAGGACGGCCAGGACGGCGGCCTCGGGCAGGCTCCCGGCGAGCGCCGCGGTGCGGGAGGGCAGGGTTTCCGGGGCAGCGGTTGCGTGGGCAGTGGTGGTCACGAGGAAATCCTTTGCATGGAATGGGTGAGGGCTGAGGCGTCGTCCGTGTCCGCCCGGTAGTGGGCTCCGACGGACTGCGTGCGGTTCAGGGCAGCCGCCACAAGCAGGCGGGCCGCGAGGAGCAGGTTCCGGTCCTCATGGGCATCCTGGCAGAGCCAGTCACTGTGGCCGGCATCGGGAGCGGTCTCAGAATGGACAACGGCGTCCCAGGCCGCAAGCACGGTCTCCGCCTCCCGCAGTTGCTCCCCGCTGCGCATTACCCCGGCGTCCGCCGTCATCAACCGCCGAAGAGCGTCGCGCGAGAAAACCCCGTACGCGGATACCGACTTCACAAAATCTTCGGACACGCTCGCTAAAGTGTCCTCCCCTGACGTGAAGTCGTGCGACGGCGCTGCGGAAGCGTGCGTCAAGGGGAGGCCGCCCGCGGCCGTGGGCCCACACGATCCGGGTTCCCTGGCCGAGCTTGCGAGGCTAGGGGGATCGTGGGGATCGTGGGGAGCACGCGGAGCAGTGGTGTCGTGCGACGGGTCGGCGCGCAGGAAGTCCTCGACCGCCCGGCGGCCGAACACCAGGCCCTCCAGCAGCGAGTTGCTCGCCAGCCGGTTGGCCCCTTGGGCGCCCGTGCGGGCCACCTCGCCGGCGGCATACAGGCCCGGTACCGACGTGCGGCCCCACAGGTCGGTGCACACGCCACCCATCCAGTAGTGGGCAGCCGGGGACACGGGTACGGTCTCCGTGGTCCAGTCGTACCCTGCGGCGAGGGTGGCCGCCGTGATGGTCGGGAACCGCCGGGCCAGGAAGCCCGCGCCCCGCTCTGCCTCGATGCCGCGGGCGTCCAGGTAGACCGGGCTGTCCGGCGCGGCCCCGGTGGCGGCCAGGTGCATGGCGATGCTGCGGGAGACGACGTCGCGGGGGGCCAGTTCGGCGTCGGGGTGGTAGTCGGGCATGAAGCGGTATCCCGCGGCATCCAGCAGCACCGCGCCCTCGCCGCGGACCGCTTCGGAGATGAGCAGGGCCGGCGGCCCGCCCGGAATCTCCCCGGCGGCAAGGGTGGTGGGGTGGAACTGGAAGAACTCGAGGTCCCGCACCGCGGCGCCGGCACGCCAGGCCAGGGCCAGGCCGTCGGCGGTGGCGACGGCGGGGTTGCTGGTGCGGGCAAAGAGCCGGCCCGCACCGCCGGTGGTGAGCAGGACGGCGTCGGCGGCCAGCTCCTGGGGCCGTCCGCCAGCCAGGTAGGCCACGCCGGTGACCCGGGCCGGCGTCGGGGGTGCGCTGCCGGGCTGTGACGGAGCTTCCGGGCGGACACCAGGTTCGGTCAGGAGCCCGGTGACGAACGCGCTGGTCTCCACCCGGAGCCGGCCGTGGCCGGCGCGGTCCAGGACGGCGCGTTCGAGGACGGCGGCGACGAGCCCGCGGGCGATGCAGGCGCCCGTCGCGTCCCCGCCGGCGTGCAGGATGCGCGGGGCCGAGTGTGCCGCTTCCAGGCCCAGGGCCGGTCCGCCGTCGGGAGCTGCGTCGAAGTGCACGCCGTAGCGGCCCAGGCCGGCGATGTCCCGGACAGCCTCCGTGCACAGGATCCGGACTGCCTCGGGGTCGTTGAGCCCGGCACCGGCGGCGAGCGTGTCCGCGATGTGCGCTGCCACGGAGTCCCCGGGGGCAGCATCCTCCGGGGCCAGCACGGCCGAGATGCCGCCCTGGGCGTAGAAGGTGTTGCTTTGCTCCAGCGTCCCCTTGCTCAGGAGGACCACTTCGATGTCACGGCCGCCGGTGGCGGCGTCGTCGGTGGCGAGCAGCGCGGCGTAGAGCCCAGCAATCCCGCTGCCGACGATCACGAGCCGCCTGGTCACGGCCGCGCCGCCAGCATGCGTTCCAGGGCCACCCTGGCCGGGGCGGCCACGTCCTCGTCCACGGTGATGCGGTTCAGCACCTCGCCGCGGACGAGCGCTTCCAGGACCCAGGCGAGGTATCCGGGGTGGATGCGGTACATCGTGGAGCAGGGGCAGATCACCGGGTCGAGGCAGAAGATGGTGTGCTGCGGGTATTCCGCAGCGAGCCGGTTCACCATGTTGATCTCGGTGCCGATCGCAAACGTGGTGGGCTCCGTGGCCGCGGCGATGGCCTTCTTGATGAAGTCGGTGGACCCGGCGGAATCGGCGGCATCCACCACCTCCATGGGGCATTCCGGGTGCACGATCACCTGCACGCCGGGGAACTCGGCGCGGGCCTTTTCGATCTGGCCCACGTTGAAGCGCTTGTGGACCGAACAGAAGCCGTGCCAGAGGATTACCCGGGAGTCGAGCAGGGCCTGTTCGTCGTTGCCGCCGAGGTCCTTGCGCGGGTTCCACATCGGCATCTGCTCCAGCGGCACCCCCATGGCCTTCGCGGTGTTGCGGCCCAGGTGCTGGTCGGGGAAGAACAGCACGCGCTGGCCGCGTTCAAACGCCCATTCCAGCACGGTCGCGGCGTTCGAGGAGGTGCAGACGATCCCGCCGCGCTCGCCGCAGAAGCCCTTGAGGGCGGCGGAGGAGTTCATGTAGGTGACCGGGATGACAGGGACCCGGCCCTCGGCGTCGGGCTCGGTGCCGAAGACCTCCTCAAGCTGTTCCCAGCACTCGGTGACCGAGTCGATGTCCGCCATGTCGGCCATGGAGCAGCCGGCGGCCAGGTTGGGCAGGATCACGGCCTGGTCGGGGCGGGACAGGATGTCCGCCGTCTCGGCCATGAAGTGCACGCCGCAGAAGACGATGGCCTCCGCGTCGGGCCGGGTCAGGGCGGCGTTGGCGAGCTGGAACGAATCTCCCACGAAGTCGGCGTATTCGATCACTTCGTCGCGCTGGTAGAAGTGCCCCAGCACGACGGCGCGGTCCCCCAGTGCCGCTTTGGCGGCGCGGATCCGGGCGTCGAGGTCGGCGTCGGAAGCGAGCTTGTATTCTTCCGGGAGCTGGCCCTGCCGGGGAGTGGAGGCCGGTGCGACGTCGGTGGAGGAGGCCCCCGGCCCGTAGCCGGGCACGCCGGCGAGGGCCTCGGCGAGGTCGTAGTCCCAGGGCCCGCGGGCCAGCGCGGGGCTGCAGGTGGAGGCGGCCGTGCCCTGTGCCAGAGTAGTGGCCTGCTCGCGCGTGATCAGCTGGATTGCCGTGTTGACGCTGCTCATGGTGTGCTCCTGTTGTCTGGGTCGAGGCCTGGGCGGCCGGTGAAGCGGTAGAGGCGGGGCGGGCGGTGCTTGCCGCCCTGCAGATAATGGTCGGTTTCTTCGATTTCCGGCGTGGCCTTGACCTGCCGGCGGAAGTTGGCGGGATCGAGTTCGCGGTCCAGGACGGCCTCGTAGACCTCCCGGACCTGGGCGAGGGTGAAGTACTCGCCCAGCAGGTGGTAGGCGATGGATCCGTAGGCCATCTTGTTGCGCAGCCGCCACAGCGCGTAGTCGACGATCGAGTTGTGGTCGAAGGCCAGCCCGTCCAGCCTGTCGGCGCGGAACCAGCGCACGTTCTCCGATTCGTCGGCCAGCGCGGCCTCCGTGGGCTGGACGAGTGCCCAGTACACGATCGAGACGACGCGCTGGGTGGGCGAGCGGTGCAGCCCGCCAAAGGCGTAGAGCTGTTCGAGGTAGTTCGGGGCCAGCCCGGTGGTCTCGCGCAGGTTCCGCGAGGCGGCGTCCTGGAGTGACTCGGAGTGCGTGAGCGGGCCACCCGGCAGCGCCCAGAGGCCCTTGAACGGTTCGCGGATCCGGCGCACCAGCGGGATCCACAGCGTGGGCCGCCCGGAGCGTTCGCTGGGACGCAGCGCAAAGATCACCGTGGAGATGGCCAGCGACGGCGGCGCGGTCTGGCGCTCCGAGACGTTGGCTGCTGTGATGTAAACGGTGATCTACCCGCCCTCTGAGGTCCCGGGCGGGTCCCGCGATGGACTGCCCGGCTGGATCCGGCCCGACCGCCGGATTAGTTATAGTCACATTGACTAGAACTAATGATACGGCCGCGCCACCCGGGCGCAAAATGTTTCAGGTCACATGGGCCGGACCGGGATGCCGCCGGCGCACGGACCGGGCTTGTCCGCGGGTGCCGGCAACGGTATTAATCGAGGCTATGGACGGAGAAGTCATGGACCCGGAGGGCACGGACGCAGAGGCAGCGGGCGCAGAGGCGGTCAGGGCCCGATACGCGGGAGCGGCCCAGGCATTCATGGAGCTCGCCGGGCAGGTACCGCACCAGGCGTGGTCGCGGCCGGCACTGGGTGAATGGGATGTCCGGGCGCTGACCGGCCACACGAGCCGGGCCCTGACAACCGTGGAAACCTACCTCGCCACCCCGGCCGCCGGGGCGCGGGTGCCCGGTCCGGTGGAATACTTCCTGGGCGTCCGGGGCGCCACCTCGCCCGCCGCGATTGCGCAGCGGGGCAGGGAAACCGGGGAGGCGCTGGGCGAGGACCCTGCCGCTGCCGTGCGGGAGCTTGTCCAACGCGTCACGGCCCTCGTCAGGAACACGCCCGACGATGCCCTGGTGGCCACCCCGGCCGGAGTAATGACGCTCATCGACTACCTGCCGACCCGGACCTTCGAGCTGGCCGTGCACACCCTGGATCTGGCGCGCGCCCTGGGCCTGCCGCCGCCCGCCGCCTTGGCCCCGGCGGTCGCGGCCTCCCTGGAGCTCGCCGGAGCCATCGGCTCCCGGTTGCCGTCCGCCGGTGATTTGCTGCTCTTGCTCACCGGCCGGACCAGCCTGCCCGAAAACCTGAGTGTCCTCTAGCCCGTGCCGGCGGCCGCGGCTTCCAGCAGCGGCAGGGTGCGGCCCTGGAAGTGCGTATTGAGCACGATCACGGAGGACGAGCGCAGGACCGATCTGGTGGCGATCATGGCATCGAGGACGCGCTGGAGGTCCGAATTGGAGCGGGCGGCTATCCGGGCCATGAGGTCCGAGCTCCCGGAGACGGTATGGATCTCAATCAGCTCGGGGATCCGCGCCAGGGCCTCCACGACGGCGTCGTGCCCGAGGTCCTGGTTGATCGTGAGGGAGCAGAAAGCCACCACGGGGTAGCCGAAGTGCGCCGGATCGGGCTGGGGCACCCATGAGCCAATCACGCCGGCGTCCTGCATCCGGTCCAGGCGCGACTGCACCGTGGCGCGGGCAACCTTCAGCACCCGGGAGGCCTCCAGGACCGAGGCCCGGGGGGAATCCGTGAAAAATCGGACAATCTTTGCATCAAGCGGATCAACGTCCACTGATTCTTCCTTCCCAAGCGGGACCGGGCCGGACAAACAGCCACCGATGCCCCGATTCAGTTAGCAAACTGCCACCATGCTCTCACGGCGGAGGCGCCCCGGCGGCCGGGGGCCGGGCCCAAATCCGGTAAATTCAATAGGTCCCATAAGGACGCAAAGATCCAAACCACACGAAGGTTCGCCATGACGATGAAGTCCACCGCGACGCTACCCACCGCGGTTCCCGCCCCGAGCCTGGGGCACAGCATGAAACCACGCCAGCTGACCATGATGGGACTGGGCAGCGCGATCGGCGCCGGCCTGTTCCTCGGCTCGGGGGCAGGAATCCAGGCGGCGGGACCGGCCGTGCTGATCTCCTACCTCGTCGCCGGAACCCTGATCATCCTGGTGATGTGGGCGCTCGGAGAGATGGCCGCGGCCAATCCCAACAGCGGCGCCTTCTCCGTGTACACGCAAAAGGCCATGGGCAAGACCGCGGGCGCCACCGTCGGCTGGCTCTGGTGGCTGCAGCTCGTGGTGGTCATCGCCGCCGAGGCCCTCGGCGCGGCCGGGCTCCTGTTCACTGTGTGGCCGGTGATCCCCGTCTGGGCACTGTCCCTGATCTTCATGGCCCTGTTCACCGCCATCAACCTGGCGGGCGTGAAGAACTTCGGCGAGTTCGAATTCTGGTTCGCCATCCTCAAGGTGGCTGCGATCGTGATATTCCTGGCCATCGGCGGGGCCCTGCTGCTGGGCTTGCTGCCGGACGTCCCGTCTCCTGGCCTCGGCAACTTCACATCCGGCTTCGCCCCGGCTGGCCTGGGCGGCATCGCAACGGCACTCTTCGTCGTCATCTTCGCCTTCGGCGGCACCGAGATTGTCAGCGTGGCCGCGGCCGAGACGGAAAACCCGGAGCGCAGCGTCGCCCAGGCGATCCGCACCGTCGTCTGGCGGATCCTCGTGTTCTACATCGGCTCGGTATTCGTCATCGCGGCCGTCCTTCCCTCAACCTCCGCGGCCCTGAAGTCCCCCTTCGCCGGCGTCCTCGACGTCGCCCGGATCCCCGGCGCCGGCGCCGCGATCACCCTGGTCGCCGTTATCGCGCTGCTGTCCGCCCTGAACGCCAACCTCTACGGCGCGTCCCGCATGGTGTACTCGCTCTCTGAGCGCGGCGAAGCCCCCAAGTTCCTCTCCAGGCTCAACACGGCCCGGGTCCCGGTCGTGGCGGTGAGCGTCTCCGTGGCCTTCGGCTTCCTGGCCGCCGTCCTGGAACTGCTCTTCCCCGACCAGATCCTGCCGGCGCTGTTCCAGCTGGTCGGTTCCACCTGCCTCGTTGTGTGGGGCTCGGCCCTGGTGTCCCAGCTGATCCTGCGCCGCCGGGCAGACCGCGACGGCACGGCGCTGCCGCTGCGGATGAAGGGCTTCCCCGGGCTGACGATCTTCGGGCTCGTGCTCCTGGCACTGATCTTCGCCGTCGGCTTCAGCAGCCCGGAGAGCAGCAAGCAGCTGGTCAGCACCCTGGTACTGGTGGCCGGCATCGCCGTGGCGTGCTGGACCGGCGCCCGGATCACCCGGAACCGCAACGCCGCCGCCGCCGGCGCCGGCGCAAAAGCCGACCAGGCGGAACAGCCCAGCCGCTAGACAAATTGCCAAGCTCACCGGCGCGCGGGGCGGCATAAGTGTGCAGTCTGGGCACCCCAGCCTAGTCTGATTGCCCACCCCGCCGCCGGTGACTAGGGTCACAGGCATGGACACACTTCTCCCCGTGGCTTCCGGCAGCGCTGCCGGGCCGCTCACAGCCGATGAACTCCGCGAGCTCTATTCGCTCATGGTGGCCGTCCGGCACCTCGACACCTCGGCCATCGCCTGGCAGCGGCAGGGCATCATCCCCGGCTACGCCCCCGAACTCGGCCAGGAAGCGGCCCAGGTGGGCAGCGGCTACGCCGTGGACACCACCCGGGACTTCGTCTTCCCCACCTACCGCGAAATGGGCGTTGCCCGGACCATGGGGGTGGACATGGTGGCCTACATGTCCACCCACAAGGCCACGTGGCACGGCGGCCTGTACAACCCGCTGGAATCCCGGCTGGCCCCGATCCAGGCGGTAGTTGCCGGATCCGTCCTGCACGCCGTCGGCTGGGCCCACGGCCAAACGCTGGACAAAAAGGACGGCGTCGCAATGACGTACTTCGGCGACGGCGCCTCCTCCCAGGGCGACGTGCACGAGGCGATGAACTTCGCCGCCGTGATGAAGGCGCCCGTCGTGTTCTTCGTCCAGAACAACGGCTGGGCCATCTCGGTCCCCACCGAACGGCAGGTGGCCGGGGGCTCCGTCGCGGCCCGCGCCGCGGGTTACGGCATGCCCGCGCTGAAGATCGACGGCGACGACGTCGTCGCGGTCCTCGAGGCGACCCGCCGCGCCTTCGCCCACGCCCGCGCCGGCAACGGCCCCGTGCTCATCGAGGCCATGACGTACCGCCGTGGCCCGCACTCGACCTCCGATGACCCGGGCCGCTACCGCTCCCTCGACGAGGAACGCGACAGCGCCGGCACCGACCCGCTCGAACGGCTGCGGCAGCGGCTGCTGGCCGATGGTATCGCCGACGAGGCGTTCTTCGCCGAAGCGCTGGCCGCGGCCAAGGCCGAAGAGGAGCAGATCCGTACCGGCATCCAGGCCCTGGGCTCCCGGCCCGGCACCGAAATGTTTGACCTGGTCTTCCAGGAAACCACCCCTGCCCTGCAGGCCCAGGCCGCCAACTGGCGCGAGGAGTCCGAACATGTCTAACTCGATTCTCGAAAACGTAGACGCCGCAGGCGACAACACTGCCGACAACACTGCCGACAACACCGCCGACGACACTGTCACCAACCCGGCCGGAAGCGAGCCCGCCACCACGGTGATGTCGATGCAGCAAGCACTCAACCGCGCCCTCGACGAGGTCCTCGCGGACAACCCCAAAGCCGTCATCTTCGGCGAGGACTGCGGCCGGCTCGGCGGCGTCTTCCGCATCACCGACGGGCTGCAGGCCAGGCACGGCGCGCAGCGCGTCTTTGACACCCCGCTGGCGGAATCCGGCATCCTGGGCATGTCCGTGGGCCTGGCGATGGCCGGGTTCCACCCCATTCCCGAGGTCCAGTTCGACGGCTTCGCCTACCCTGCCATCAACCAGATCGTCTGCCAAATCGCCCGGATGAACTACCGCAGCCGGGGCACCATGCCGATGCCCATCACCCTGCGGGTGCCCAGCTTCGGCGGCATCCGCGCCCCCGAACACCACGGCGAAAGCCTGGAGGCGCTCTTCGCCCACGTACCGGGCCTGAAGGTGGTCTCGCCGTCGAACCCGCACGAGGCGTACCACCTGCTCAAGTACGCCGCCACGCGGCCGGACCCGGTGATCTTCATGGAGCCCAAGTCGAGGTACTGGCAGAAGGGTGAGGTGGACCTTGCGCACTGCGATGCGGACGACGACGCAGACGGCGGCGCCCCCACCGGCGCCAAGGTGATGCGCGAAGGCCGCCACCTCACGCTGGTCGCGTGGGGCGCCATGGTGGCGCGCTGCCTGCAGGTGGCGGAGCTCGCGGCCGAGGACGGGATAGACATCGAGGTCCTGGACCTGCGCTGGCTCAAGCCGATCGACGCCGAGGCCCTCGCCGCCTCCGTGGGCAAGACGCGCCGCGCCGTCGTCGTCCACGAGGCGCCGCTGACCTCCGGCCTCGGCGCCGAAGTGGCGCAGCTGATCACGCAAAGCTGCTTCGACACCCTCAGGGCGCCGGTGGAGCGCATCACCGGCTTCGACGTCCCGTACCCCTCGGGCGACCTGGAAGATGAATACATCCCGAACATTGACCGGATCCTCTTCGGCATCCAGCGAGTATTGGAGTACAAACGTGGCTGAAATTTCCTTCCCGCTCCCGGATCTCGGCGAGGGCCTGATCGAGGCCACCGTGCTGGAATGGCTGGTTTCCCCGGGCGAGCAGGTGGAGCGCAACCAGCCGCTCGTGGAGGTCGAAACCACCAAGTCGGCCGTTGAATTGCCCAGCCCGCAGGCAGGTAAGGTAGTGCGTATCTACGGCGGGCCCGGCGACAAGATCAATGTCGGCGAGCCCCTGATTGTGTTTGAGGTGCCGGACAACACCGCCGGCATCGTGGGCACGGTCCCGAAGGAAGAGGCACCTAAGCGCCGGGTCCGCCTGAGCGCCGTACTTGATGAGGACTGAGAGCATGAGCGGCAGACACACCGGCGAGCAGCATTCGCACACCGTTGAGGGCACCGACCCCCAGCTGTACGTGCAGGTGCATGAGCCCCAGAACGACGCCGGGTTCCGTCCCGTCCTGCTGCTGCACGGCTTCTCCTCCTCCTCCAAGCTCAACTGGGAAGACAGCGGCTGGCTCACCGCGCTCCTGGAAGCCGGCCGGCGCGTCATCACCGTGGACCTGCCCGGCCACGGCCGCAGCGGCGCCCCGGAGGACATGGACTCCTACTCCCCCAGCCGGATCCGTGCGGACCTGCTGCAGATAGTCTTCGACGCCGGCGCGCGGCCGCTGCGCGACGGGGACCCGTCCAGCGGGCTCGACGTGATCGGCTATTCGCTGGGGTCCCGGCTCGCCTGGGAGTTCGGGGCCACGCAGCACGAGCTGGTGCACCGGCTGGTCCTGGGCGGCCCGAACGTCGCCGACCCCCTGGCGGACTTCGACCTGATCGCCGCGCAGCGGTACCTGGCCGACGGCACGCCGATCGCGGACGAGTCGACCGCCGGGCTGCTGAAAATGGCCATGCTGCTGCCCAGCAACAACATCTTCGCGCTGCTGTCCCTGGTCGAGGCAATCAAGACCGAGCCGTATGACCCCGCCGAAGCGGTCCCCCACATGCCGATGCTCCTGGTGGCGGGGGAAAACGACGACCGGGCCGCCACCATGCCGGAGCTCGCCGCCCTGGGCGCCAAGGCCGGCGGCATGGTCGAACAGCTCGTGCTGCCGGGCCGCAACCACACCAACGCCATCACCAGCCGCGCCTTCAAGCAAGGCGCCATCAGCTTCCTGGGCGTCTAAACCCGCCTCACACAAGCAACGCGGGGTCACTTACGGCCCATCCGAATGATCTGGATGGGCGCGAAGTGACCCCGCGTTGCTCTTTAACCCAGAGGGGCACGGACCTTGCGGTCCGCGCCCCTCGTGCTTGCCTGGTTGCTAGTGCTTTGCGGCTTCGGCCGGCGCGTGGTGCGCGACGCCGAGCGGGCGGCCCTTCGTTTCCCCGGCCAGCAGGACGCCGACGGCGGAGATGACGCAGAGGATCATGATGTAGATGCCGATGGAGCCGGTCCAGTGGGTGCCCTGCAGGAGGACTTCCGCGATGGTGGCCGCGAACGCACCGCCGAGGATGGCGCCGAAGGCGTAGCCGATCGAGATGCCCGAGTAGCGCACCTCCGGCGGGAACATCTCGGCGTACATGGCGGACATGGGGCCGTAGGACAGGCCCAGGCCGACCGTGAGGACGAACAGCGCGACGCCGTAGAGCACAATGTTCTTGGTGTCGATGAGGGCGAACATCGGGATCATCCAGGCAAAGACAATGCCGTAGCCGATCAGGAACGTCTTGACGCGGCCGATCTTGTCCGAGAGCCAGCCGCCGACCAGGGTGAAGATCAGCCAGCCGAAGGAAGCCAGCGTCGTGGCGAGCAGGATCTGCGGGGTGGGCATCTTCAGCGTCTTGGTGGCGTAGGAGATGAAGAAGGCAATCAGCAGGTAGCCGGCAGCGTTGTTGCCGATGAAGATCATCGTCGAATAGAGGACAGCCTTCTTGTGCTTGCGGAGCAGCTCGCCCAGGGGCGCCTTGCTTTCTTCCTTGCGGTCCTGCATCTCCTTGAAGACGGGGCTCTCAGCGACTGCCCGGCGGATCAGGTAGCCGACCACGATCAGCACGATGGAGAGCAGGAACGGCACACGCCAGCCCCAGGATGCGAAGTCTTCCTTGGACATGGACGTGTTGAGGAAGTACAGCAGGCCGGTCGCGAGGATCATGCCGACCGGAACGCCGATCTGCGGGTAGGCGCCGAACAGGCCGCGCCTGCTCTTGGGAGCGTGCTCCACGGCCATCAGGGCGGCGCCGCCCCATTCACCGCCGGCGGAGAAGCCCTGGATGACGCGGAGCAGGATCAGGAGGATCGGGGCCCAGACGCCGATCTGCGCATAGGTGGGCAGCATGCCGATCAGGGCCGTGGCGGCGCCCATCATGATCAGGGTGAAGACCAGCATGGCCTTGCGGCCGAGGCGGTCGCCGAGGTGGCCGGCGACGATCGCGCCGAGCGGGCGGAAGAGGAAGCTGATGCCGATCAGGGCGAAGGACAGGATCTGCGCCAGGCCAGGGTTGGAGGCGTTCAGCGGGGCCAGGAACAGCGGCGACAGCAGCGTTGCTGTCAGCTGGGCAAAAATAAAGAAGTCGTACCACTCGATGGTGGTGCCGACCAGTGTCCCGGCGAGGACCTTGCGTTCCTCGTGTTTGCTGCTGGGACCCGCCTCGGAATCTACGGATGAAGTTACGGTCATTGGAACTCCGTTGCTGGGGGCAGAGGTACTGCCCGGGTGGGTGCGAAGTGGATAACTGATGCCTCATGAATTACTGATCGAACGGTCAGTTAGTATCCTGAATACTACTACGAAAGATGTGATAAGGCACACATGTTCCCGGAAAGTGTCTTCCGCGGGTCAGTCGGTGCGGTTGAGCAGCTCGCGGACCCTGGCCCGGACCGGCTCGCGGTCGTAGGTGTTGACCAGGGCGCCGGCCATGCGGACGGGGTCTCCGAAGAAGAAGTACTCGTAGAGCGACTGGCGCCCGGAGAACCCGGAGATCGAGGCGTCGAAGGCCAGTTTGAACAGCCGGACCCGCTCGGGGCCGGTCAGGGTCTTGCCCTGCAGGTACAGCTCGATATCCTCCCGGGCCTCGCTGTTGACGTCCGCCTCCCCCGGCAGGGCCATGAGGCCCGACGCCGAGAACTTCCGGATGATCTGCGGGAAGCGCTGGGCGATCTTCGGGTACCAGTTGCGGGCGGCGTTCAGGGTGGACCACTTCGGCAGCATGACGCCGGCGTCGTTGAGTCCGGCGTCGGCCTCGGACGCGCGGACCAGGGCCTTGCCGATTTCGACGTCGATAATCAGCTCTGCGATGTCCTCCTGGATGTGCTGGAATCCGTCGATGCCGATCGATTCGGCCAGTTCCGATGCCAGGCCCAGGTAGAACTCGCTCTTGGCGATCGTGCGGGTGACCACCTGGTGGGTCATGAGCGCGCCGGCCCCGGTCTCGGTGTAGAAACTGTTGCACAGCTGCGGGTGGCCCAGCATGAAGATGCGCTCGTTGGGCACGAAGACGTGGTCAAAAACCGCTACGGCGTCCATTTCCTCATAGCGGGAGGCCAGCGGCTCGTCGTGGGTGCTGCCGCCGTTGTACAGCGAGGTGCGGCAGAGGTAGCGCAGGCCCGGGGCGTCGTTGGGGATGGCGAACGCGTAAGAGTAGGGGGCGTCCTCCGGGGTGCCCCGCAGGACCGTGGACGGAAACACGAGCAGTTCGTCGGCGATCGGGGCGATGGTGGCGAGCATGCGCGCGCCCTGGATGACGATCCCGTCCCCGCGCTCCTCCACGATCCGGGCCGAGAGCTGGCCGCCGAGCTGCTCCGACCCGGAGACGGACCGGTTGACCTGCGGCGGGATGAGTGTGTGGGTGGCGAGCACGTCGTTTTCCCGGGCCCACTCGTAGTAGTTGCGGATGTTCTCGCCGAACTTCGGATCCGCCTGCGCGAACCACTTCCCCGCCGTGCCCAGCGCGGTCAGCGCGGAGTTCATATAGTCCCCGGACCGGCCAAGGAAGCCGTTGGAGGACTCGGCCCAGGTGGAGATGGCGCGGCGCCGCCGCTGGAGGTCCTCGACGGTCTTCGGCACCAGGAAGGAGGCGCTGACCAGGTCCCCGGTGCTGGGTGAGGCGTAAGTGAGCGCCTCCTGGTACTGCGGATCATGCTGCATGTCGAAGAGCCTGGCGTAGGAGCGGGCCACATTGCGGAAGGCCGGGTGCTCGGCGATCTTCTCGCTGACCACCTCGCCGTCGATCACCACGTGCGGCGTCATGGCATTGAGCTTGTCCAGGTACTGCCGTCCGGTACGGATACCCATTGGTCGTCCTCCAGTCGTCGTTGAGCTGAATTGCCGGGAAGGAATGTGGCGCTAGAGCAGATCCTCCATGCCCAGCTGGCTTTCGGGGATGGTGGTAAAGGCGCTGTTGGCGAAGGCCAAGGCATCGCCGTTGCGGTAGTTGAAGTCCACCACCTCGCCGATATACAGGGTGTGGTCGCCGCCGTCGTACGCCGCCCAGGGCTTGCATTCGAAATAGGCGAGGACATTGGACAGCCGCGGCGCGGTCTTCCCCTCCACCCACAGCGGCTCGGGCCCGGGCCTGCCGGCGAAGTGCAAGGCCAGGTACCGCTGCTCGGCGCCAAGGATATTCACGGTGAAGGGCCGGCCGGCGAGCTCGTCGTGGGCCCTGGCCGTGCGGGCGATGCTCACCAGCACCAGCGGAGGGTCCATCGAGACCGAGGTGAAGGAGTTCACGGTGATGCCGTGGCGTTTCGTGGCCCCGTCGAAGGTCACGATCGCGACGCCGGTGGCAAACCTGCCGAGGCTGCCCCGGAAGTGGTTGGCCCGCGGTGCCGACAGGGGGCCCTGGGCGCCCCCGGCGTGGCCGCGCGGCGTGGCAATCATCATTGATCCCTTGCGTTCGTTGCGTTTCCCGACCGTGGTGTGGGTGTGCTTTGGATCAGCCGTGTTCTATAGTCGAGTTCTGTATTGTGTTCTATAATCGAACAAACAGTTCCCATATAGAACGCTAGCTGACCATGAGCCGGAACACAAGGGTAGCCCGGCGAGCCCGGCGTCCAGTAACCCCGCACCTAGGATGGACCCCATGACCCCGAATGCCGGCGCCGCCCAGGCTTCCCCGTCCCAGACGCTGTCCCGTGGTATCAGGGCGCTGGAGATCCTCGCCGAGGCCCAGCAGCCGCTGACCATTGCCGAACTCGCCGACGCCATGGGCGTCCACCGCTCCGTGGCCTACAGGATTCTGCGCACGCTCGAGGACCACTCGCTGCTGGTTCGTGACGATGGCGGCCGCGTCCAGCCCGGCCCGGGCCTCGCGGTCCTGGCCCGCGGGGTCTCCCGGAACCTGCAGTCGGCGGCGTTGCCGGAACTGACCCAGCTGGCCAACACCCTGACCATGAGCGCCTTCGTGGCGGTCTGGGACCGGGAGGAGTGCGTGACGCTGGTGACCGTGGATCCGCGGCACAGCGGCGCCGCGGTGGTGCAGCACCCGGGGTCGCGGCACCCCATCAGCGCAGGGGCGCCGGGCATTGCGATCCAGTCAGCCTTCCCGGAGCAGGAGTGGCGGGCCCTGGTCCCGGGCATCCCGTACCGGTCCGAGGCGGCCGAGGCCCGGCGCCGCGGCTATGCCGCCAGCCATGACGAGGTGATCCCCGGGGTGTCCTCGATTGCGGTGCCGCTGCGTGTGCCTGGCGGGCGTCCGGCCGCCCTCGCCGTCGTCTATATCCGCGCCGCGCAGGATCCGGACGAGGTCGCAGCGGCCCTGACCGAGGCGGCGCGTCGCATCGAGGCGCAGCTGGGCTAAGCCCGCGCCCCGTCCCGCAGCAGCTCTGTCCCGTCGGGGTCTATGCGGCCGCGGCCGTCTTCTTCCCGCGTTGCCGGAGTACGACGGCGGCTGCCGTTCCGAGCAGGAACAGCGCCGTGGCGGCGCACACCGGAACCAGGAAGGCCGTCGAATAGCCGAAGTTCTGCGCCAGCTGTCCGGCGATGGAGGATCCGAGCGCGGTGCCGGCCACAATGCCGCTGGCCAGGGCTGTCATGACCGTGCCGAGCTTTCCGGCCGGGGCCACGAGGCCGCCGATCGCGAAGACAGTGACCATGAGCGGACCAACGGGCAGGCCCAGGACCAGCAGTACAAGAACCATGGGCAGCGCCGTCGAGGGCAGCAACAGCAGCGATGCGAAGCCGGCCATCAGGGCCGCGCAGGCAATCCAGCGGGCGTTCACCGTGAAGCGCCGGGGCCAGTACGCGACCGAGAGGGCGGCCGCGGCAGAGCTCAGTCCCATGACTGCGTAGAGCAGGCCCGCGAGTTCGGAGGTGGCGAAGCTGGCGGAGAAAGAGCTCAGGGCTGTCTGGGTGGAGCCGAAGAACGTGCCCATGCACACCATCGCCAGCACGGGGAGGGCGACGGCGGCGAAGGTTTTGTCCCGCTGGGCTGCCGTGCGGGTTTCCCCGTGGTTGTCCCCCGCCGTCGTGGGCGCCGGGCCGGCCGCGTGGCCTGCGGCCGGACCGGCGGGCCGGCGTTTCGTTGTGCGGACGACCGCGAGGTGCGTGGGGTGGACGGCGAAGGCGGGTACGAGGACCACGGTCAGTGCTGCAGCGAGGGCCAGCGGCAGCCACGGCGCGAGCAGGCTCGCGAGGATTCCGACGAGTGCGGGGCCGAGCACGAAGGTGAGCTCGTCCGCGGTGCTCTCATAGGAAAGGGCGGTGTCCAGGTCCGCGGAGTTTCCGGCCGCACGGGTTCCGGAGCCGGACGTCCGGGAGGTCAGCGCCATCCAGCGGACGCGGGCCAGCGGACCGACCTGCGGGCAGCTCACCCCGGCCACGAAGGCCGCGGCCAGCACGGGCACCGCGGCGGCAAGGTCGTGGACCCCGGGGATGAGGTAGGCCGTGAGGATCAGGGCAACGATGGCCACGGTGTTGGCGATGGCGGATACGAGCAGGACGCGGCGCTGGCCGAGCCGGTCTGCGAGGACGCCGAGGACGGGGGCACCGAGTGCTGAACCGATGCCGACGGCGCCGGCCGCGGCGCCGCCCACGGCGTACGAGCCTGTGACGGCGGTGACGAGTGTCAGGGCGCCGACTGTCAGCATGGCAAGCGGCAGGCGGGCGAAGAGCCCGAGGGGGATGAAGCTGCGGCCGGCGAGCAACGGCAGCTGCGCGTAGCGGCCGCCCTTTGCGGGCGACGGGGCAGGCAGAGCGTCGGTCGAAATTGCGGTGGCCGGCAGCGCGTAGGTCTGCGGCACTGGGGCGTCAAGAGTAGACCCCAAAGAAGACGGTGAAGGGTTCATGGTTTCCGGGTTCGCTAAATACTGCGCATCGTCCCTCCTCCCGATGCGCGCGACCCGGTAACAGACCAATGATACCCGATCCCGGGACGCCGGCCCTGGGACCAGACCTCGGGACGGGACCAGAGTGGGCCTCGGGACCGGTCCCGGGGCCCACTCTGGGACCGGCTCAGGCCCGGGTGTCGTCGCTGATGTGCAGGGTGGAGCCGCTGCGGCCCTTGACCACTTGGAGCTGGGTGCCGATGCGCTGCTTCATTTCGGCGACGTGGCTCACGAGCCCCACCACCCGGCCGCCGTCGCGGAGGCTTTCCAGGGCGTCCATGACTTGTTCCAGCGCCTGTTCGTCGAGGCTGCCGAAGCCCTCGTCCACGAAGAGGGTCTCGATGTCCACGCCACCGGACTCATGCTGCACGACGTCCGCCAGCCCAAGGGCCAGCGCCAGTGAGGCCATGAAGGACTCGCCGCCGGAGAGGGTGGCGGTGTCCCGGCGCTGGCCGGTCCACTCGTCCACGACCTCCAGGCCAAGGCCGGACTTCGCGCCGCGTGCTGCCTTGGCGTCGGTGTGCTGCAGCGTGTAGCGGCCATCGCTCATACCGATCAGGCGTTCGGAGGCAGCGACGGCCACCTGCTCGAGCCGGGCGGCGAGGACATAGCTGTTCAGGCTCATGCGATAGGTGTTGTCTCCGCCGCCCTTGGCCGCGTCGGCGACGGCGGTGAGCATCGCGGCCCGGTCCCGCGGTTCCCTGCCGGCGGCAGCGAGGTCCGCGTAGTCACCGGCGATGCGCCCGAGTATCCGGAGCGAGTTTTCCGCCAGCCCGGCCGCAAGCACGGCTTCCCGGGCTTTGCGTTCAGCCGCCGCCGATTCCGTCCTGAGCTCCTCGAGGGCGGCGTCGCTGACGATGTCCCCGGCGGCCCGCTCGGCTGCCGCCAGGGCCAGGTCCTCTCCGGCGAACAGTTCCTGGATCCTGGCGGCCTCGTCCTGTCCGACCCGGATGGCCGTTTCAAGGCTTGTTGCCACCGGCGTTGCCAGCAGCGCTTCCCGCGCCGCGGTTTCGGTGCTGAAACCGGCTCCGGGAAGGGCCACTTCAAGGTGCCGGCGTGCCTCCGCGGTGCGGGCGGCAGCCTGTTCGTGGGCTGAGTGTGCGGCGTCGGCGTGCTCCAGGACCGCCGTGGTTGCCGTCAGGGCGGCGATCCGCTGTTCGAGGGTCGCGTGGCCGGCGCGCAGCTTGTCCAGGGTGGCTTCGAGGGCCTGTGCCTGTTCGTCGATTTCGGCGATCGTCGATTGCGTCTGCACGATGCCGGAGGCGGCGTCGGCCTGCGCCCGCTCTGCGTCGGCGATCACCGCTTCGAGTTCTGCCATCCGCGCCCGGCTCGCAGCAAGGTCCGTGGCAGCGCGGACGGCGTCATCAGCCCGTTCCCGGGCCAAGGCTGCCTCCTCACGGGCTTCCCCGGCAGGTGTGTTGCCGCCCTGCGCGGCCAGGACGGCGACGTTCTGTTGGGCCCCGGCGAGCTCACGACCTAGGGCGGCGACGGCTTCTTCTGCCGTGTCGCTGGCCAGTTGCGCGGCTTTCTCGGCCTCGGCGACGGCCAGGGCGGAGGCTGCCGCGGGGGCACGTGCCGGGTGCTCAGGGCTGCCGCAGACAGGACATGGGACCCCGGCCAGGAGCTGGGTGGCGAGCTCGGCGGCGGCGTTGGTGAGCCGTTGCTCACGGAGGTCCAGCCAGTGCTGCCTCCGGTCCTGGTGCGTGCTGAGGGCCGCGGTGTGCTGTCCGGAGATTGCCGCGCACTCGGCCTCGGCGGCGAGGAAGCGGCCAACGATGGTCACGAGTTCGTCCGCTGCCGTGGCCTCCTTGGTGCGCAACTGGACTTCCGCGGCCAGCTCCTCGAGGGGGCGGATGCCGGCGGACAGGGCCGCCGACTCAGTGCGCAGGGTGTCCAGTGCGGCGGTGCCGGCAAGCCGTCCTTTTTCCAGCTCCTGCAGTTGCAGGCGCAGCCGGCTGCCGCGCTGGGTCAGCCCGAGGAACCGGGCTTCGTCGGGCAGACGTTCGGTGAGCACGGCGTGCAGGGACCGCAGCCGGGCGAGGGTTCCGCGGACGGCCGCGCTGTCCAACATGACGGATTTACCCGCCCGGACGGGGTCGGCAGCGTCGTCGTCGGCGGTGGGGGCGCCGGCGTCGAGGACGTCCTGCCCGGCGAGCTCCGGGTCCGTGGCGGCCGCGGACCGCAGCTGCCGCGCGGCCTCCAGCAGGGCCGTTCCTGCCAGGTCCTCGGCTGCCGCGGCGCTTTCGACCGCCTGCAACTGGCCGCCGAGCATTTCGGCCTGGCGGTGCAGGCCCAGTGTGACGGCCTTGCCCGCCAGGACGGGGGCGGCGGCGTCGGCGTCGATCCGCCGCTGTTCCGCGGCGGCGAGTTTGGCGTGGCGGTTGGCCCGCGCGTTCGCCGCCTCCAACAGGGACGCCTGATCGTCGGCCTGCTTCTCGGCTCCCGCGGCAGCGCTGCGCCGGCCCTCCGCGGCGGCTGCCGCGGCGGCGTCGAGCCAGGCCAACAGGGCATCGGGCTCGTCCCGGCCGGGGGCGCCGTCGGGGTCGAGTTCGAGCGCAGCTGTTTCGGACTCCGCCTGTGCCAGCAGCAGGTCCATCTTCGCGTTGAGGTTGGCGACCTCGGCCTTGGCGGTCTGCGCCTGCCGGGACAGTTCCTGTTCCACGGCTTCAAAGCGCTGGGTGCCGAACAGGCTCTGCAGCAGCTCCAGACGGTCGGATGCCTTGGAGCGCAGGAACGCCGCGAAGTCCCCCTGCGGCAACATGACCACGCGCGTGAACTGGTCCCGGTTCATGCCCAGGACGTCGGTGATCTCGGCGCCGGCCTCATCATTCCGGCCCGATTTCTCCACCCACGCGCCGTCGATGCGTTCGCGCAGCAGCGTGTTGGCCTGCTGGACCGTGAAGCCGTTCCGGCCCCGGGCACTCGGCTTGTCCCACGCGGGCGTGCGGGAGACTTCGAAGTGCCGGCCCTTGGCCGAGAATTCGCAGGTGACGCGCGGTTCGGCGGCGGCCGCCGCGTGGTCGCTGCGCAGCCGCTTTCCGTCCTGGCGGGCCCCGGGAACCGATCCGTAGAGGGCGAAACAGATGGCGTCCAGGACGCTGGTCTTGCCCGCGCCGGTGGCGCCGTTCAGCAGGAAGAGCCCGTGTGCGCTCAGGCGGTCGAAGTCGATCCGCTCCGTGCCGGCAAACGGGCCAAACGCGGAAATCTCCAGGCGGTGGATCCTCACAGGGACACTCCTTCCAGGCGTACGGCGTCGAGCGCCTCGGCGAGGACTGCGGCTTCGGCGTCGGAAGCCGGCCTGCCCCGGACGTGCTCGAGGAATCCGCAGCAGACGGAGAGGTCGTCCCCGGCTTCGGCCAGCCGGCTGCTGTAGCTGGCTTTGGGCGCCGCGCCGGGACCATCGGGATCGAAGCCGAGCACCAGGGTGTCGGGGAACCGTGCCCGCAGGCGGTCCATCGCCTGGGCCGGGCGGGCCTCGTCCGTCAGCGTGATCTGGCAGTAGGCGGTCTCGGCCCACGCGAAGTCCTCCGACTCCAGTAGGTCATCCAGCTTCCCGCGGAGCACGGCGAGGGTCCGGGGCGCGTCCCAGAGCACTTCGCGCACGCCGCCGATCCCCTCGGCGTCGACCTCCACGAGCCAGCTGCCCTTCCTGTGCTTCGCCTCCGAGAACGAATACGCGAGCGGCGAGCCGGAGTAGCGCACTGCCGGCGAGAGCTCCTGCCTGCCGTGCAGGTGGCCCAGTGCGGTGTAGCCAAAGCCGTCGAAGAGATCCAGCGGGACCGCGCCGACGCCGCCGATGCTCAGATCCCGTTCGCTGTCGGAGCTGATGCCGCCGCTGGCGAAGGTGTGCGCCAGGACCACCGAATGGACGGTCCGGGTCTGACTCCGCTGCCGCACGTCGGCACGGATCCGTTCGGTGGCGGCGCGGGTGACCTCGAAGTGGCTCGCGGTCTCTACGCCCAGCTGCTCGGCGACGAGCCGGGGCTCCAGCCAGGGGATCCCGTAGATGGCGAGCACCGGCGCTGCCTCATTCCCGGCATCGTCCCCGAGCGGAAAGAGCACGGGAACGTCCAGTTCATTCAGCCGTGTGCGCAAATGCACTCCCCCGCGCTCGAGCAGCCGCGACGCGAACCCCAGCCTGATGGCGGAATCGTGGTTGCCGCTGGTCAACACAACTTCGGCGCCGGCCCCGGTGAGGCGCACCAGGGCGTCATCCAGCAGGCCGACGACGTCGACGCCCGGCAGTGCGCGGTCATAGACGTCCCCGGCGATGAGGACGACGTCGACGCTCTCTTCCCGGACAAACGCCACGAGCTGGTCGATGAAGGCGCGCTGGGCATCCAGCATGCCGATGCCGTGGAAGGACCGGCCCAAGTGCCAGTCGGAGGTGTGCAATAACCGCATATTCCTACGGTATCGGCTGCCACCGACACTCTTGCGCCACCACCCCGGAGGTGTGACGGAGGTTAAAAGTGGTCAGCAGTGGCTACTTCCCGCCCTTGCGGTCGAAGAAGCTGCGGGCCTCGTCGTTGCCGGCGGGGACGGCCGAAGCAGAAGCGGTGGTGGCCGTGACCTCGGCCAGCCCGGCGTCATCGAAATCGGCGCCATCCACATCGGCTTCCGTGAGCTTTCCGTCGGTCTGGGCGGTGGGCTTTCCGTCGGGCTGGGCGGCGGGCTGGGCGGTGACCGCGGCAGTGGCAGCGTCACTGGCCTGTCCACTGGTCCGGGCCGACTGCACGAAGCCGCGGAAAACCAGCCCGGCGATGGCCGCACCGACCACCGGTGCCACCCAGAAGAGCCACAGCTGCCCGAGCGCGTCCGGGCCGCTGAAGATGGCCGCCGCCGTTGCCCGGGCCGGGTTGAACGGCACATTGCCGAGGGCCTGGCCCAACTGCAGGAGCATCGCCGTCGTCAGGCCGACCGCGAAGGGCGCAGCCGCCCTGGCCGGATTCCGGCGGGCGGTCGTGGCAAGGAAGATGGCCACGAGCAGTGCCGTGCCGAGGACCTCCACGAGCAGGACGCCTGCCATGGGCACCTGGATGATCGAGTGCTCGCCGAATCCGGCGGCCACGGTGGCGAACGCGCCCTGGGAGTCGTTGATGGTCGGCACGGTGCGCAGGACGCCGTACAGGGCGACGGCCCCGAGCACGGCGCCCACCAGCTGCGCGCCGATGTAGGCGGCGGCGTCGGCAAGCCGGATCCGGCCGGCGATGGCGTTGCCCACGGTGAGGGCAGGGTTGAAGTGGCCGCCGGAGACGTAACCGACGGCGAGCATCGCCGCCGTCAGGGCCAGGCCGGCGGCCAGGGCGGCGGGCAGCGGGCTCGACTGCGGAATGGTGAAGAGCGGCACGCCCAGGCCCGCAACCACGACGATCAGGGTCCCCAGGGCCTCGGCGGACAGCCGGGCCACGAGCCCGGGCCGGGGCGGGACGTCGCTGGCGGCCGGTGGCTGGACGTCAACGGAGTCTGGGGCTGGCACAAGCAGGGTCATGGTCAGGATTCCTTTGCTGGCGGCGCGCCCAGGGGCTGCAGTTGCGGCGTCGCTGGACCGCCGCCGGGTTCGTGGTCCGGGGCGGCCTCGGCCGCCTGGGAGAATGGGTCCGCCAGCAGTCTGCCAGCGCAATCTGGATGTTGGCTGGATTCCGGCTGGGTGCCCGTTCCGGGCCCCGGCTCAGTGCCTCAGTTCAGTGCCCCAGGGCCACCGCGGCTACGGCGCTGGCGGCCAGGACCACGACGGCGGCGGCGGCCCAGCGCAGCAGCGTCGCCGGCGGCGCAGCGTTGGACCGCCGGAGCTCGCGCCCGCGGACCAGCACGCACACGCCCAGGACCAGCGTCGCGGCCATGGCGGCCAGCGCGCAGATGCCAAGGAAATCAACGGGACCTACAACGCCGCCCCGGGATCCTGCGAGCGCCCAGCTGCGCCAGACCAGCAGGTCCGCCACGATGAGGGCCAGCAACGTCCGGCGCCAGGCCAGGGAGGTCCGCTCGGGCTGCAGCCCGGGGTCCCTGGCCGCAGCTGGCCTCACCGCGCCACCAGGATCAGGACCGCGAACACCAGGGCCGCAGCCGCGACGCCGATGGTCATCACCAGCATCACTCCGGAGAACGGCAGCTCCCTGTTGTTCCGCATGGCAGCCTCCATGAGACCCCACCGGTGGTAGGACAGGGCGGCCAGGCCCGCGCCCAGGAACGCGAGGATGACGCACAACACGATCCGCACGGGTCCGGGCGCGATCTCCGGGGCCAGCTGGTCGATCGCAAGGGCTCCGGCAATCAGGGCCAGGGACGTGCGGATCCAGGCCAGGAAGGTCCGCTCGTTGGCCAGAGAGAACCTGTAGTCGGGGGTGGTCCCGGTCTTCCGCCACGCTGGTTCGCGCATTCGTTTCCTCCGCTGCCCGGCGGTACGGCGCCGGCGGTTGCCTCGTCTGACCGCTGGACGGGTCCTACCAGCACCCTACCGGCCTTCCGCATCCGCCGCCGCCCGGCCCCCAGGCGGCGGCGCTAAGTCCCCGGCGGGCGCCGGCATTGCGGGGTGCGGTGCAGCGCCGGGTAAATTTGAGGGCATGAGCACCGAGCCCGGGACCAGCCCCGCACCCGCCCCAACACCCGGCCAGCCGCACTCCCCTGCCCACGGCTCGCGCATCCACGGCTGCCTGCTGGGCGGCGCGCTCGGAGATTCGCTGGGCTACGCCGTCGAGTTCGACAGCATTTCCGCCATCCGGGCCCGGTTCGGCCCCGCGGGCCTGCAGGATTTTTCCGCGCTCGACGCCGGCAGCCCGTTTTCGGACGACACGCAAATGACGCTGTACACCGCCGACGGCCTCCTCGAGGCGCTGGAATGGGCCAACGACGGCGTGGCGGCGGACATCAACGCGTGCCTGTGGCTCGCGTACCTGCGCTGGCTGGGCACCCAGGGCGTCGCCGTGCCGGCGTCGGCCCCGTTCCAGCCGCCGCGCTGGATCGATGCCCAGGATGTCCTGAAGAGCCGGCGCTCACCCGGCGACGCGTGCCTGAGCGGACTCGCCACGGGCGAGATGGGTACCGTGAAGCGGCCGGTCAATCCGGATTCGAAGGGCTGCGGCACCGTGATGCGGTCGGCGCCCTTCGGCCTGATCCCCCACCTCGAAGCGGAAACGGTCTATAAGCTCAGCGCCGATGCCGCGTCCCTGACGCACGGCCACCCCGCGGCACGGCAGAGCGCCGGAGTTTTCAGCCTTCTCATCCATGCCCTGTCCTCCGGCCACGGGCTGCGCGAAGCGGCGGAATCGGCCCTCGGGCAGCTGCTCGGCGGCATCCTGCGCAAGGGCGAAAATCCGGATCCGGAGGTGGTGGCACGGCTGGAGGCGGCCCTGCGGTTGGCCGGAGACCTGCCCGGCGGAGACGTGCTCAGCCCCGAGGGCCTGGTCGGCGAACTCGGCGAGGGGTGGGTGGCCGAGGAAGCCCTTGCCGTCGCGCTGTACGCCGTGCTGGCCACAGCCCCGGGAACCGGGACAGGAACGGGGACGGCGGACGCCGGCGCTGCCGAGGCCGATCCCGCCCAGGCCCACTTCCGTGCCGCGATCGCGCTGGCGGTGAACCACAGCGGGGACAGCGATTCAACGGCGTCGATCGCCGGGAACATCCTGGGCGCGTTCTACGGCGAGCGGTGCCTGCCGGCAGACTGGCTGGCGGCCCTTCAGGCGCCGGAGGTCATCCGGGGCATGGCGTCGAAGCTGGCCGCCGTCACTGGCTCATAGCTTCGGCCGGCAACACTCGGCCGGGCCCGTGCACGCCAGGTGTCGAGTCTCCGGCATTTGCGCAGCGCAGCCGGCTGCGCCCGGAAGCAGCGGCCCGGCCTGTCCGCGGGACATGCCCCGTACCGCCCCGCTGCGAAGGACATGTCCATCCCCGGCCGCTGCATCCTCAGGACATGCCCATTTCTGGCGGCTAGGACTGGGCATATTCCCACTTTGTCCACCCGTCAGAGCCTCCGGAGGACATGTCCGGTCGCCCCCGCTGCGAAGGACGTGTCCATCCCTGGCCGCGGCATCCTCAGGACATGCCCATCTCCGGCGGCGGCGACTGGACATATTGCCACTATGTCCACCCGTCCTAGCCTCCGGAGGACATGTCCGTCCCTGGCGGCCGCCTCGGCGGAACCCGACCGCTTCGGCGGAGCCCCGGCGCACCGGACCTAAGCGCCCCGAATCCTAGGCGCCGCGGAGCGAGATGTTGTTGCAGGCTTCGCAGACGTCCTCGGGGATGAGCCCGCGGCGCTGCAGGAAGCCGAAAATGGTGCAGCCGAGGCAGAACCCGGCGAAGGCCTCAAGGGACGCGGCGGCGATCAGCACGGCGAGCAGCACCCACGCCGCCGGCGCGAGGCCGGCGGCCAGCAGCACCGCCGACGCCGTCGACACGGCAGCGCCGATGCCCTGGGCGAACCGCTTGGGCGGTCCGGGAACGAGACGGGTCCGCCCAAGCCAGGGCGTCAGGACCTTGACCGAGAGCTGGGCTAGGGGCGAGATCCGGGGACCGAACAGCACGCGCAGCCAGAACCCGGCGGCGATGACGGCGAGCCCCCAGCCGAAACCGGTCAGCAGGGTCACGGCGGACAGCGCCACCACCAGGGCTGCGGTGATGCGGGCGGAGTACTCATTCACCGGGTTCGGAAACGCGAACACCCGATGCCAATCAATTCCGCGCGTCGCCGGTGCTGACTTCGCGGGCGCCGACGACGCCGAGTCCGCCGGCATTGACGCCGGCGGCGCTGACTTGGCCGGCGCTGTGGGGGCCTGTGCATCCGTGGGTTTGCTCATCCGCCAAGGCTACGAGCGGGCGCGCAGTGGGAGGAATGATTGTTGCGCCGTGTGACTGCCGGGTCAGGCAGGACCCGGGCAGAAAGGACCCGTCAGCCAGGACCGGATCAGGCAGGACCCGTCAGCCAGGACCGGGTCAGGCAGGTGCGGCAGCCAGATGTCCGCCGACCATCTGGAGGAATTCGCCCTCGGACAGGACCTCGATCCGTTGCCCGCGTTCGTGCAGTTCCAGGACGCGGCGCGCCTTGCCGGTCAACCGGCCGGAGCGCAGGTCCGCGGCCACAAACCCGTCGCCCACCACCAGAACGGTGGTACGGGCCGTCACCCGGCTTTCAGGCCTGGCGCCAAGCTCTGCGGAACGGACCTTTGCTTCGGGGCGGGGAATTGCCAGTTCGCCGGTGAACACCACGGTCTGGCCGAACAGCGGGTGGTCGGGGCTGGCGGCGGCGTTGGGGGCCGGGTTGGGGCCTTCCTCCGGCCAGCCGGCCACGAAGCGCCGGCCCGGGGGCGAGCCGGCGGTTCCCCCCGCGAGCGCCTCCATGGCGGCCAGGGTGGCCTTGGACAGCGGGTCGCGCCGGGGGTCGAACGCCGGCTGGTGGGACACCGTCAGGCCGAGGGACAGGTAAAGTTCCGAGATGCTTGCTGCCCCGTTGCGGGCCGCGATGTCGATCAGGATGCCGGCACAGGCGCGGGCGTCCTCGGCGGCATCGTGGTGGTTGAGCAGCGGGACCCCGGCCTCCTCGGCGGCGTAGGGCAGGGAATTCGACACCAGGGAGTAGCAGCGCCGGGACAATATCACTGTGCAGACGTAGTCGTAGGCGGGTCCGGACAGCCCGGACACCTCCAGGCCGGAGCGGATCACACCGAGATCGAACCCTGCATTGTGGGCCGCGAGCACGTCGCCGCCGATGAACGCGCCGATCTCCGGGAACAACTCCCCGAACCGCGGCAGTCCAGCCACCTGGTCCGGCCGGATGCCGTGGATCCGGACGTTGTGGGGATCAAATGTGTCATGGTTTTCCGGTGGCCGCATGAGCCAGGAGGCTTCCTCTACGACGACGCCGCCACGGACCTTGCTCAGGCCAACAGCGCACGGTGAACCGCGGAAGCCGTTCGCGGTCTCAAAGTCGATCGCCGTAAAGTCCAAAGTCACGGCCCAACTTTACCGCCCGCGGACGGACCCTCCCGCACCGGACCGGCCCGCGGGGCTCGGCCCCCGGGCCTGCAGCCTGCCGTCAAGTACCCTTAACAGGTGAACGTACTAGCAATGAGCGACCTCGCCGTGTCCGCCCTTGGCGGCGCCGGCCCCGTCCAGCCGCACCTGGCCTCCTTCCTGCCGGACTGGCTCAACCCCCAGGTTTTCCTGGCGAATCCGGCCTTCGCGCCGTGGGTGGTCCTGCTGGTCTGCGGCATCATCTTTGCCGAAACCGGGCTGCTGATCGGATTCTTCCTGCCTGGGGACTCCATGCTGTTCACGGCCGGGCTGCTCGTGGCCACCGGCACCATCCAGGTCAACATCTGGGTCCTGACCGCGCTGATCATCGTCGCCGCGATCATCGGCAACCAGGTGGGCTACCTGATTGGGTCCAAGGCGGGACCTGCCCTGTTCAACAGGCCCAACTCCAAGCTGTTCAAGCGTGAAAACGTGGATAGTGCGCATGCGTTCTTCGAAAAGCACGGCGGCAAGGCCCTGATCCTGGCCCGGTTCGTTCCGATCATCCGCACCTTCGTCCCGGTGATCGTGGGCGTCGCGCAGATGAGCAAACGCAAATTCTTCACCTACAACGTGATCGGCGCGGTGCTGTGGGGCGGCGGCGTCACCCTCCTCGGTTACCTGCTCGGGGACAAGGTCCCGTGGGTCAAGGACAACCTGGACATCATCTTCATCGCCATCGTGCTGGTCTCCGTGATCCCGATCGCCATCGAGGTTGTCCGCGGCACGATCGCCAAGCGCCAGGCCGAGAAGTACGGCACCGACGTCGTGGACGAATTCATCGAAGAGCACGAGCCGGAAGAAGAACGCCGGACCCCGTAGCGCAGCGCCGCAGTAAATGCAGCGCCGCGCCGCAGTAAATGCAGTGCCGCAGTAAATGTAGCGCAGCGCCTCAGTAAATGCAGTGCCGCAGTGAACGCAGCAGTTAACAAGGAAGGCGCCCCACCGAGTGGGGCGCCTTCCTTAGTCCTGAGCCTGGCCGGGCCGGCTACTTCCCGGCCAGGGCCTCGACGATGGCCGGCAGGAGCGCCCGGAACGCATGGCCCCGGTGGCTGATGGCGTTCTTCTCCTCAGAACTGAGCTCGGCGCAGCTGCGGTCCAGCCCGTTCGGCTGCAGGACGGGGTCATAGCCGAAGCCACCCTCCCCGCGCGGCTCCCGCAGGAGTGTCCCTTCCAGCTGCCCGTATTCCACGACTTCCCTGCTGCCGTCGGGCGAGGATCCGGGCACCGCCAGCGCTGCCGCGCAGACGAACGCGGCCCCGCGGTACTCGTCCGGCACGTCGGCCAGCTGGGCGAGCAGCAACTGCAGGTTCGCGGCGTCGTCGCCGTGCCGGCCGGACCAGCGGGCCGAGAAAATCCCGGGCGCGCCGCCGAGGACGTCCACAGAAAGCCCGGAGTCGTCGGCGATCGCCACGAGCCCCGTGGCCTCTGCCACCGCCCGGGCCTTGAGCAGCGAGTTTTCAGCGAAGGTTACGCCGGTCTCGGCGACGTCGGGGGCACCGACGGCGCCGGCGTCCACCACCTGCGTGTCGACGTCGAGCCCGGGAACCTGGCCGCGGAGCAGCTCACGGAGTTCCCGGAGCTTGCCTTTGTTGTGGGTGGCGAGGACGAGCCGCGGGCCCGGACCGTCGGCTTCCGGCCGGTCCGCGAGGGGCGTCTCCGTCACGGGGCCTCCGCCAGGGTGTCGCGCTGGATCGCGGCGAGCTGCTCCGTGCCCAGCAGCGCCAGGTCCAGCAGCTTGTTCAGCTCGTCGCGGTCGAACGGTGCGCCCTCGGCGGTGCCCTGGACTTCGACGAACTTGCCGGAGCCTGTCACCACGACGTTCATGTCGGTCTCGGCGCGCACGTCTTCGACGTAGGGCAGGTCGAGCATCGGGACGCCGTCGATGATGCCGACGGACACCGCGGCGATCGTGTCGATCAGGGGCTGGGCGTTGCGGGCGATCATCTTCTTCTCGCGGGCGAACCGGATGGCGTCGGCCAGTGCCACGTAGGCGCCGGTGATCGCCGCGGTGCGGGTGCCGCCGTCGGCCTGCAGGACATCGCAGTCCAGCACGATCGTGATCTCGCCGAGGGCCTTGGTGTCGATGATGGAGCGCAGCGAGCGGCCGATCAGCCGGGAGATCTCGTGGGTGCGGCCGCCGATTTTGCCTTTGACGGACTCACGGTCGGACCGGGTGTTCGTGGCCCGGGGCAGCATGGCGTACTCGGCCGTGACCCAGCCGCGGCCTTCGCCCTTGAGCCAGCGCGGCACGCCTTCGGTCAGCGAAGCCGTGCACAGGACCCGGGTGTTGCCGAACTCGATCAGGGCCGAACCCTCGGCCTGCTTGGACCAGCCGCGCGTGATGCTGATCGGGCGCAGCTGGTCGGGGGTACGGCCGTCGGCGCGGATGACGGGGACACTGGGAGCTTGGGAAGTCATGCCTTTAGCTTATCGACTCACCCGGTCCCAACCGCGCGGGCGGCCAGCGCGCGCTAGACGGTGTAGTGCACACCCGCGACGGCGACGGCCACGTCCTTGCCGAAGATCTCTTTGGCCTCGGCCATGACAGTGGTCGGCGACGTCCAGACGGGAATGTGCGTCAGCAACAGCCGGCGCGCGCCGGCGGCGACGGCGGCCTCCCCCGCCCGCTTGCCCGTCAGGTGCACGTCCTTGATCCCGTCGTCGCGGCCTTCCTCGAACGCCGCCTCGCACAGGAAAAGGTCGGCGTCGCGAGCGGCGTCCTCCAAGCCCGCGCAGGAATCCGTGTCCCCGGAGTAGCTCAGGACGCGGGTCACGGGCGTGCCGTCCTTGGCGGGCTCGGTGACCTCCACGCGGAGGGCGTAGGCCTCCTCAACGGGGTGGTTCACCGCGTAGGGCGTCACCGTGAACGGGCCGACGCTGACCGGCTTGCGCTCGGACCAGTTGCTGAAATCGAATTCCTCGTGCATGCCCGGATCCAGGTCCAGCCCGTAGGCCGTGGCCATCCGGTCGGCCGTCGCGGCAGGCCCCCACACCGGAATCCTGCCCCGTCCCCAGCCGCCCGGCTTCCAGCGCACGGCAACATGGAGCCCGCACAGATCCATGCAATGGTCCGGGTGCAGGTGGGTGAGGAAGATCGCGTCAATGTCCTCCAGGTCCGTGTAGCGCTGGATGGCGCCGAGCGCCCCGCTGCCGAGGTCCAGGACGATCTTCCAGTTCCGCTCGCCGTCGTTGGCGGTCAGCAGATAGCACGACGCCGGCGAGCCCGGCCCCGGGAAGGAGCCGGTACAGCCCACGATGGTCAGCTTCACAGCCGTGGTCCCCCGCCCGCGGATCCGCCCACAAAGTTGGAGATCCGCGGCCGTCCCGCGCCGGCCCGGGCGGCGGCGATCATTTCCGGGGTGATCCGGGCGAGGCTGCCGGTGGGGTACTGCGCCGCGACGTGGTCCACGTGGCGGACACTGAGGACTTCGGGGCCCAGGAAGCGCCGGGCGAGGTGCTCAAACTGGGCGGCGTCGCCGGTGGCGATGAAATTGTGCTCCGGCGCCGCGGTGTCCGTGCGCTCCAGGCCCCGGGAGGCCAAAGCCCGGTAGACGTCCTTGGCCGTCTCCTCGGCGCTGGAAACCAGCGTGACGTCCTCGCCCATAACGAAGGAGATCACGCCGGTGAGCAGCGGGTAGTGGGTGCAGCCGAGCACCACGGTGTCCACCCCGGCGGCAATGAGCGGTGCCAGGTAGTCGCGGGCGACGGCGAGCAGTTCCGGTCCGGTGGTAATCCCGGCCTCCACGTACGGCACGAACGCCGGGCAGGCCACGGACGTGATCTCCAGGTCCGGGGCCGCGGCGAAGGTGTCCTCGTAGGCGCGCGAGCCCACCGTGGCCGAGGTCCCGATCACGCCCACCCGGCCCGTCCGGGTCGCCGCGACGGCACGCCGCACGGCCGGCTGGATCACTTCGATCACGGGGATCCCGTACCGGGCCGTGTACCGTTCGCGGGCGTCACGCAGCACGGCGGCGGACGCGGAGTTGCAGGCGATGGTCAGCAGTTTCACGCCGGAATCCACGAGCTCGTCCATGACGCCGAGGGCGTTGGCCCGGACTTCGGCGATGGGAAGGGGGCCGTAGGGGCCATGCGCAGTGTCACCGACATACAGGATGGATTCGTTGGGCAGCTGGTCGATGATCGAGCGGGCCACCGTGAGGCCGCCGACGCCGGAGTCGAAGACGCCGATGGGGCGCGATGCCAACCCGGCATTTCCGGCGCTGCCCGCTGCGGTCTCCGCCGCAGCTGGCGCTGCCGGATCCGTATTTGATGCTGAAGTCATGATTATTCGAGGATAGGGCTTCACTACAGGCGCGGCCATCACATTGTGTCCTGCAACTCGTGTCTGATGGGTCACACGGGTTTCCGGCGGATGGGCAACGCGGGGAAGACCCCTGCTCATCGGTGGCAGCCTGCCGCTGTCCCCGCCCTGTATGCTATGGGCGCCGTCGAGATATCGGGGGCGACCGTCGTGCCCCCACGATGGACGAAACAGCGAAAGGACCGCATATGACATGCGACGGCTGCACGACGTCGTCACAGCTCGACTTCGATTTCAGCATGGCCTTCCAACCGATCTATGACGCCGTTGCTGGTCGCGTATGGGGCTACGAGGCACTGGTCAGAGGCTTGTCGGGCGAGGGGGCTTTTCACGTCCTGTCCAGAGTCGCACCTGAGCAAAAGTACCGTTTCGACCAGGACTGCCGCGTCAAGGCAATCGTGCTGGCATCGCGGCTGTTTCCTGCCGGTGAGGGCTTGATTCTCTCCATCAACTTCATGCCGAACGCGGTCTACGAACCGGCTGCGTGCCTTCGTGCGACGCTGCTTGCAGCCAGGCGTTGCAGCTTTCCGACGTCGTCGATCATGTTCGAGTTCACGGAGAATGAGGAGGTTTCCGACACTGCCCACCTCACGAACATCATCACCGAATACCGCAAGCATGGTTTCACCACCGCCATCGACGACTTTGGTGCCGGTCATGCAGGGCTGGGGCTCCTGGTCGATTTCCAGCCAGACCTGATCAAGATCGACATGAAGCTCATCCGAGGAATCGATACCAGCCCGGCCCGCCAGGCTGTCGTTGCTGGCATCGTCGGCATCGCCAAGGAGCTCGACATCACGGTGCTCGCAGAGGGCATCGAGACGGAGGCGGAGTTCCGGATTCTGAAGGAAGCCGGCATCCGCTTGTTTCAGGGATACTGGTTCGCAAAGCCGGCATTCGAGGAGCTTCCACAGATACAGTCCGTGCCTGTTTCTGACGCCACCGCTGTCGCTTAGCGGCCCTACCTATCGAGCGAGTGCACCATGGCCTGGACCAGCGACTCCTGCAGCCACGTGGTGAAGTTGTACACCAGGGCCAGGTAGCTTTCGACGTCCTCGGCCTGGGCCCAGTCCTGCATGAGGTGGATGTTGTCGGCGTCGGCATCATCACGGATGTCGAGGCGTTCGGCCAGCACCAGCCGGACATCGTTGAGCGCGGTGGCCCAGTGCCGGGCGTCGTCCGGGGTCAGGACGAGGTTGTCCCGGTCCAGGCTCAGTGCGGCCGCCTTCAGCGCGCCGATCTTGCTTTCGCGCAGCGACCGCTCGGTGTAACGACGGAACTCCAGGGAGGCGTCGTCGTCGTTCTTCATCACGTTCGGCAACAGCCGCCGCATGGCTCTGTCCGAGGGTTCGCGGGCTTCAGTGTCCAGACCCACCAGGGCCGCCAGCGGGTCCTCGTTGGCGCGCTGCTCCGGCTCCAGCATGGAAATGACGTCATCGAAAAGGCTGCGCAGAAGCTCCCGCTCGGCCGGCTCCAGATGGCCCTTGATGCCCTTGAGCCCGTACTTGAATGCCTTAGCCACGTTTTCCCTTGCCTTTGCCGGAACCGCCGGCGTTGCCGCCGGTGGCCTTTTCCACCGTCGCCCAGAGTCCGTAGCCATGCATCGCGACGGCGTGCTGCTCCACCTGTTCCTTGCTGCCGTGCGCCACGATCGAGCGGCCCTTCTTGTGGACCTCCATCATCAGCTTGTTCGCCTTAGCCTCCGAGTAGCCGAAATAGCTGCGGAACACATAGCTCACATAGCTCATCAGGTTCACGGGATCGTTCCAGATCACAAGGTTCCAGGGGACGTCCGGGGCGGTCAGGACGTCGCCGGACGTCACTGTTCCGGTCTGGGTACTCTCCCGTGTGTCGGGGCCGAGCGCAACGCTGAGGGTCATCTGTCCATTCTATGGGGATGCACACTAGAGTGAATTTGTGAGTACCTCCGCTGGCTGGGACCGTCCCCGCACGTCCCTGTACACAGACCACTACGAGCTGACCATGCTGCAGGGCGCCCTGCAGTCCGGCGCGGCGCACCGCAAATCGGTCTTCGAGGCCTTCGCCCGGCGGCTCCCGGACGGGCGCCGCTACGGCATCGTGGCAGGCACCGGCCGCCTGCTGGAGGGGATCGCGAACTTCCGCTTCGGCGAGCCGGAACTGGACTACCTTCGCCGGACCAAGGTGGTCAACGACCAGACACTGGATTACCTGGCCGGCTACAGCTTTTCCGGCGACATCTGGGGCTATCCGGAGGGTGAGGCGTACTTTCCGAACTCCCCCGTGCTGATCGTTGAGTCCACGTTCGCCGAGGCCTGCATCCTGGAGACCTACCTGCTCTCCGTGCTCAACCACGACTGCGCAATCGCCTCTGCCGCCTCCCGGATGATCTCCGCGGCCGGGACCCGCCCGTGCATCGAAATGGGATCGCGCCGGACGCACGAGGAATCGGCGGCCGCCGCTGCCCGGGCCGCGGTCATTGCCGGGTTCGACAGCACCTCGAACCTGGAGGCCGGATTGCGCTACGGGCTGAAGACGGTGGGCACGGCCGCCCATTCCTTCACGCTCCTCCATGACACCGAGCGGGAGGCCTTCGAGGCCCAGATTGCCGCCTTTGGGCCGGACACCTCCCTGCTGGTGGACACGTACGACGTCGAAACGGCCGTCCGCACCGCCGTCGATCTCGCCGGGGACAAGCTGGGCGCTGTCCGGCTGGACTCGGGCGACCTCGTGGCCCAGGCCCAGTGGGTGCGCCGGCTGCTCGACGAGCTCGGCAACGACCACACCAAGATCGTGGTGACCTCAGACCTCGACGAATTCGCCATCGCGGCGCTGGCGTCCGCGCCGGTGGACTCCTACGGCGTGGGCACCTCGCTCGTGACCGGGTCCGGGGCCCCGACGGCGAGCATGGTCTACAAGCTCGTCAGCCGCACCGACGACGCCGGCGATTTCATCTCCGTCGCCAAGGCCGCCAAGAACAAGGCCAGCAAGGGCGGCCGGAAGTACGCGCTGCGCAAGCTCAACGAGCGCGGGACCGCCACGGCCGAAATCGTCGGCGTCGGCCATCACCCGGAGGACGACGGCAACGACCGTCCGCTGCTGCAGCAGTTCGTCAAGAACGGCGAGCTCCTCCCCGGGTGGACGGGCCCGGAGGGGGTCCAGCGCGCGCGCCGGCGCCACGCGGAAACCATGCGGGAGCTTCCCGCGGTGGTCAACCGGCTCCAGCGCGGCGAGGCGGCCATCCCCACCATCTACGAGGAGGACTGAATGTCCCGCGCCCTGATCATCGTTGACGTCCAAAACGATTTCTGTGAGGGAGGTGCCCTGGCCGTCCCCGGCGGGGCAAGCCTGGCCGGGGAAATCAGCGAGTACGTTGACGCCCACCACGGCCAGTTTGACCACGTCGTGGCCACCCAGGACTGGCACATCGATCCGGGTGAGCACTTCTCGGAGAAACCCGATCTCGTGGACAGCTGGCCGCGGCACTGCGTGGCGGGCACCCGCGGGGCCGAACTGCATCCCGATCTTGATCCCGAACACATCCAGGCGTACTTCCGCAAGGGCCAGTTCGCCGCGGCGTACTCCGGCTTCGAAGGGCTGCTGGCCCCCGAGGACGAAATCCCCACCGGCGACCGCCAGCCCGGCGCCATGCCCGTTACCGGCTCCGGAGACTCCGACAACACAGTGAGTTCCTTCGCCGGCAGTGATTTCGCCGCCGGCGAGGACGCGATCGGACTGGACGACTGGCTGCAGAGCCACGACGTCGAGGACATTGTGGTGGTGGGCATCGCCACGGACTACTGCGTCAAAGCGACCGCTCTGGATGCCGTCCAGGCCGGCTACTCCGTCACGGTGCTGCGCGGCCTGACGGTCGGCATTGCCGAAGACCTGGACGATGCCGTGGCCGAGATGGAGCTCGGCGGCGTCGATGTCCTCTGAGCCAGTAGACTCGAAATCCTTGCCCCATCGCCAGTCTTGCCATATTGACAGACCCGTAGAACCCCGGAGTACACCATGAAGAAGACCCTGACCGTCCTGATTGCCGCCGGAGCGCTGCTCGGCGCGGCCGGCTGCTCTGCCACGCCGCAGCTGACCAACGAGGAAACCTGCGCCCGGGTCAAGACCGTGGTCTCCGCCCAGTCGGCCACATCGGACAAGACCGGCATGACCCGGGTCGCCAACCAGCTGCGGCCCATCAAGGCGGCGGCATCCGAGGACCTGCGGGCCCCGCTGCAGACCATCATCGAATACTTCGACGAGTCGGCCAAGCCCTCCCCGGACACCGCCAAGCTCGAGGACATGAAGGCCGACTACACCGCGGCAGGCCAGACCTACGGCCAGGTCTGCGGCGCCGGCCAGTAGCCGAAGCAAAGTTCACAGCAGAGTAAACAGCAGAGGGACCAGTTCACAGTGAACTGGTCCCTCTGCTGTTGCCCGGCGCCTATTGGCCTGAGCCCATAACCCCGGGCCCATAACCCCCGGGCCCATAACCCCGTGCCCATAACCGCCTGCGCGGGGCTACTTCCGGCCGATGAACCAGTCCTGGAGCTTGCGCAGACGGGTCTGCAGCTGTTCCTCGTTGGCCTGGGCGACGGCCGGGCCGCCGCAGACGGTCCGGAGCTTGGTGTGGATGACGCCGTGCGGGGTCCCGGTGCGGGCCGACCAGGCCGCCACGTTTTTGGCCAGCTCGGTGCGCAGGTCCATGAGCATCCGGTGGTCCGGCACGGCCGGGGCCGCAGCCGCGGCTGCCTCAGTCTGCGGGGAGCGCCTGTTCTTCCGGTTCAGCTGCTCGTGCTGGCGCTGGCGCAACAGCGTGCCGACCTGTTCAGCGTCCAGCAGGCCCGGGATCCCGAGGAAGTCGAGCTCGTCCTCCGAGCCCACCTCGCCGCCGGTGCCGAATTCGCCGCCGTCGAAGAGCACCCGGTCAAAGGACGCCTGGGAGTCGAGGGCCTCGAACTTGCCCTTCATCAGGGAATCGGAAGCCTTCTCCTCGCGGTTCGCCTCGTCCATGAGCGAATCCTCGGGATTGAAGAGGCCGTCGCTGTCTTCCTTCTCCGGGCGGTCCAGGGCGTGGTCGCGCTCGGCCTCCATCGAGTTGGCCAGGGCCATCAGCTGCGGCACCGAGGGCAGGAAGACCGACGCCGTCTCGCCGCGCTTGCGGGCACGCACGAAGCGCCCCACGGCCTGGGCGAAGAACAGCGGGGTGGAGGTCGAGGTGGCGTAGACGCCGACGGACAGCCGCGGAACGTCCACGCCTTCGGAGACCATCCGGACGGCCACCATCCAGCGCTTCTCGCTGGCGGTGAATTCCTCGATCTTGCTGGAGGCCTTGGCGTCGTCGGAGAGGATGACGGTGGGCGATTCGCCGGTGATCTTCTTCAGCTGGCCGGCATACGCGCGGGCGTCCTCGTGATCGGTGGCAATGACCAGGCCGCCGGCATCCGGGACGCTGCGCCGGACCTCGCTGAGGCGTTTGTCCGCGCCGGCCAGGACGGCGGGGATCCATTCGCCGGCCGGGTTCAGCGCGGTGCGCCAGGCCTGGGATGTGATGTCCTTCGTGACGGCCGACTCCCCGAGCGAGGCGGCCATCTCGTCCCCCGCGCTGGTGCGCCAGCGCATTTGGCCGGAGTACGCCATGAACATCACCGGGCGGACCACGTGGTCGCGCAGGGCCTTGCCGTAGCCGTAGGTGTAGTCGGCCTTGGAGCGCCGGATCCCGTCCCGGTCCTCGGCGTACTCCACGAACGGGATGGGCGAGGTGTCCGAGCGGAACGGGGTGCCCGTCAGGGAGAGCCGCCGGGCCGCCGGGTCGAACGCCTCACGGAGGCCGTCACCCCAGGACAGGGCCTCGCCGCCATGGTGGATTTCGTCCAGGATCACCAGCGTGCGGGCGGCTTCGGTCTTGGCCCGGTGCAGCATGGGCTTGCTGGCCACCTGGGCATAGGTCACGGCGACGCCGATGAACCCGCGGCCGTGCTGGCCGTCGGCATTCTTGAAGTTCGGGTCGATCGCGATGCCCACCCGGGCAGCGGCGTCGGCCCACTGGCGCTTGAGGTGGTCGGTGGGCGCCACGATGGTCACGCGGTTGACCACCCCGGAATCGATGAGCATGGACGCCACGCGCAGGGCGAAGGTGGTCTTACCCGCGCCGGGGGTTGCGACGGCGAGGAAATCCTTGGGGTGGGTGCTGAAGTAGCTGTCCAGCGCCTCTTGCTGCCAGGCGCGCAGCTTGGGGGCGGTGCCCCAGGCGGCCCGCTCGGGATAGGCGGGGGGAAGCGTGGGTCCGCCGAAAAGTGTCTCCGTCATTAAGGCGCCCTCCATCCGCGCATGGCTGCAGCCGACGGAGAAACCCAATTAAGCACAAAAACACCAATCTTTTTGGATGGACCGTAAGGCAGTACCCGGACAGCATGGACCGGCAATCAGGAAAGCAGAAAATCAGGGGCGCGACGACGCGCCGCCATAGGGAAGCGCCGTCCGAAGGCGGCTAACGGAACCTGTTGGTTCCGTTGATTGCCCTTACTTGTCGCCGGAGCCCTTGCCGCCGTCGTTTCCGGGGCGCAGGCCCTCGTAGACTTCCTTGCATTCGGGGCAGACGGGGAACTTCTGCGGATCCCGGCCCGGAGTCCAGACCTTGCCGCAGAGCGCGATCACCGGTTCACCGGTCAGCGCGGATTCCATGATCTTTTCCTTGCGCACGTAGTGCGAGAAGCGCTCCCGGTCACCGGGCTCAACTTCCTGGCGCAGTTCCTCGCGCTCGATCGTGGCCGTTGACGTCCCGGCTCCGGAGAGCTCGCGCATCGGATCGTTTTCGAGAGGATCGGTCATGCTAGTCATGACACCCATCTTAGCCGTTGGAAGGGCGCTGCCGGACCTGCGCGGTGCCGGCGGCGGGGCCTAGAGGCCCTGCCAGGCGGGTTTGTGGTCGTAGCTGTGGCGGTAGTAATCCGCCAGCCGCAGCGACGACGCCGCCGCCTCGTCCAGGAGGATGGTGGCGTGCGGGTGCAACTGCAGCACGGAGGCCGCACAGATGGCGGCGACGGGGCCCTCCGCGAGGTCCCGGACGGCCTGGGCTTTTTGCGCACCGGTGGCGATCAGGATCACGTGGCGGGCATCCAGGATGGTGCCCAGGCCTTGGGTCAGGACGTGGTGCGGCACGTCGGCCAGGCTGCCGAAAAACCGTGCGTTGTCCCGGCGTGTCTGCTCGATCAGGGTCTTGATCCGCGTCCGGGACGCCAGCGACGAGCCCGGTTCGTTGAACCCGATGTGGCCGTCCGTTCCGACGCCGAGGAGCTGAAGGTCCACTCCCCCGGCGTCGCGGATGGCGTCTTCATAGGCCCGGCAGGCCGCGGGGATGTCCGCCGCCGCGCCGTCGGGCACGTGGACGTTGGCCGGACTGATGTTCACCCGTGCGGTGAATTCGCGGGCGATCACCTCGCGGTAGGACTCCGGGTGGCCGGCCGGCAGCCCCACGTACTCGTCCAGGGCGAAGGCGCGGACCCGGCTGAAATCCAGTCCGGCGCGCTCGTGCCGCGCCGCCAGTTCGACATACACCGGCAGGGGCGTGGAACCGGTCGCCAGGCCCAGGACGGCGCCGGGCTTGCGGCGGAGAAGGGCTTCCACCGCATCCGCGGCAAGCGACGCGATCCGTTTGCTGCCGGGAAGGATGACAACTTCCATGATCCTGCCTTTACTGGCCTGCCTGGTGTCCGAGTCTGCGCACTCCCAGCATGCACCCGTCAGCGGTTGACGGCCAGTTGTGCCAGCAGCTCCGGCGCCCGCCGGTCCAGCCATGCTCCGCCGGTCCGGACACCGACGGCGAAGAGCGTGAGACCGAGCACGGGTCCGAGGGCCAGCGTGATCCAGCCCGGCACGGAGCTGCCGGTGATGAACTGCGCCGCCACGAGCGCCGCCTCGGGCGCCACGAGGACCAGCAGCACGGCCATGCCGCCGAACTGCACGGCGAGGGTCTGGGCCACGTTGCCCGGCGGCTTCTTGAACGGGCTGTCCCCCGGGAGCGGGACGCTCACCGTGTAGCGCGCCGAGATCACCGAGGCCAGGCCCAGGCCGGTGAAGAGGACGCCGAGGCTGAGGCCCAGGACCGCGGGCAGCTTGTCCCAGTCGCCGGTGAAGAAGAACGGCCCGACACTGAAGAGGACCGCCACCGGCAGCGCGAAGCTCAGGCACGCCAGCGCACGGCCGAGCCGGTCGTCGGCGCCGCGCACCCCGGTTGCCACGTGCAGGGCGAAGGCGGTGCTGTCATAGGAAACATCCGTGGAGATCGACCACGCCAGGAGGAAGGCCGTCAGCGGCCCGACGAACTGGAACGGGCCGTAAAACCCGCTCTGGCTGCCCTGGAAGAGGAACAGCACCGGCAGGAGCGGAACGACCACGAGCGCGCCGGCGTAGCGGGGATCGCGCAGCCAGTAGTACAGGGACCTCGCGGCGACGGCGGCGGCCGGTGTCGCCGGGAGCAGCCCGAACAGGCCCGTGCCGCCGGTCCGCCGCTTGGATGTCCCGGCGTAGGGCGGGGTCACCAGGGCGCGCTGCAGCAGGAGTTTCCACGCCAGGGCCAGGCCCGCCAGGGTGGCCGCGGCGATGAGGAATTTCACGGCCGCGGCCGCGTAGCTGCCGGCAGCCAGCTCGCCGCCGAGCGAGAAGGCCGCCCCGGCCGGCGTCCAGGACAGGGCCCGGGCCAGGCCGGTCAGGAAATCGCCGGAACCGGCGATTCCCCTCGCGATGCCCGCCACAATGGGCCCCGTGAGCACGAGCGGGATGAGGAAGGCGACGGAGCTGATGTCCTTGAAGCGCCGGGAGCTTGCCAGTCCGGCCGTGGCCGTGGTCACGACCTTGGAGAGAACGATGCAGCTCAGCACGCCCAGCACGGCACCGACGAGGGCGCCGGCTGCGGCCGGCAGGCTGCGGGACCAGGTGCCCACCGTGGCGAGCGCAACGAGTGAGGTTGCGAGACCCGGTATGCCGATCAGGCCGCCGAGCGCCAGCCCGGCCAGCAGCTTCGGCATGGGGACGGCAAAGGTGGTGAACCGGGCAGGGTCCAGCGTCATGTCCGCGGCGGAGACAGCGACGGGAATGATGGCCCAGCCCAGCAGCGCCGTGGCGCCGCCCAGGACCACCACGGTCTGGGCGAGTTCAATCTCCACCCCGCGCAGGACGAACAGCCCGGCAACGCAAACAGCCACGATTCCCAGGGCATACAGGGCGCCGATCCCGAGGCCCACCAGCTGCCACGGGCTGCGCCGGACGCTGTTGCGCAGCAGGGTCAGCTTGAGCCTCAGAAGGTGCGCAACCATTCCAGCCCTTCCGTGTGGTTCCGGCCGCCCACGAGCTGCACGAAGCGGTCCTCGAGGCTGGCGCCGGCGCGGACTTCCTCCACCGTCCCGGCGGCGAGGACCCGGCCGCCCGCGACGACTGCGACATGATCGCACATGCGCTGGACCAGGTCCATGACGTGGCTGGAGACGATGACCGTTCCGCCCGAGGAAACGTAGCGGTCCAGGATGTCGCGGATGTTCGCCGCGGAGATCGGGTCCACCGATTCGAACGGCTCGTCGAGGACCAGCAGCCGCGGGGCGTGGATCAGCGCCGAGGCCAGCGCGATCTTCTTGGTCATGCCGGCGGAGTAGTCCACCACCAGCGTGCCGGCGTCATTGGCCAGGTCCAGGGCAGCGAGCAGTTCCGCCACCCGGGACGCCACCATCTCCCGGTCCATCCCGCGCAGCAGGCCGGCATAGGTGACCAGCTGCTCGCCGCTGAGGCGGTCGAACAGCCGGACGCCGTCGGGCAGGATCCCCATCAGCTTCTTGGCCTCCAGCGGATGCTGCCAGACGTCGACGCCGTGGACCAGCGCGGTGCCGAAGTCCGGGCGCAGCAAGCCGGTCGCCATCGACAGGGTGGTGGTCTTACCGGCGCCGTTGGGCCCGACCACCCCGTAGAAGGACCCGGCCGGAACGTCCAGGCTGATGCCATCGACGGCGATTTTGTCGCCGAAGCGCTTGGCGAGGCCAAGCAGGGACAAGGCAGGCACCTGCAGGACAGCCGCCGGCGGCGAAGACGGACCGGGCGGGGCTGGCTGTCCCTGCTGGCCAGGGGGTTGGAATGTCATGACGCCAGACTAACCGCCGGACGGCGCGAAAAGGATAGTCCGCAAGGCGTACGTTTTCACTCGCGGGAACCGCGCAGCTGTTTCTGGAATAAATGCCGGTTCTGGAATGGATGCCGGTTCTAGAACGAATGCCGGGGCATGGCGCGCTCGTACTGCGGCGGCCACGCGAGGTCATGGCCGAGCTCAAACGCGGCCCGCAGCCACCAGTGCGGATCCCGCAGGGCGGCACGGGCGATGAACACGCCGTCCGCCTGGCCGGTGGCCACCGCGTGTTCGGCCTGCCCGGCGGACGTCAGGAGTCCCACCGTGCCGGTCCTGACCCCGGTTTCGCGCCGGATCCGTGCGGAGAACCCGGTCTGGTAGCCCGGGCCTACGGGAATCTGCTGGTGGGCCACGGCCCCGCCGCTGGAAACGTCCACCAGGTCCACCCCGCGCTCGGCGGCGGCAGCAGCCATCCGGACCGAGGCGTCGGCCTCGATCCCGCCCGGCGCCCAGTCCGAGGCCGAGATCCGCAGCAGCAGGGGCATGGAGTCCGGGATGACGGCGCGGACGGCGTCCACCACGGCAAGCGTCAATCGGTTCCGGCCCGCCTCGTCCCCGCCCCAGCGGTCCGTGCGGTCGTTGACCAGCGGGCTTTGGAACTGGTGCAGCAGGTAGCCGTGCGCGCCATGGATTTCGATCGTGTCGAACCCGGCATCGACGGCCCGCACGGCGGACGCGGCGAAATCGGCGATCACGCCGTCGATCTGCGCTTCCGTCATGGCCGACGGCGGCGCGTAGCCGTCGAATGCGCCGGTGCCAGGACCCACGGTGTCCCAGCCGCCCTCGGACGCCGGCACGCTGCCCACCTTGCCGGAGAACGGCCAGTAGGAGGACGCTTTCCGGCCGGCGTGCGCCAGCTGGGTGCCGATCTTGGTCTCCGCGGTGCCGTGGCGGTGCACGAAGGCGGTGATGCGTTCCCAGGCCGCGGCCTGGTCGTCGTTGTAGAGTCCGGCGTCGCGGGGGCTGATCCTGCCCGCGGCGTTGACGGCGTTGGCCTCGGTGAGGACCAGGGCCGCTCCCCCGGTGGCAAAGGAGCCCAGATGCATCAGGTGCCAGTCTGTGGGCACGCCCTCGCCCGTTTCGGGGTCGCAGCTGTACTGGCACATCGGGGACACCCAGCCACGGTGCTGCAGCCGCAGTGACCTTAGATCCAGCGGCGCAAAGAGTGCCGATCCCACTAGAACAGCACCCGGGCCAGCCCCTGGCGGGCCTTGGCGACGCGCTCGTCGCCGGTGCCGACGACGTCGAAGAGTTCAAGCAGCCGGACCCGGGCGGTCTCCCGTTCCGGGCCGAAGTTGCGGCCAATGAACGTCACGATCCGGCCAAGGCCGTCCTCGATGTGGCCGCCGGCGATATCCAGGTCCGCAACCCCGAGCTGGGCCTCGAGGTTGTCCGGTTCGTCGGCCGCGAGCCGGCGCAGGGCATCTGCCTCGGGCCCGGAGAGGGCCTGCAGGCGATCCATCAGTTCCACCTGCGCCAGGCCGGCCTTGGCCTCCGCGTCGGCGGGCATCTCGTTCAGGGCCTGCCGGTAGGCGGCGGCCGCGGCCGCGTAGTCGCCGGCCTCGATCGCATCGAACGCCGCCTGGTGCAGCGGCGGCAGCGGCGGCGCCTCCGGTTCCGCGCCAACCGGGCCGCCGGCGCCGATCCGTCCGGTCACGCCGTTGGTGGCCGCGACCTTGAGAAGTTCATCGAACAGGCTGCGTACCTGCTGTTCGTCCGCGCCTCCCTGGAAGAGCGGCACGGGCTGGCCTTTGACCACCGCGACGGCGGTCGGCACGGCCTGCACCTGGAAAGCCTGGGCAAGTTCCGGGAACACATCGATGTCCGCGGCCCCGAGGACCAGCCGGCCGTCGTAGCTCTCGACGATGCCTTCGAGGACGTCCACCAGCTGGCCGGAGCCTGGCGAATAGGAGGCCCAGAGGGCGATCACCACAGGCACCTGGGCCGAGAGGTCCACGAGCTCCTGGAAGTTGCCCTCGGTCACATCCACGCGCAACGGCCGGCCTGCGTGGTCGGCCGGGCCGGATGCCGGGGCCGCCGGGGCACCGGCAGAACCGGCGGAGCCCGCCGGGCCCGGGACTGCGGCGCCCGGACGGGCAGGTCCCGGAGAACTCGGTGCCGGCCGCTGTTTCAGGGCGGAGAGATCGACGGCGCCGCGCAGGTTCAGCGGGCTGGCGGCAACTGGCGGGACCGGGCGGGAAGCTGGCGTAGTCATAGCTCCACTCTAGCCATTGAAGTCCCGACCGGCGCCACCATGCCCGCCGGCCAAGGCTACTTGAAGGACGCCCCGACCAGGCCGCGGGTGGCGGCCACGAGCTTCATCGGGTCCGTGGAACCGGCCGGCGGAACATAGACAGCCACGGACTCTGCGAAGTCCAGCACCATGCCGGTGCTGGTCTCCTTGCCGCCGGCCAGGGCGGCCGCGTCGTCGCCGATGGTGAGCTTGTCCCCGTCAGCCTTCGGAGTGCCGTCGAACGAGAAGTTCAGCCGTCCCAGGACCAAGGCCCCGCCGTCAGCGGTTCGGAACACGACAGTGTTGTCCGCGGCCGCCTTGTGCGTGAAGGCGAAGGTGCCGTTGACGCCTGATTTGACGACGTCGGCCTGGTAGGCGAGGGTGTCCGCGATGTACGGGGAGGACTGGCCTTCGACGAGCTTGTCCTTGAAGGTGGAGTCGGCCTTGGTCAGGCGGTCACCGAGCCCGGCGAGGGCTTCGTCGCCGCTGTACGCGAGCCCGGTCTTGTCCGCGGGCGCCAGCGTCTCCGTACCGGCCCTGCCGATCCCCGGGAAGGTGGCACCCGGCTGCAGCGGGGTGCTGCTGACCAGCTTGTAGTTATCCCGCGGGGAGTCCTGGGTCAGGGTCAGCAGCTGCGGGACGACGTTGCCCTCGCCCTGCGTCACGGCCATGACCGAGCGCGGCCAGCTGCGCTTGTTGGTGACCACCGTGGTCAGCAGCTTGGTGGAGCGGACAGGCATGCGGGCCTCGTAGGAACCGACCTGCGAGCGGATCTTGTAGTTCTGTGTGCGCACCTGGAGTTCGGACTTGGCCACCCGCGGCGCCAGCTTGGCGGCGTCCTTGGCAGCGTCTCCTGCATCGACGGCACCGGCAACCTGTTCCAGGACGCGGCGGAACTGCGCGTCCAGCAGCACCGGCGCATCGCCGGTCTGGCCCTCACTGCCCGGGGTCGCGGCGTCTGAGGCCGGGGCACCGGAGGCGGGAGCACTGGGCGGCGGGGCGGGAGTCTGGCTGGCCTGGGCGGCCACTGACGTTCCGGCGACGGCGGCGGCGGTCAGCACTGCCACCACGATGCCGGAACGGCGCACCGTGCCGGAGCCCTTCTTCTGGCCAGCTGCTGCTTTCTCCGGCGCTGTTTTTTCCGGGCCTGTTTTCTCCGGCGTGGCCGGCTGCGGTGCAGTTTCGGGTGCGGGGGTGCCGGGTGCGGCAGGATCCTGGGTGCTTTCCGTCGAGCCGTTGTCCCCGCGGCGTGCCGCGGCCTTGGCCTGCGCGCGGCGGGCGAACGTGCTGCCGCCGCTGGTGCCGCCCCCGGTGCGGTTGCCTGACTTCGGCTTGAGGACCAGCAGCGCCCCGCCGGCGATGATCAGCAGGCCGCCGAGCACCATGAGCGGAATGGCCCAGGGCGTGGAGGTGTCGTTCGGGAAAGTCATCGTGATGGAGCCCGGGGCGGTCTTGGTGCCGTCCGCGGCGAGGAGCAGCGACCAGTCACCGTCGGCCGGCGCGTTCCACGAGTAGTCCATTTCGCCGGTGGCGTTCTCGGTGGTGACCCAAAGATCCGATCCGGCGGGCGACGGCGCGGTAGCTTCGCCGTCGGTATGCGTCAGCTGCAGCGCCTTGCCGTCCTCGGAGACGCCGGCGACGGTGTTGTGGGCCGTCTTACCCACCCAGGCGTCGACGTCGTCCGGGCGTCCCGCGGCCAGCAAGAAGGCCCCTTCACCCTTCACCGTGATCTTCACGGTCCCGGGGTGCAGAGTCTTCAGCTTCTGGTCGAAGACGGTCAGCGGCGCGGCGGTGCCGGTCGGAGCGGTGGCCGTAATCGTCTCCGGGGGAGCCCAGAACGTCTTCTGGCCAATCCCGGCCAGGAGTGTCAGGAGGCCAAGCAGCACCAGGGCGACTGCAGTCTTGAAACGCAAAATACTACCTATCATCAGCGGACAGTTAGCTTCAATAGTAACCATTTTGTTACCCGCGAGTCAGATCGGGGACCCGGACGGCCCCCGGCGGCGGTGCCCCCGGGGGCGTTCTTCCCCTCTGGTGACAAGCCTGCTGATAGTGTTTGCGGTGATCATCACACCAGTGCCGCCAGTGTGGCGCAGCAAGGAATTAAGGGCATTTAACGCAGTGACTGAACATACGGATTCGTCCTCCGCCGGACCAGAAGAAGCGCAGGAATCCGACAGCCAGGAACCCGGCCCCGAACAACCCGTTTCCAGTCCCCGGCCTACAACCTCCCGGCCCCGGATTGCCGCGGCAAATGTCCTTCTGTCCGCGGCCCGGCGCCTGCGCCAGCCCCTGCCCGGAGCCCAGCCGAGAATCCGCTTCGAGATGCCCCCGGAGCATGAGGCCGGGGACGCGGAGACGTCCGCGGCCGATGCCCGCTTCGGCAGTCCCGGTCCGCGCATGTCGGCCCAGCACCCCTTGTACATGGGCTTCATGGGCACGGTCGGCGTCGGCTTCGCCCTCCTGGTCTACTGGATCGGATCAAATACGACGCAGCTGCTTTTGTGGATCATCACGGCACTCTTCATCACCCTCGGCCTGGACCCGGTAGTGCGGTGGCTCGAACACCGGAATGTCCCCCGCGCCGCCGGCATCCTCCTGTCCGTGTCCACCCTGGCACTGGGCGTCGCCGCATTTTTCGCCACCCTGATCCCCACGATCGTGCAGCAGGTGACGCAGATCGTGCAGCAGGCGCCCAAGTGGGTCCAGGACTTCATTGACTCGGACTTCTTCCGGAGCATTGACAGCCAGTTCGGCATCCGGGACCGCATCAGCCAGGAGCTGGAGAAGTTCGTCAACAACCCGGACGCCATGGGCGGCATCTTCGGCGGCGTTGTGGGCTTCGGCTCCACCGTGGCAAACGGGATCTTCGGCGCACTGATCGTGCTGGTCCTGAGCCTGTACTTCCTCGGCGCCCTCCCTGCGATGAAGAAATGGGGCTACCGGCTCGCGCCGCGCTCACGGCGGGCCCGGGTAGAAGCCCTGTCCGAGGAAATCACCGGTTCGGTGGGCAACTACGTGATCGGCCAGGCCGCCGTGGCAGTGCTGAACGCGACGTTCGCGTTCATTGTGATGTCGATCATCGGAGTGCCTTTTGCAACGCTGCTGGCGTTCGTGGTGGCCCTGCTGGCCTTCATCCCCCTCGTGGGCGGCATGATTGCCGGGTGCTTGGTGACGCTCGTTGCCCTAACCGCCGGCTGGCAGACCGCGCTCGTCTTCGCTATCTGCTATTTCGCGTACCTCCAGTTCGAGGCCTACTTCATCTCTCCGCGGATCATGCAGAAGGCCGTGGCGGTCCCCGGCGCCGTCGCCGTCATCTCCGTGATCGCCGGCGGCAGCCTCCTGGGCGTCCTCGGAGCCTTGATCGCCATTCCCACTGCGGCGGCCATCATGCTGCTGGTCAAGGAAATCCTCATCGCGCGCCAGGACAGCCGCTGACGGGGCTCCCCTGTCGGGTTTTCGCACTGAGACAGGACAGCCGCACCGTGGTCCACGGTGCGGCTGTCCTGTTTCAGTGCGATTTTCTCTTTTTGCGCCGTTGGCGGCTCAGGCGTGTGCCGTGGCGACCGGTCCGTCCCATTCCTGCGGCAGCACCGTTTCGGCACCGCCTGTGGCGCCGCCGGGGATGACCTCGTCCACGATTTCGTTGAGAACCCGCCCGGCGTACTTCTCCCCCACCCACAGGTGTTTGGCGCCGTCGACCCCCACCACCTGCGCCTGCGGCACCAGCGCGAACCTCGCGGCCGCAGCCGCCGGCTGCAGGTAGTCGTCGTGCTCGGGGACCAGGACCTTCAGCGGCTTGCCGGCCTCGGCCCATTCCTTCAGGTGCACGTCTGTGGCCCGGTGCAGCGGGGGCGAGAGCAGCACAGCCCCCTCGATTTCCGAGGCGACGGGCTCGGCGGCGCCGTACATCAGGGCCAGCTCGGTGCCGAAGGACCAGCCGACCAGCCACCGGTTCGGCAGGCCGCGGTCCACGGCGAACTGCACCGCGGCCTCGACGTCGAGACGCTCGCCTATGCCTTCCTCGAAGGCTCCCCCGCTGGTTCCCCGCGGCGATGAGGTGCCGCGTGTGTTGAAGCGCAGGACGGCGATTCCCGCGAGGGCGGGCAGCCGGTAGGAGGCCTTGCGGTAGACGTGCGAATCCATAAAGCCGCCGTGCGTCGGCAGCGGGTGCAGCGTGATGAGTGTTGCCTTGATTCCGCCGGTTTCCGGGACGGCGAGCTCGCCCACCAGCCGGTGCCCGTCCGACGTGCGGAGTTCGACGTTCTCGCGGCGGGCCGGCAGGACCGTGGAGGCACGGATGGCAGTGGGAGCAGAGGGCTGGGTGAAGACGTACGACGCGGGATCAAAGCTCATGCTGACCAGCTTAGCGATACCGGTAGCTCCGCGAAGTCCAGCAGTTGCTGTGCCAGTGCCGCCGCTCGGCGAGACCCGCGGCGGCGCCAAAGAGGTGGTCCTCGGACCAGACCACCAGGTGGGCGATTCCCGGCAGAACGGCGGTTGAGCAGCCCGGGCAGATGTAGGTCTTCTCGGCGCGGCCCGCGGTGATGGGGCGGACCATCCATTCGCCGTCCGGTGCGCTCTCCCGGCGGGCGAAACCCGAGCGGGCGCGCTCCAGGTCAAGTTCCGGTGCCGGGCCGTGCTTGGCTCCGGCGGCTTTGCTCTTGCCGGGCACTGTGCCCTTGCCGGAGCCTGTCTTCGCAGAACCGGCGCGGCGGGGTCGGTTGGAACGGGGCATGCCTCCATTCTGCCCCAGTCCGGCTGCCGCTCATTGCCGCCCCGCCAGGCCGCCGCCCGCGCAGGCGGTAGAGTTGACCGGGTGCGTTTAGTCATAGCCCGCTGCTCCGTTGATTACGTCGGCCGCCTCAAAGCCCACCTGCCGCTGGCCACCAGGCTGTTGCTGGTCAAGGCCGACGGTTCGGTCCTGGTCCATTCCGACGGCGGGTCCTACAAGCCGCTGAACTGGATGAGCCCTCCTGCGTCCCTGCGGGTCTCCACACCGGATGAGGTCGACGTCGAGGTCGGCGTCGTCGAACAGTGGACGGTCCAGTCGGCCAAGACCGATGACCGGCTCATCATCAACATCCACGAGCAGCTGCACGATACCTCCCACGAACTGGGCCAGGACCCCGGCCTGATCAAGGACGGCGTCGAGGCGGACCTCCAGCGGCTCCTGGCCGCCCAGATCGAACTGCTGGGCACCGGGTTCTCGCTGATCCGCCGGGAGTACTTCACCGCGATCGGCCCCGTGGACATCCTGGCCCGGGACGCGGACGGCGCCACCGTGGCCATTGAGCTCAAGCGCCGGGGCGACATCGACGGCGTCGAGCAGCTCACCCGGTACCTGGAACTGCTGAACCGGGACCCGCTGCTGGCCCCGGTCCGGGGAATCTTCGCAGCCCAGCAGATCAAGCCGCAGGCCAAGGTCCTCGCCAAGGACCGCGGAATCGACTGCGTGACCCTGGACTACGACGCCATGCGCGGCGTTGACGACAGCGAATCCCGGCTCTTCTAAGCACCCCGCAGCAGGCTTTCCGTGGCGGCGATTCGCGTTAAGACGTTCTTTGCACAATTTTTATGCAATTCTTCCGTTCGCCCGTTGACCTGACGCAAGTGTCATGAAATTCTTATACGAGTCTTTGTGTAGGTGTTTTTTCATGCTCGCAAGACATGTTGCGAGCGTGAAGCTCCTGCCGCCACGGTCCGTGAATCCGGTTCCGTTGCCAAAGGTTCTTCTCGCAGAGTGACCAAGTCCGGTGCGAAGTGCGCCGGATTTATTCAAGATCCACAATGAGGAGAAACAAATGGCTCAGGGAACCGTCAAGTGGTTCAACGCAGAAAAGGGCTTCGGCTTCATCACCCCGGATGACTCCGATGGCGATGTCTTCGTTCACTACTCCGAGATCCAGACCGGTGGCTTCAAGACCCTCGACGAGAACCAGCGTGTTCAGTTCGAGATCGGCCAGGGCGCCAAGGGCCCCCAGGCCACCGGCGTAACGCTGGTCTAGTCTGCCGTCGGGAAGTGCTTTAGGGCATTTCCGGCACCAGGAATGATCCCCGGCATTTGTGCCGGGGATCATTTTTTGTGCATTCTTGGGCGCGGCGTTTCAGCTTGTCCGCATTGGCCCGGATGCATTCTTCAGCCGAATTCCGCACTAACCCCGGGCACTAACCCGCCGGGCCCTGCCTAACGCACCAAAGTGCGCAGCAGGCGGGCACTTTGCCGGACGGACAACCCGGGAAGGTACGCGCGGCTCAGGGCCCGGCCCATCGCCGGCAATTGCAACGGATCCTGGTAGTAGAGGTACAGCGTGCGGTAGTCCGGTTTGAAACGCGACTTGAAGGTTGCCAGCGAGCGGAAGCCGTAGACGGGTTCCAGGGCCCTGCCCACCACGTCCAGGATCCCGGCCAGCCCCTCCGGCCCGGCGTCGCTGCCGCCGGCGTCGCTGCCGCCGGAGTCGCCTCCGGAGTCGCCGCCGCCGGCACTGTCTCCGTCACGGTCCTTCGCCAGCGGCGAGCCGGACAGGGAGATCACCTCAACCGTGCGCTTGAGCTCCAGCACGGCGGAAGCAATGAGGAACTCCATGACACCGGGGAACGCGTCGCCGCGCCGGCGCATGAAGTCCAGGGTCCAGCTCACGAGCTGTCCGTCCGCGTACACCGGCAGCCAGCTCGTAACGCCCTGCACGCGTCCGGAGGCGTCCACCGCCAGGCAGCACAGCACCTCGTCGTCGTCGAGCTCGTCGATGCTGCCGAGCGTGAAGCCCATCTCCGGCACGTGCTTTTGCGCCGCCCATTCTTCGGAGACCTCGCTGAGCTGGGTCCGCAGCGGGGCCGGGAATTCGCTGTAGCGCCCCCATACGGCCTGGACACCGGTCTTCGCGGCACGGTTCAGGGCGGTGCGGACGTTTTGCCATTCCTTGCCCTTGAACTCGAGTTCGCGCACGGCGAGCCTGGTTTCCTGGGCCACGGCCACGCGGCGGAATCCGCGGGCCCGGAGCATCGGCCAGAGGCCGGCGGTGCAGGAGTAGAAACACGGGATCAGGGCGTGTTCGGCGCAGTAGCGCATGAAACCCGCCGCGGTCTCCTCGTGGAGGGCAGCGGATCCGAACGGGCCCGCCAGCGTCAGGGCCACGTTGCCGTGCTGCTGATAGGCCACGCCGCCGCGCCGGTCCGGCGTAAACCAGTATTTGTTCGGTTCCCAGAGCGCCATCCAGGACAGTGAGTCCCCGCCTTGGCGGATCAGGTCACGGGCCGTGTCCCGGTCCCCGGAGCCGACGTCGGTGCTGTGTCCGGTACCGTGCAGCCGCCGCCGCAGCACCAGCCAGACCGCCGCCAGGGCCACCCCCCAGAAGATGATGCCGGCATAGGCGAACAGAAATGACTCGACGGCGTTGCGGTTCTGGAACAACCGGCTGTAGGCGCCCGGAATGGGCAGCGGCAGGTACTGCCGGGCGAGTTCCGCCGCGAGGCCCAGCACTCCCCCGTCGCGGTCCATCCCGCCGGCGGCGAGCCAGGCCACCGAATAGGCCCCGGCGAGCACCAGCCACGTGCCCCCGACCACGATGCCCAGGATCCGCCTGGCCCGCGGAGCAGTCTCCACCCTGAACTGCCGGCGGTTAAGCCAGAGCAGCACAACGAGCAGCAACGGGACGGCCACGAGCGGAAGGACGCGGACGAAGCCGGAGCCCATCACGGCCGTGTGCGGCTGGCTGGCATAGTGCGGAATCCGGGCGAACAGGGCCAGGTACACGGCGGCCAGGGCTGTCACGCCAAGCTGGACGATGATCGCGATCCGCAGGGCCAGGCGGCGGCCCTGCCGCATGCCGTCCGCACAGATCAACAGCAGGACCACCGGGACAACCGCCAGCGCCAGGCCCAGCGGACCGGCGAGTCCGGCGCGGCCGGCCTCCAGGCAGCTGACGTCCACCGTCCCGCCGCAGTTTTCCTCCAGCTGGCCCAGCGTGGGCAGCGGGTTCAGCACGACGTCGCGCAACAGGGCCAGGGGCCCGGTGGGGCTGCTGACGGCGGCCGTGAGGATCGGCCCCACCGCGAAGATCGCGACCGTGAGGGCCAGCAGGTTGCGGGTCTCGCGTCCGGTTGAACGGTGCCGGTGCAGGGTCCCCCGGTCGCCCTGGATCCACCAGCCCGCGGCCAGGCCGGCAAGGGCACCGGCGAGCCCAACCACTGTCTCCGGATGCCCGACGTAGAGCACCAGCAGCAGGGACGCGGACAGGCCGGCGGTCCGCAGCCTGCGTTGCCACAGCGTGGGCAGCAGGCCGCTGGCGGCCAGGGCCACGGCCAGGACGGCGGCGTAGGGGCCAATCAGCCGGGCGTTGACCATGAGCCCCAGCCAGCCGTCGCCGATATACCGGGCCAGCTGGGTAACCAGCAGGAACACCGTCACAGCAGCGAACTGGCCTACAAAGAAGAATACGGCCGTCCGCAGGGTCCCCAGATGCCGTTCAGCGAGACCCAGCAGCAGGAGGATCATCAGTGATGCGGCCAGGTAGGCCAGCAGGTTGGTTGCGAAGAACAGCGAGGTGAACAAGGACCACCAATGCCCCGCTTTCAGCCCCGAAGCGTTGACGGACGCTACAGGCAACAGGGCGTCGGGCGGGCCCGACAGGAAGCTGCCCGTCACGGCCCCGACACCGAGGAAGGCCGCGAGGACCGCCAGCGTGAAGGGTACGGCACGGAAGTGCGCCAGCGTCCGGCGCAAGCCCTGGCGCCAGACACCCTGCAGCGGCGGGATCTCCGGCCCTGGGCCCGCCGCGGTCCGGTTACTCCCGGTCTTGGCCTGGCTCATGGCGCGATCCCCCAGCGTCGCGCCAGGAAGTCCAGGCCGCCGGGAAGGCCGCCGGATGCCACGTCCCAGGAGTGCCCCGCGTTGGCGATCCGGTGTGTTTCAACGCTGAACCCGGCACGGCGTGCCGCCTCGGAGAGCACGTCCATGTAGCCGGTGAACTGCGGATCGCGGTCTCCGGCGGCGAAATACACGCCGTGGCCGTCGAAGCGGTGTTCCGCCATGACGCGCAGCGGGGTCAGCTGGTCGAAGGCCGCGGCGTCGGCGCCGAAGGAGGCCTCAATGGTCTTGGCCCGCACCTTCGCGAGGGCCGGCTCCTCCTCGCTGGAGAAGGCCAGCGCCGCGATGTAGACGCCGGGATGCCTCGTGACCATCTGCATGGCGCACGTGCCGCCGAAGGAGAAACCGCCCGCGGCCCACCGGCGGGGATCCGGGTCAACGTCGAGCGTGCGCTTGATCCAGTCCGGAACGTCCCGCGCCAGGAAGGTGTCCGCCTGGGCAATCCGGCTGTCCATGCACAGCGTGTTTCCCGACGCCGAGCCGTTGGGATCGACCACCACCGTTACGGGCGCCACCCCGGCGTGCTCCGCGGCGAACCGGTCGAGCCGGCTCCGGAGTGCGCCGCCAGTCAGCCAGTCGGCAGGACCGCCCGGCTGGCCGGAAAAGAGGACCAGCACCGGCAGCGCAGGCCGGGGGGAACCCAGGTAGGCCGGAGGGAGATAGACGTAGGCGTCCCGGCTCTGGAAGCCGGAGACGGTGCCCGGGATGACCGCCTTGCGGATGACGCCGTCGGGAAGGTGGTCCGGCGCCTGCCAGTTGGTGAGCCCGGTGGCGGCAGGGGCGCCGGCGGCGCGCGTCAGGCCGGCCTCGAGCGGCTGGATCCGGGCTGCGGCCGCTCCGGTGAGGTCGCCGACAGTGTGGTTCAGGCCGAAGTAGATGTTGATCTGGACGGCGGACAGCGCGAGGACGGCCAGGAAGGCGGCCGTGGCTGCTGCGCCTGAACGCCAGCGACGGCTACGGCCCGGATTAGTACCGGTCGGATTAGTGCCGGTCGGAATAGTACCGGTCGGATTAGTGCCGGTCGGAATAGTGCCGGTCGGATTAGTGCCGGTCCGTCCGCGGCCCCAGAGTCCAAGCAGGCGCATGAGCCACAGCAGCAGGGCGAGGACGCCGGCAACGGACCAGGCCAGGGTCTCCCACGGCAGTTCGGCAGGGAAGACGGTGACGGCGTAGAGCAGGAACCAGTGCACGGCCGCGACGAGCGCCGCGGCGAGCAGGGTCATGGCAGCCGCGACGGCCACGGCCGCGCCGGGAGCGCGGCGGCCCGTGCGCCGGAAACCCGTGTGCCGGAGGGCAACGTGCGTCAGGAGGTAGGCCAGGCCCGCCGCGGCGGCTGCCCACACGATCCACACCACCGGGCCGTCGACCAGGCTAAGGCCATCGAGGTAGTCCACCGGGGCTAGCGCCAGGTGCCGACGCCGATGACGGGTCCGGCCTCAAGCCAGGATGACAACCCTGTGTAGGCATCGAATCGCATGGCCAGGAGGACCTGCTGGCCCTCGTAGCGGAGCTCCACGATGACGGCGTCGGGCTGGACCTTGAGGAGCTCGGATTCGGTCGGCTTGCGCCGGCCAAGCAGCTCCAGCGAACTGCGCCGGAAGGTGTGCTTGGGGCGGACGCTGAGTGAGACCAGGCGGAACCATTCGAGGTCGTTGTCCTGATAACGACAAACCCCCATCTGCCAGCTGTTTCCAGCCGTGCAGATGGAGGCGTCCACCGTGCCCAGGGCGCGCCGCAGATTGAAGCGGCGCACCCCCGAAAGGCACAGTGCAAATACCAGCAACCCAAACGCAGTTGCCAGGACGATGAACGGCAAACCAATATCGTTCATCAAGGTCGTGCTAGCGGATCCCCGCAGTAGCCGCTTCGCCCATTTGGGCGTTGTCAGCAACAATGACCACCCTGTTGTTGTCGACAGAGAAGAATCCCCCGTCAACAACTACAGCGATGCGGTCACCGGATACCGGCTCGATTGCCAGTTCACCTTCGGCCAGAATCGCCAGCAGGGGCGAGTGGCCGGGCAGGATTCCGATTTCACCATCGCTGGTGCGGGCCTTGACCATCTTGGCCGCTCCGGACCACACAAAGTGGTCCGCTGCGACAATCTCAACCTCAAGCTCAGCCATATTACTTGGTCTGTTCCTGGATCTTGGCCCACTGGCGCTCGACGTCGTCCAAGCCACCGACGTTGAAGAACGCCTGCTCTGCAACGTGGTCAAGGTCGCCGTCGCAGATAGCGGTGAAGCCTTCAACAGTGTCCTTGATGGACACGGTGGAGCCCTCGACGCCGGTGAACTGCTTGGCGGTGTAGGTGTTCTGCGAGAGGAACTGCTGGATGCGGCGTGCACGGGACACGACGATCTTGTCTTCTTCAGAGAGTTCGTCAACGCCGAGGATGGCGATGATGTCCTGAAGTTCCTTGTTCTTCTGCAGGATCTGCTTGACGCGGACGGCCGTGTTGTAGTGGTCGTGGCCGATGTACTGCGGATCCAGGATGCGGGAGGTCGACGTCAGCGGGTCAACGGCCGGGTACAGACCACGGGAAGCGATTTCACGGGAAAGTTCCGTGGTCGCGTCGAGGTGTGCGAAGGTCGTGGCCGGAGCCGGGTCGGTGTAGTCATCTGCGGGAACGTAGATGGCCTGCATCGAGGTGATGGAGTGGCCCTTGGTGGACGTGATGCGCTCCTGGAGGAGGCCCATCTCATCAGCCAGGTTGGGCTGGTAGCCCACGGCCGACGGCATGCGGCCGAGGAGGGTGGAAACCTCGGAGCCTGCCTGGGTGAAGCGGAAGATGTTGTCGATGAAGAGCAGCACGTCCTGGTTCTGCACATCGCGGAAGTACTCCGCCATGGTCAGGGCGGACAGTGCAACGCGCAGACGCGTTCCCGGCGGCTCGTCCATCTGGCCGAACACAAGGGCGGTGTCCTTGAGGACGCCGGCCTCTTCCATTTCGACCCAGAGGTCGTTACCTTCACGGGTACGCTCGCCGACACCGGCGAACACCGAGGTGCCGCCGAAGTTGCGGGCAACACGGGTGATCATTTCCTGGATCAGCACGGTCTTGCCGACGCCGGCACCACCGAACAGGCCGATCTTGCCACCCTTGATGTACGGGGTGAGGAGGTCGATCACCTTGATGCCGGTTTCCAGCATCTCGGTGGAGCCTTCCAGGGTCGCGAAGGCCGGAGCCTTGCGGTGGATAGGCCAGCGTTCGCTGATCTGGAGTTCGGACTCGGCAACGTCGAGGGGCTGGCCCAGCACGTTGAAGATGTGGCCCTTGACGCCGTCGCCCACGGGCACGGAGATCGGGGCACCGGTGTCCACCACGTTGGTACCGCGGACAAGTCCGTCGGTGGCCTGGAGGGAGATGGCACGGATCAGGTTGTCACCCAGGTGCAGGGCAACCTCGAACGTGATGGTTCGGGTCTCACCGTTGAGAGTGATCTCGGTGGTGAGTGCGTTGTAAATCGAGGGGATTGCGTCAGCCGGGAATTCGACGTCGACAACCGGGCCAATAACACGTGCAATACGACCGGTAGCACCGGACGTTGCGGCTACGTGATCGGTAGCAGTGGCAGTCATCTCTCTCACTTCACTCAGTAGATGGCGTGGGGTTAAGTTTATCTTTTGGTGCAGGTACAGCTGGATCCAGGCTCGTGCTGGCTAGGACGCGGACAACGCGTCGGCACCGGCAACGATTTCGGAAAGCTCCTGCGTAATTTCAGCCTGACGGGCAGTGTTGCGCAGACGCGTGTACTTCTTGATGAGATCCGTCGCGTTGTCGCCGGCGGACTTCATCGCACGCTGGCGGGCTGCGAGCTCGGAAGCTGCTGCCTGCAACATGGCGGCGAAGATACGTGATTCGATGTAGCGCGGCAGCAGGGCATCGAGAACCTGCTCCGTTTCCGGCTCGAATTCGTAGAGGGGCAGCAGGTCCGATTCGGACGCGGCTTTCTCTTCGACAACCTCGAGCGGCAGCAGACGGACGACCGTCGGCTCCTGGGTCACCATCGACTTGAAGCGGGTGTAGACGACGTGGATTTCGTCGACGCCGCCCTCTTCGTAGGCGTTAGCGAATTCGGCCAGCAGTGCTTCACTGACTTCGCGCGCGGTCGCAAACTCCGGTGCATCCGTGTTGCCGGTCCATACGCGAGCGTATTCACGGTTCCGGAAGTCGAAGTACGCCTGCGCCTTGCGGCCGACCAGGAACGTCTTGACTTCCTTACCTTCCCCGTGGAGCAGCTCGTTGAGGCCTTCGGCCTGCTTGAGGACACTCGCCGAGTAAGATCCCGCGAGGCCACGGTCCGAGGTGATGACCAGGACGGCGGCCCGGCGGATCTGCGCCGGCTCGGTGACCAGGGGGTGGTCGATTTCGCTCTGGCTTGCGACAGCAGAAACGGCACGCGTGATCGCGTTCGCGTAAGGCAGTGAAGCTGCTACGCGTGCGCGGGCCTTGCCGATGCGCGAGGTAGCGATCAGTTCCATCGCCTTGAAGATCTTGCGCATCGACGTCGTCGAGCTGATCTTCTGGCGGTAGACCCGGATCTGGGCTCCCATACTTATCCTTTCCTAAGATCCCGATGGCCGGGACTGCCGGAACCCGTGCGGGTCCCGGCAGTCCCTGCCAGCGAAACTAGCGCTTCTGCTTGACGATTTTTTCCTGGTCGACCTGATCCTCGCCGATGGGGGCGTGCTCCTCGTGCCCCGCACCGACCAGGAGGTTGTCTCCCTCGCCGAAGAAGCCCTTCTTGAAGTCCACGATTGCGGTCTTCAGTGCTTCAGCGGTGTCATCGTCCATGACGTTGGTCTGGGCCAGCGTCGTCAGGATGGAGGACTTGTGCTTGAGGTGCTCCAGGAACTCGGTCTCGAAGCGGTTGATGTCTTCAACCGGAACCTCGTCCAGGTGGCCGTTGGTGCCGGCCCAGATGGAGACGACCTGGTTCTCGACCGGGAACGGCGAGTACTGGCCCTGCTTGAGCAGTTCCATCAGGCGTGCACCGCGGGTCAGCTGCTGGCGCGATGCGGCGTCCAGGTCCGAGGCAAACATGGCGAAGGCCTGCATGTCGCGGTACTGGGCCAGTTCCAGCTTCAAGGTACCGGAGACCTTCTTCATGGACTTGACCTGGGCGGCGCCACCAACACGGGAGACGGACACACCGACGTCGACAGCGGGGCGCTGGTTGGCGTTGAAGAGGTCCGACTGCAGGAAGATCTGGCCATCGGTGATGGAGATCACGTTGGTCGGGATGTAGGCGGAAACGTCGTTTGCCTTGGTCTCGATCAGCGGCAGACCGGTCATCGAGCCTGCACCGAGCTCGTCGGAGAGCTTGGCACAACGCTCCAGCAGACGGGAGTGCAAGTAGAAGACGTCGCCCGGGTAGGCTTCGCGTCCCGGCGGGCGGCGGAGCAGCAGTGACACTGCACGGTAGGCCTCGGCCTGCTTGGACAGGTCATCGAACACGATGAGGACGTGCTTGCCGCCGTACATCCAGTGCTGGCCGATGGCCGAGCCGGCGTACGGTGCCAGGTACTTGAAGCCTGCGGGGTCGGACGCCGGGGAAGCCACGATCGTGGTGTATTCCAGGGCGCCGTTGTCCTCGAGGGTCTGGCGGACGGCTGCGATCGTGGATGCCTTCTGGCCGATCGCCACGTAGATGCAGCGCACCTGCTTCGTCACGTCTCCGGAAGCCCAGTTGGCCTTCTGGTTGATGATCGTGTCGATCGCAATGGCGGACTTGCCGGTCTGGCGGTCACCGATGATCAGCTGGCGCTGGCCGCGGCCGATCGGGATCATGGCGTCGATAGCCTTGAGCCCGGTCTGCATCGGCTCGTGGACCGACTTACGCTGGGTCACGCCGGGTGCCTGGAGTTCCAAGGCACGGGTGGTCTCGGCCTTGATCTCGCCGAGGTCATCGATGGGCTGGCCCAGCGGGTCAACCACGCGGCCGAGGAAGGCGTCGCCAACGGGCACGGACAGAACCTGCCCGGTGCGGTGGACTTCCTGGCCTTCTTCGATTCCGGTGAAGTCACCGAGGATGATGACGCCGATCTCGCGGACGTCGAGGTTCTGGGCCAGGCCCAGCGTGCCGTCTTCGAAGCGAAGCAGCTCGTTCGCCATGACCGAGGGAAGGCCCTCAACACGGGCGATGCCGTCACCTGCGGTTGTTACACGGCCGACCTCTACGCGCTCTGCGTTTCCGGGTTCGTAGGACGCCGCGAACTCGTTCAACGCATTACGGACGTCGTCGGCGTTGATGGTCAATTCGGCCATCTGCAGTCCCTGCTCTCCTGTTTTCGTGATCATCGTTGCTCACGATGACCGGGGTTTCTTGTCGTTAGGTTGTGCTTGTCCGGCTAGCCGGCAAGCTGACGCTGGAGCTGGCCCAGGCGGCCGGCGACCGAAGCGTCAACCACTTCGTCACCTACCTGGATCCGGATGCCACCGATCAGTGCCGGGTCAACATTCATGTTGATCTTGAGCTCGCGCCCGTAAAGGGCGTTCAGCCCCGCCTGCAGGCGGCTGATCTGCGTCTCCGTCAGCGGACGGGTGACGTCGACCGTTGCAATCCAGCGCTGCTGGCGCTTGGCGGCAAGCTCGGCGAAACGGCGGACCAGCCTGGTGACCTTAAGCCCGCGCGGAGCCGTGACGGCCTGCCCGATCAGGACTTTCGCTTCCTCGCTCGCACCGGGTACGAGTTTGTCGGCGAGGGACACCTTGGCGGCCGGGCTGGCCTGCGGCTCGGACAGAGCACGCTGGACCTCGTGGCTGGACTCAACGGCCTGGTTGAAGGAGAACAGATCGTTCTCCAGCAATTCCAGTCCGCTGAGCCCGGAGGCAGAGACGGCCGACTTGTTCTCGGCAACAGCGATGACCACCGAAGCGGCAAGAGTCTCGAGTGCATCGCCGATATCCCGTGCCGATGCCCAGCGGGAGCTGGCCAGTCCGGCTGCGATTTCAACAGCGTCAGCGGATACTTTTCCGCCGAAGAGCTGCTTGACCAGCGCCGACTTTTCGTCACCGCTGCGGGACGGGTCAGTCAAAGCACGGCGCAAGCCGGCCGAGCTGTCCACGGTTCCCAGGATTCCGAAGAGTTCCTTTGCCAACTGCAGCGACGCGGTGGGAAGCTTGGCCTCCAGTGCCGCCAGCGCAGCGGCCAGCGATTCGCTCGATACACCTGCCATTACTTAGCTACACCCGCGTTCTGGTTCTCCAGATCTGCCAGGAAGCGGTCCACCACTCGGGCCGACCGTGCATCGTCGCTCAGTGCCTCGCCGACGATGCGGCTCGCCAGCGTCGTGGCCAGCGTGCCGACCTCCGCGCGGAGCGACACAACGGCCGCCTGGCGCTCGGATTCGATCTGCGTGTGGGCCTGCGCGGTGATGCGGGCAGACTCGGCAGCCGCCTTCTCCTTCAGCTCTGCAAGGATCTGGGCGCCTTCGGCGCGTGCTTCCTCGCGGATGCGGTTGGCTTCGGTGCGGGCTTCCGTGAGCTGCGCCTTGTACTCTTCGAGCGCTGCGGAGGCCTCGGCCTGAGCCTTTTCGGCCTTGGCGATACCGCCCTCGATGGCTTCGGCCCGCTCTGCGAAGGTCTTCTCGAACATCGGGACAACGTACTTGACCACGATGAACAAGAGGAGCGCAAAGCCGGCGAAGACGACAAGCATTTCCCAAGGATTGGGAACGAGGGGGTTAGTACCGCCTTCGGTGGCGGCTGAGATGATCGCTTGATTCATATTTCACCCGTCCTTATCTACTCGGTTCTGGATGTTCGGTTGTTCTGTTTACTTAAGAACGAACGCGAAGACCAGGCCAAGGATGGCGAGGGCTTCAGTCAGCGCGAGGCCGAGGAATGCGATCGGCTGCAGGACGCGCTGGGCTTCCGGCTGACGTGCCACACCGTTGATGTAAGCGGCGAACACGAGACCCACACCGATACCACCGCCGATGGCGGAGAGGCCGTAGCCGATGAGGTTGAGGGAGCCGTTGATGGAGCCTTCCATTTTTCTTCCTTTCAAGATGCCACCCATGTGGCAGGTTGTTTGGGTTGCTTCATCCCCGTGAGGGGAAGACTATGTTGTGCCGGCTGGGGTTGTGCCTTCTGGCGTGTGCGCCTGAAGGCCTTCGCCTAGTGGCTGTCGGCGTGCAGCGCGCCTTCGATGTAGATCGCGGTCAACAGCGTGAAGACGTAGGCCTGCAGCACCATGATCAGCGCTTCGAGCATGTACATGGCGATCGCACCGCCAAGGACGAGTACGGACGCGCCCTTGAGGAGGACGTTTTCCTGCATCACGAGGTATTCGATGCCCGCACCGGAGATCATGATGATCAGGTGGCCGGCCAGCATGGTGGCGAACAGACGAAGGCTGTGCGTGACCGGGCGGACCAGGAAGTTGGAGATGATCTCGATCGGTACGACGATCGGGAGAATGTAGAACGGCACACCGGACGGAACCGTGGCCAGCTTGAAGTACTTCAGGCCGCTCTTCCGGATGCCGACGGCGATCCAGGTGACGTACACGATCGCGGCGAGCACGTAGGCACCGCCGACGTGCGAGAAGGTGGGAAGCTGGATCAGCGGGATTGCACCGTAGATGTTGTTCACGAGGATGAAGAAGAAAAGCGTGAACAGCAGCGGGACATACTTCATGAAGTCCCGGCCGCCGATAATGTCCTTGGCGATGCTGTTGCGGACGAAGCTATAGGCGGCCTCGCCAGCGAACTGCAGCTTGCCGGGAACCAGCTGCTGCTTCCGTGCAGCGATCACAAAGAATGTACCGATAATGACGACCGACAGGATTACCAGCAGCATCTGCTTGGAAAATCCGTCGGCAGCACCCCAGGGGATGATAGCCGGCAGGTGAAGTTCTTCAATTCCAGGAGGCGTGAAGGTTCCTGAATCTTGGGCCGGGAGCGCAAGCGCGATCAACGCGTTTCCTCTCTGCAGTGTCCATCATTGGGCGTTGGGCGGGGACCGGCGACATTGGTGCCCGCCTCTCCCCCTGTGAAATTATTTGGCATTACTGTTCCTCGTCCTGGGACGGGCCACGTGCAGCAGTGCCGTCATCAGCTGAAGTTCTGTTACTGGTGAGGCCGTGCATATGAGAAAGATAGAACCCTCCCGCAGCTCCAAGCAGAGCGCCTGCGAGCACAATCCAGCGGGTTCCCCACAGATTATCCAGTCCCCACCCTATCAAACTCCAGACGATGATTCCGCCAACAATGTAGCTGAAGACGGCGATTCCGGCGTTGTATCCGCCGTCGCTTCCGTCGGTCGATACACCGGGGGCACCGGACGTAGTTTTGGGTGATTTGGCTGGCTGGTTTTCTGGTCCGGTACGTGGTCCGGCAACTGGCCTGCGGCCGGATTTGCGGCTAAACATCGGTGCCGCCTTTTCGCGTTTCGGGATCGTTGTAAATCTGGAGCCTGGCCTTGCTGAAACCGTAAATTTCGGCTGCCTGCCAGAACACGACGGTGACGACGGCGCCAATCAGGAACCAGCGGCCGTGCAGCCAGGCCGGGGCGCCGATGACGAAGAGGACCACGGCGAAGCCGACAACCTTGACGAAGTACGTCGCGACGAACAGTCCGATCGCTCCCGAAGGGTTGTTGCGGCCGACGAAGTGGCCCACCGCGAGGCTGATGGCAAAGAAGGCCATCACCAGCGCGCCGCCGAACAGGGCGGACCAGAACCCCACGGCGCCGTTAAAGATGAAGGCGGCCGTGCCGGTCAACACCAGTGCTGCGGCGGAGGCCGCGGAACTCATTGCCAGCAGCCTGAGCCACAGGGATTTTGTGGGGCCGGAGACGCCAACGGGTCCGTTGCCGGAAGCGGGTTCCGGTTCGGCGTTGGAGGTCATCAGATCCCAATCGTCGCTGGCGTATTGCTGGTCAAGGCAGGCGGCGAAGTACCGCCCCTGAATTCTACATTAGATAGAAATTATTCGGAAAAGCGCGTCGGAGCGGGTTCCCCGGGCATGCCGGTCAGGCTATTCGGGAGTGCGGGCCATCTGCCTCGGCCCGCGCTGGCGCAGGTACGGCCAGGCAGTCGCCACGGCCATGATTGCCGCGGCGGCCAGATCAACGGCGAGGACTATGTGCCAGGGGAAGATCGCGAAAGCGAGGCCGCCGAAGGCAAGGATGCAGGTCCACAAGTACATCAGCACGACGGCGCCGCGGTGCGAGTATCCGATGTCCAGGAGTTTGTGGTGCAGGTGTCCGCGGTCCGCCGACCACGGCGACCGGCCCAGCGCTGTCCGCCGCACCACCGCCAGGCACAGGTCCAGCAGCGGCAGGAACAGCACCGCGAACGGCAACAGGATGGGGATGATCGTGGGGATGCCGTTGGCCCGGTCGTAGAGGCCCGAGCTGATCTGGCCGGTCGAGACGACGCCGGCCGAGGCCATCAGCAGGCCAATCAGCATGGCCCCGGAATCGCCCATGAAGATTTTGGAGGGGAACCAGTTGTGCGGCAGGAATCCGACGCAGCTGCCGACCACGACGGCGGTCAGCAGGGTGGCGAGGTCCGAACGGTCCAGCAGGACGGCCGTGCGGTGGACCCAGTAGGCCGTGAGGAAGAACGCCGCTCCGCCGATGATGGCCACGCCCGCGGCGAGCCCGTCCAGTCCGTCGATGAAATTGAATGCATTCATGGTGGTGACGATCAGCCCGGCCGTCAGCACAATGCTCACGGCCTCGTTCTGGATCACGATCGGCTCGGGAATGAACGGGATGATCGTCATCCGGACCCCCCAGGTGGCCACGACCAGTGCCGCGGCGCTTTGGCCGATCAGCTTGACCCACCACCTCAGGTCCAGCAGGTCGTCCGCCACGCCGACAACGACGATCACCGCGGCCCCGGCCAGGATTCCCCATGGCGCCGTGTTGTTCCGGAAGATGTCCTTGACGAAGAACGAATTGCTCGCCGTGACCAGGGCAACCAGCACGCCCGCGAAGATGCCGAGGCCGCCGAGCCGGGAGATCGGGGTGGAATGCATGTCGCGGCTGCGGATCGGGGAATACAGCTCCAGCTTGTTGCCCGCGAGCCGGGCACCCCATGTCGCCGCGTAGGTCACGATCGCTGCCGTCAGCATCATGAGCAGGTACATGATCACGGGACGACCACCAGCCAAACGCCGTCAGTACCGTCAGCACAGGCACCGCACGCCGGCACGTCCCGCAGCACCGGACGCGCCGGTGAGCTGCGGAAATGGGGTGGATTCGATTGCGGTGGAACTGTCTTTCGAAAAATGAAACTTCTCCGTCGCCGTGCGCAGGGCAGGCAGTGCGTAGTGCCTGACAGGGCTGTATTACAGTGGACTCTAGTCAAGATACTAATGCCAACGGCCACCTGTCTTCGCGTCACACGGCCCTCTGCCGGCGGGAAAACCACTGACGGTCGTGCTGAAAGGACCCCGCGATGACCCCCTCGGTTGCAGTCGCTGCCGTGACGTTTGACCGTCCCAGGGAGCTGGCGGTCCTGATGGACGCCATCAACAACCAGACCGCTCCAGTGCAGTCCATTTGCCTCGTCGACAGTGGCACCGTGCCGTCGACGGACGTTGCCGGCCAGCACGCCAACGTGGACTATGTCCGGTCCGAGGCAAACCTCGGCGGCGCCGGCGGATTCTCGTTGGCCATCCTCAAGGCCGTGGCCAGCGGGGCTGACTGGATCTGGATGATGGACGACGACGCCGAACCGGCAGATCCCGACTGCCTTGCCACGTTGCTCCGTGAAGCCCAGGAACGTGACCTGGACGCCGTCGTGCCCCTCGTGGTGGCCCCCGGCCACCCGGACCAGCTGTCCTTTTTCTTCCGGCTGGACGGCAAGGTCACGCATGAGCGCGCGGAGGTGGAAAAGGTCGGATTCCTGCCCGACGACGGGCACTTCTTCAACGGCGCCCTGATCCGTTCCGATGTCTTCTTCAAAGTCGGCCTGCCGGACATGCGCCTTTTCATCCGTGGCGACGAGGTGGACTTCACGCTCAGGCTCAGGAAGGCCGGGATCCGCTTCGGCACGGTGACCACCGCCGCCATCACGCACCCGCACGCCTTCGCTGAAACCAAGCACGTCTTCGGTGCGCGGTGGCACGTGATCGTTCCGGATTCCGCCTTCAAACGCTACTTCTACTACCGGAACCGCGGGTACATGATCCGCCGCCACTTCCGGGTCAAGTCCTTCATCGCGGATGTGGGCGGCTACCTCGGCTACTTCCTGCGCAGCGGCGACTTCCGCGGGCTCGCTGACTGGTTCCGCGCCTTTTCCGCCGGGCTCCGCGGCAAGGGCTTCGGCCCGCTGGAGGACCAGAAGTTCTAACCGTGCTCCCCCGCCGGCAGCCCCGCCGGCAGCCTAGGGCTGCCGGCGCAGGCGCCGGCGGAGCAGCAGGCCCAGCAGCACCCAGGGTTCGCCGAACACCCGGTAGGCTACCCGCTGCGGGTGGAGCATGAGCCGCCAGGCCCATTCGAGTCCGAGCCGGCCGATCCAGCGCGGCGCCAGTTTCTGCACACCGGCAATCTGTTCGATGGCGCCGCCGACGGTGCAGTAGACCGCAGGCGGAAGCGCGGCAAGCCGGCGGGCCATGACCTGCTCCTGCAGCGGCATCCCGAGGCCCAGCAGCACAAGCTGCGGGCGCAGCCGGTTCAGCCATTCGACCGCGGCTTCCTCAACTTCCTTGTTCCAGCCTTCGCCGGGCATGCCGTCGACCCGCGCCCCGGGGACGATCTCCCGCAGCCTGGCCACGGCACCGGCGTTGGCCACGGCGCCTGCACCGATGACCGCAATGCGCTCCAGTCCCGCGACATTGCCGAGCGCGGGAATCCAGTCGGTCGACCCAAGGCGGTAGTCCATCACCGGTTCCCTGCCGTCGTCCTCTTCGCCGGTCTTCGCCCAGAGCCAGAGCACCGGTGCGCCGTCGATCAGGACCACGTCGCTGCGCTCATAGAAAGAGCGGAAGGCAGGATCGGAGTGCAGCAGCGTCACGCTGTGCAGGTTGTGGCCCACCACGATTCGGGTCTTGCCCTCGGCCATGAAGGTGCTGAGGACCGCGGTCAGCTCGGACACCGTCACGGGGGTCGCTTCGACGTCGAGGAAAGGGACGCGCTGACGCTCCAGCGTCATGCGGAACCGGGCTCCGGCGCAGCGTCGCCCGGCGCAGCGGCGGACTCTGCGGCGGCCTCCGGAGCGTCCGCAGCATCGGGGGCGTTGCCGTCGATGTCCAGGACGCCGGGCACCACTCCGCGCAGGCGGTCGAGGCTGATGGCTCCCTGCCGGACGACGCGCAAGGGCAGCGCCGTCGCGTCGACGATGGTCGAGGCGAGGGCCTCGGCGCCGTCGGCGGGCCGGGGTCCGCCCTCCAGGTAAACCTCCACGGATTCCGCCAGCTGGGCTTCGGCGTCCGCGGCGGTCTGCGCCGCGGCGTTCCCGGTGCGGTTAGCGGAGGACACCGCGAGGGGTCCGGTAAGCGTCAGCAGGTCCTGGGCGATCTCGTCGGCCGGGATCCGCAGGGCGACCGTGCCCTTGGTCTCGCCGAGATCCCAGTCCAACGACGGCTGGGCATGCAGGATCAGGGTCAGGCCGCCGGGCCAGAACGCCTCGGCCAGCCGCCGCGCCTCGGCCGGAACGTCCGTGGCCAGGCCATCGAGGGCGTTCAGCCTGGGGATCAGCACGGGCGGCGGCATCTTCCGGCTCCGGCCCTTGGAGGCGAGCAGCAGGGTCACGGCAAGGGGTGAAAAGGCGTCGGCCGCAATCCCGTAGACCGTGTCCGTGGGAAAGACCACGCACTTGTTCTCCCGGATGGCCCGTTGGGCGTGCTCAAGTCCCGCAGCGCGCTGCTCGGCCGCCGTGCAATCGTAGCTAGTCGTCACTGGCCTATTCTTTCATCACTTGTCACACGATTTTTCGCGGCCGTCGGCCCTGACGCGGCCAGGACGGCGCTGGTGGCGCGGTCCTTGCCGTTAAGGTCACGGTGCGTTGTCACCTCGGCGAACACCCCGGCGCGTTTGAGCATCGCGGCGATCCATTCCGACTGGACCTCGGCGTGCTCCATCACGAAGTAGCCGCCGGGGACCAGCAGGCGGGCAGCCGAGGCGGCCGCCGCCGTCGGAAGTTCCATTCCGTCCGCTCCCCCGCCGTAGAGCGCCTCGGGCGGGTCGTGCAGCGCCACTTCGGGTTCGTTCGGGATCGCTTCGGCGGGGATGTAGGGCGGGTTGGAGACGACGACGTCGAACGTGCCGTTGTGTTCGGCCAGCGCGTCGCGCAGGTCGCCGCGGATGAGGTGGACGCCCAGGGGAGCCAAGTTTTTCGCCGCCCACGCGTGCGCGAATTCGCTGAACTCGACCGCATGGACTTCCGCGCCGGGAACCTCATGGGCGATCGAGCCTGCAATGGCACCGGACCCGGTGCCCAGGTCCACGACCTTGGGGTGCGCCAGTCCGTCGCTGGCCTTGAGCCAGTCCAGGACCAGCTGCACCACGGATTCGGTCTCCGGCCGCGGGATGAACACACCGGGACCGACGGCGAGTTCGAGGTAGCGGAAGTGCGCCACGCCCGTTATGTGCTGCAGCGGGATCCGCTGCGCCCGTTCGGCGACGAGGTCTGCATAACCCTCCGGCGCCGGCGCATCGCCGAGCATCAGCGCGCGCAAACGGCCCAGTCCGACGCCGAGCAGGTGCTCGGCCAGGAGCTCGGCGTCCACGCGCGGGCTGGGCACGCCGGCCGCCGCGAGGACCGCCGTCGCCTCGCTGACGGCCTCCGCGAGGCTCGGACCATCACCTGCAGTCATCACCAGTGACCCGCGCCTATTCGCCGATGGCGTCGAGCCGGGACTGCTCGTCCAATTCGATGGCCGACTGGATCACCGGTTCCAGGTCGCCGTTCATGACCTGGTCCAGGTTGTAGGCCTTGTAACCGGTGCGGTGGTCCGCAATCCGGTTTTCCGGGTAGTTATAGGTACGGATGCGCTCGGAGCGGTCCATGGTGCGGATCTGCGACTTGCGCTGCGCCGAGTTTTCGGCGTCGATCAGCTCCTGCTGGTGCGCCAGGATGCGGGCACGCAGCACGCGCATGCCGGCCTCACGGTTCTGCAGCTGCGATTTTTCGTTCTGCATGGCGACGACGATTCCGGTGGGAAGGTGCGTGATGCGCACTGCGGAGTCGGTGGTGTTGACCGACTGCCCGCCGGGACCGGAGGAGCGGTAGACGTCGATCTTGAGATCGTTCTGGTTGATCTCGAGCTCCTCGGGCTCGTCCACTTCGGGCAGCACCAGCACGCCGGCGGCCGAGGTGTGGATGCGGCCCTGGGATTCGGTGACGGGAACACGCTGGACCCGGTGCACGCCGCCTTCGAACTTGAGCCGGGCGTACACGCCTTCGGCCGGATCGTTCGAGCTGCCCTTGACGGCCATCTGGACGTCCTTGTACCCGCCGAGGTCCGACTCGGTGGCAGAGATGATCTCGGTCTTCCAGCCGCGGGATTCCGCGTAACGGCTGTACATCCGCAGCAGGTCCGCGGCGAACAGGGCTGCCTCGTCGCCGCCTTCGCCGCCCTTGACCTCGAGGATCACATTGCGGGAGTCGTCCGGGTCGCGCGGGATCAGCAGCCGGCGCAGCTTGGCCGCCGCCAGCTCCAGCGCGGCCTCCAGCTCGGGCACCTCGGCCGCAAACTCGGGGTCCTCGTCCGCCATTTCCTTGGCAGCGGCCAGGTCATCGCGGATGCCTTCCCAGCGGTGGTAGGCCTCCACAATGCCGTTCAACTGGGCAGAACGCCGCCCCAGCTTCCGGGCCAGCCGCTGGTCAGCGTAGACAGCAGGATCCCCCAGCTGAGCCTGGATAGAGTCGTGCTCATCCAACAGGCCCTGTACGGACTCAAACATTTTCAAACCTCTTTCGACTCTCTCAAGTCTAGTTACTGCAACGCGGGGTCACTTACCGCCCATTCCGGCGGCCCTGATGGGCCGTAGGTGACCCCGCGTTGCTCCGGCCAGGGGGTGGTGAGTTAAACCAGAAGCCGCTCAAAATATGCCGGCCAGGGAGTGGCTTCGGGCCTGCCGGAGCCGGGTGGCTAACGATCGCAGATCGTTGGCCACCCGGCGTAGGGGCGGGGCCGGCATATTTTGAGCGGCGAAAGCCAGCTACTTGTCGTTATCGGACTTCGCACCAAGCGTCGTCTTCTGCACCTGCATGAGGAACTCGACGTTGCTCTGGGTCTCCCGGATCTTGTTGGTCAGCAGCTCAAGGCTCTGCTGCGTTTCGAGTCCGGACAGGACGCGGCGCAGCTTCCACATGATCTTGACTTCCTCGGGGGAAAGCAGGTTTTCCTCACGGCGGGTACCGGACGCGTTGACGTCCACGGCTGGGAAGATGCGCTTGTCCGCGAGCTGGCGGGACAGGCGCAGTTCCATGTTGCCGGTGCCCTTGAACTCTTCGAAGATGACCTCGTCCATCTTGGAACCGGTCTCGACGAGCGCGGTGGCCAGGATGGTCAGCGAGCCGCCGTTTTCGATGTTGCGGGCTGCACCGAAGAAGCGCTTCGGCGGGTACAGCGCTGCGGAGTCCACACCACCGGACAGGATGCGGCCGGAGGCCGGTGCTGCCAGGTTGTAGGCACGGCCCAGGCGGGTCATGGAGTCCAGGAGCACCACAACGTCCATGCCCATTTCCACGAGGCGCTTGGCGCGCTCGATGGAAAGCTCGGCCACGGTGGTGTGGTCGTCGGCGGGACGGTCGAAGGTGGAGGCAATGACCTCACCCTTGACGGTGCGCTGCATGTCCGTGACTTCTTCGGGACGTTCGTCAACGAGCACCATCATGAGGTGGACCTCAGGATTGTTGGTGGTGATGGCGTTGGCGATGGACTGCAGGATGAGCGTCTTGCCGGCCTTCGGCGGCGAAACGATCAGACCGCGCTGGCCCTTGCCGATCGGGGCCACGAGGTCGATGACGCGCGGGCCGATCTTCTTCGGGTCCGTCTCGAGGCGCAGGCGTTCGGAGGGGTAGAGCGGGACGAGCTTCGCGAATTCGACGCGGTCCTTGAGCTCTTCCGGCGTCTTGCCGTTCACCGAGGTGACGCGGACCAGGGCGTTGAACTTCTGGCGGGCGGACTGCTGCTGATTCCCCTGCTGGGCTTCGCCTTCGCGCGGTGCACGGATGGCGCCGACGACGGCGTCGCCCTTGCGCAGGTTGTACTTCTTGACCTGGGCGAGGGAGACGTAGACGTCGTTCGGGCCCGGCAGGTAACCGGAGGTGCGGATGAACGCGTAGTTCTCGAGCACGTCGAGGATACCGGCGACCGGCAGCAGGACATCGTCCTCGGTGACCTCGACGTCGTCGACGTCGGGTCCCTGCTGACGCCCGCGGCGGCGGTCGTTGCGGTCGCGGAAGCGGTCGTTGCGCGAGGAGTTGTCGCGGTTGTCCTGCTGGCCCTGGCGGTCACCGCGGTCGTTGCGGTCACGACGGTTGCGGCGGTTCCGGCGGCTTCCGCCGTCAGAATCATCGCTGTCGCGGGTGCTCTCGCGGGTGCCTGCCGAGTCGTCGCGGCCGCCACGGGTGCGGGTGTCACGGCGCTGGCCGTCTTCGCTGCCGGGCTCGCGCTGTTCGGTGCGCTGTTCACGCTGTTCGCGCTGTTCAGTGCGCTGTTCAGTGCGCTGTTCGCGCTGTTCAGTGCGCTGTTCACGCTGTTCAATGGCGGGCTGTTCGGCCTGGGCCTCGACGGCGGTCTGGCCGGCCTCGGTGGCCTGGGCTGCGGCTTCGCCGCGGCGGCGGTTGCGGGTGCGCGGCTGCCTCGTGCGGTCGCTGCCTTCGGTCCCGGAAACGGCAGAACCGGATTCGGCAGTGGCGCCGGAGTCGGTGGAAACCGCGGGGGCTTCAGCCGGGGCGGCGGCGGGTGCCTCAACAACGGGCGCCGTGACGACTCCGTCGCTGCCTGCGCGGCGGCTGCGGCCACGACGGGCGCGGGGGCTTTCCTGGGCGGGGGCGTCATCGGCGGCGGGCGCTGTTGCGGGCGCAGCTGCCGGGGCCGCTGCGTGGGACACAGTGCCGTTGTCGCTCGCCTTTTCGGCAGCGCGGGCCGGAGCCTTGCTTACCGGGGTGCCTGCGCGGTGGGCGGAAATGGCCGTGACCAGATCACCCTTGCGCATGCGGGAACCGCCGGAAATGCCCAGCTGGCTGGCGAGGGCCTGGAGCTGGGCGAGCTTAAGGCCTGCAAGGCCGCTGCTCTTGGCGGGTGCTGCCGTTGATTCGGCAGCAGAAGATGTATCCACAGCCGGAGACAGCTCAGTGGTTTCGGTCACGAAGGATCCTTCCCCCTCGACGGCGTCCAGGCTAAGAGCTGGACGCGGTGATTTGATCTGGGCTGCAGTTCAGATCTGCAGCCGGGATTTCGGCCTTGCCGGATGTATATCGGCCAGCAGGGCCGGATATTGCTTCACCATGCACGATCCGAGAAATGAGGAACGGCGGGCTGAGTTTCAGGGGGCAGATCAATTCTGCTGATTCCTGCGTCAGACCGAAAGCAGGTGGCACCGGAAAATATTGCGCAGTGAAAGATGAGAGAGGCTACGTGGCCAACATCGCGGTCTTACAACGGTTAAAAATTTACCGCCTGCGTATTTACCGCCGGTGCACTTCCACTTTAGCACCTTCAACGTCCACGGCCAGCTTCATCACGCGCCAGCCCACTTCCGGCGTGTTGCCCGCGGTGTGGGCGCCGATGAAGTCCACAACCTCACGGGCTTCCGCTTCGCCGTTGGCCAGGACCAGCACGGTGGGTCCGGCGCCGGATACGACGGCGGCGTGCCCTGCCCGGCGCAGCGCGCCGATCAGTTCCGCGCTGGGCCGCATGGCCTCGGCGCGGTAGCTCTGGTGCAGGTAGTCCTCGGTGCCGGGCAGCAGGAATTCCGGGTTCGTGGTCAGGGCATGGATCAACAGGGCGGCGCGGCCGGAGTTCATGGCCGCGGCATGGTGGCCCACCGAGGCCGGCAAAAGGGCCCGGGCGGCCTCAGTGGAGAGCTCGTAGTCGGGGACGGCGACCACGGGGATCACCGAGGCGGCCACGGACGCGCACGTGCTGCTGTACTGGTCACTGTCCTGCCATGACAGCGCCAGTCCGCCGAAAATGGCGGGTGCAACGTTGTCCGGATGGCCTTCCATTTCGCTTGTGAGCTGCAGGATCCAGTCGCGGCCACGCCGGGAGGCCTCCGGGACCAGGGCATTGGCGGCGCTGACGGCCGCCACCACGGCCGAGGCCGATGAGCCCAGGCCCCGTCCGTGCGGGTTGACGTTGTCCGCCGTGATCCGCAGGCCTTCGTGCCGGAACCCAAGGCGGTGCAGGGCCTCGGTCAGGGCCTTGACCACGAGGTGCGTCGCGTCGCGGGGCAGGGACTCGGCACCCTCGCCGCTGAGCTCGAATTCAAGTTCACCGCTGGCCAGGGTTTCCACGGTCAGCGTGTCATGCAGCGAGAGGGCCAGGCCGAGGCTGTCGTACCCGGGGCCCAGGTTGGCGCTCGTGGCCGGGACACGCACGGTGACCAGCTGGCCCGCCGGAACAGCCGGGGAGCCGGCAGCTGATTCGGCCGGGACGGTGACGGTTGTTTCCAACGTTATTTTTCTTCCAGTCCCAGTGCTGCGGCGACGGTGACGACGTCGTTGGAGACCTTGACCGGCTGCACGTCGCTGCCGTCCTCGGTGCGCAGGGCCCACTGCGGGTCCTTGAGGCCGTGACCGGTCACCGTGATCACGATCGTCTTACCCGCCGGCACTTCCCCGGCCGCGTGCTTCTTGATCAGCCCGGCGACGCCGGCAGCGGAGCCGGGCTCCACGAAAACGCCTTCCCGGGCGGAGAGCCACCGGTGCGCGGACAGGATTTCCTCGTCCGTGACGGCCTCGATCACGCCGCCGGATTCATCCCGGGCCGCCACGGCGGTGTCCCAGGAGGCCGGGTTGCCGATCCGGATGGCGGTCGCAATGGTGTCGGGCTCGGTGATGGGGTGGCCGGCCACGAAGGGCGCCGCCCCTGCGGCCTGGAAGCCCCACATGACGGGTGTCTTGGTGGACACTGCGGGCAGCGACCCGGCGGTGGGCGACTCAAACGCCGCAGCGTATTCCTTGTAGCCCTTCCAGTACGCGCTGATGTTGCCGGCATTGCCCACCGGGAGCACGTGGAAGTCGGGGGCGTCGCCGAGCGAATCCACCACTTCGAAGGCGCCGGTCTTCTGGCCTTCGATCCGGGCCGGGTTGACGGAGTTGACCAGGAACACCGGGTAGGACTCGCCGAGCTTGCGGGCGATGTCGAGGCAGTCGTCGAAGTTGCCGTCCACCTGCAGCAGCGTGGCTCCGTGCGCGACTGCCTGGCTGAGCTTGCCCATGGAGATCTTGCCCTCCGGGACCAGCACCGCGCACTGCAGCCCGGCCGCCGTCGCGTAGGCCGCGGCGGAGGCGGAGGTGTTGCCGGTGGAGGCGCAGACCACGGCCTTGGCGCCGGCAGCCACCGCTGCCGTCATGGCCATTGTCATGCCGCGGTCCTTGAAGGAACCGGTCGGGTTCATGCCTTCGACCTTGAGGTATACGGTGCTGCCGGTCAGCTCGGAGAGGTGGCGGGCGTGCACGAGCGGGGTGCCGCCCTCGCCCAGGCTGATGACCTTGGTCGCTTCCGTGACAGGAAGACGGTCGGCGTATTCGCGGATGACACCGCGCCATTGGTGAGCCACTTAGACTCCTTCTACCCGGAGTACGGATGTAACGGAATTGATGACGTCCAGGCGCCTGACGGCCTCGACGGTTGCTGCAAGTGCGGCTTCGCGTGCACGGTGTGTCACGATCCGCAGCTCGGCCGATTCCACGTTGGAGTCGGCGTCGCGGTGAATGGTCTGCCGCATGATTTCGATGGACACGCCGTGCTCGGCGAAAAGCTGCGCGATCCTGGCCAGGACGCCGGGCTGGTCCGCGACGTCGAGTCCGATGTAGTAGCTGGTGACGGCCGCGTCGATGGGCAGCGATGGCACGTGCCCCGTGGTGGTTTCGGTCCGGCCGGGGCCGCCCAGGACAATGCGGCGGGCCGCGGAGACGAGGTCGCCCAGCACGGCGGACGCCGTCGGGGTGCCGCCGGCACCCTGGCCGTAGAACATGAGCTCGCCGGCGTTCTCGGCTTCGATGAAGACGGCGTTGAAGGCACCGCGGACAGCGGCGAGGGGGTGCTCGCGGGGCAGGAGCGTGGGGTGGACACGGACCGAGACGCCGGTTTTGCCGTCCTCGTCAACCAATTTCTCGGCAATGGCCAACAGCTTGATGACAAAGCCGGCTTCCTTGGCGGCGGCGATGTCCGCCGCGGTGACCGACGTGATGCCCTCGCACGAGACGTCTTCCAGGGCGAACCGCGTGTGGAAGGACAGTGAGGCGAGGATCGCGGCCTTGGCGGCGGCGTCGTAGCCTTCGATGTCGGCCGTGGGGTCGGCTTCCGCGTAGCCCAGGCGCTGGGCCTCGGCCAGCGCGTCGGCGAACTGCGCGCCGGTGGAGTCCATCTGGTCGAGGATGAAGTTGGTGGTGCCGTTGACAATCCCGAGCACCCGGGTGATCCGGTCGCCGGACAGGCTGTCGCGGATGGGCCGCAGGATGGGGATGGCGCCGGCCACGGCGGCCTCGTAGGACAGCTGCACCCCGGCCTTGTCCGCTTCCTCGTACAGTGTGGGGCCGTCTTGGGCCAGGAGCGCCTTGTTGCCGCTGACAACACAGGCACCGTGCCGCATGGCGGTCAGGATCAGGGTCCGGGCCGGCTCAATGCCGCCCATGAGTTCAATGACGAGGTCGGCGTCCTTGACGAGGACTTCGGCGTCAGTGGTGAACAGCTCCTGCGGCAGCTCGACGTCGCGCTTGGCATCGAGGTTGCGCACCGCGATGCCCTGCAGTTCCAGCCGGGCGCCGGTGCGCGCGGCGAGGGCGTCGGCGTCGTCAATGAGAATCCGCGCAACCTGGGCCCCAACGTTGCCACAGCCCAGGAGGGCCACTTTCAGGGTTCGCAATTCAGACATTCAGACTCCCATGTCGCGGTTGAGCAAATCTTCTTCGGTTTCCCCGCGGACAATGAGCCGGGCAGATCCGTCGCTGACAGCGATAACGCCCGGCCGGGCCAGATAGTTGTAGTTGCTTGACAGGGCCCAGCAGTAGGCGCCGGTCCCCGGTACAGCAAGCAGATCACCGGCTGCCACGTCCTCGGGCAGATATACATCTCTAACAACTATGTCGCCGCTCTCGCAATGTTTGCCCACCACTCGGGACAGCTGCGGCGCCGCGTCGGAGCTCCGCGAGGCGAGAATCGCCGAATAATCCGCGTCGTACAGCACCGGCCGGGGGTTGTCGCTCATCCCGCCGTCCACCGACACATAGCGGCGCGGGTGCGTAACGTCCCCGGCTCCGTCGTCGCCGGCCGCGGCACCAGCATTGGCCGGGGTATCCACCCGGACGGTCTTGAGCGTGCCGACCTCATACAGCGTAAAGGTGGTGCTTCCGACGATCGCGCGGCCCGGTTCGATCGAAATCCGGGGGGCGGTTATGCCGAGGGCAGCGCATTTGGAACGGACGACGGCGGCCATCGCCTGCGCGATTTCGGCGGCCGGGCGCGGGGTGTCCACGGGGGTGTAGGCGATGCCGTAGCCGCCGCCGAGGTCAAGCTCGGGCAGCACGATGGAGTACTTCGACTGCATCGCTGCCAGGAAGTCCAGCAGCCTCTCGGCGGCGAGGGCGAAGCCGTCCGGTTCGAAGATCTGCGAGCCGATGTGGCAGTGCAGGCCCAGCAGTTCGATGCTGGCGTGCCCGGTGGCCGCGGCCACGGCTTCCTCTGCGGCGGACAGTCCGGCCTGGTCCGTGGAGTCCCCGGCCATGGACAGGCCGAATTTCTGGTCCTCGTGGGCCGTGGCGATGAATTCGTGGGTGTGGGCGTGCACTCCGGGGGTCAGCCGCAGCATCACCCTGGCGGTGTCGCCCCGGTTGGCGGCGATCGCCGCGACGCGTTCGAGCTCGTCGAGGCTGTCCACCACGATCCGTCCCAGCTGCATGTCCAGCGCCCGGTGGATTTCGCCGTCGGACTTGTTGTTCCCGTGCAGGGCGACGTCGGCGCCGGGGATGCCGGCGCGGAAGGCCACGGCGAGTTCGCCGCCGGACGCCGTGTCCAGGCGCAGCCCCTCTTCCTCGACCCAGCGGACCACGGAGGTGCACAGGAAGGACTTGCCGGCGTAGTAGACGTCCACTCCCCCGCAAATATCGGCGAAGGCGTCATTGAAGGCGTCGCTGAACGCCCGGGCCCGGGCCCTGAAATCGGTCTCGCTCAGCACGAACAGCGGCGTGCCGTACTGGCGCTGAAGCTCACTGACCGTCAGCCCCTCGATGGTGAGCTCGCCGTCGTCGTTGCGCGCAACACCGCCCGCCCACAGCGGTTCGTGGAGGGCATTGAGGTCGGCGGGGACCTCGAGCCAGTCCGGGGCGAGCGGGGACTGTCCTGAATTCGCGGTCATGGCGGTTACATCCGTTCCGGCGCCGAGACGCCCAGCAGTTCCAGTCCGTTGGCCAGCACCTGGCTGGTGGCGTCGTTGAGCCACAGCCTGGTGCGGTTGGTGTCGGTGATGGGCTCCTCGCCCTGCGGCGCCACGCGGCAGGCGTCATACCAGCGGTGGTAGGCGCCGGCGATCACTTCGAGGTGGCGGGCCACGCGGTGCGGCTCGCGCAGCTCAGCGGCCTTGGCCACGATCGAGGGATAGCTGCCCAGGTGCGAGAGCAGCTCGTTTTCGGTTGGGTGGTCCAGTAGGGCGGCGTTGAAGCTGTCTATGCCGTCCACGCGGCGCTCCACGCCGGCGGCCACGGCGTTGCGGGCGGCGCCGCGGGAGCGGGCGTGGGCGTACTGGACGTAGAACACCGGGTTTTCGTTGCTGTGCTTCTTCAGCAGCTCCGGGTCCAGCGTCAGCGGCGAATCGGCGGGGAACCGGGCCAGCGAGTACCGGACGGCGTCCTTGCCGAGCCAGGAAATGAGGTCCTTGAGCTCGATGATGTTGCCGGCGCGCTTGGACAGTTTGGCACCGTTGACGGAGACCAGCTGGCCGATCAGGACCTCGATGTTGATCTCGGGGTCGTCCCCGGCGGCTGCCGCGATGGCCTTGAGCCGGTTGATGTAGCCGTGGTGGTCGGCGCCGAGGAGGTAGATCTTCTCGGTGTAGCCGCGGTCCTTCTTGGACAGATAATAGGCGGCGTCGGCGGCGAAGTACGTGGGCTCACCGTTTGCGCGGACCATCACGCGGTCCTTGTCATCGCCGAAGTCGGTGGTGCGCAACCAGACCGCGCCGCCGTCGTCGAACACGTGGCCCTGTTCGCGCAGGCGGGCGACGGCGTCCTCGATCGCGCCGGCGTCGTGGAGCTCCTGCTCGGAGAAGTAGACATCGAAGTCGACGCCAAACTCGGCCAGCGTCTGCTTGATGTCATGCATTTGCGCCTTGTAGGCGGCGCCCCGGATCACCGGCAGGGCCGCCACTTCGGTGAGTTCGCGGATGTCCGGGTGCTCGGTGAGCACCTCGTGGCCGAGGTCCGCGATGTACTGGCCCGGGTAGCCGCCCTGGGGCACGTCCCGGCCGTGCAGCCTGGCGAACACGGAGTTCGCAAACACGTTCATCTGGGAACCGGCGTCGTTGATGTAGTACTCGGCAGTGACGTCGGCACCGGAGGCCCGGAGGACGCGGGCGATCGCGTCGCCGAGGGCGGCCCAGCGGGTGTGGCCGATGTGCAGCGGTCCGGTTGGGTTGGCCGAGACAAACTCCATGTTGACCACGTGCCCGGCGAGCGCGGTGTTGGTGCCGTAGGCCGCACCGGCCTCGACGATCGCCTTGGCGAGGGCACCGGCGGCAGCGGCGTCCACCGTGATGTTCAGGAAGCCGGGGCCGGCAATGTCCACCGCGGACACGCCGTCGATCGTTTTGAGCCGGGCGCTCAGGACGGACGCGAACTCCCGCGGGTTGATGCCCGCCGTTTTGGCCAGCTGGAGGGCGACGTTGGTGGCCCAGTCCCCGTGGTCCCTGTTCTTGGGGCGCTCCACGCGCACCTCATCCGGGATGTCGGCCTCGGAGAGGGCTATGTCACCGGCGGCGACGGCGTCCTTCAGGCAGGCGGATATGGCGAGGGAGAGTTCTTCTGGGGTCACACTTCTAGCCTACCGGTGGGCCCGGAGTGCGGCGGAATCTGGCGCCCGGCATGACGGCGGGGCCGGTTACGGGAATACCCAAGGTCATCAAGGCCTCGCGCCCAGGGTGAACCGTTACCCTGAATTCAACGTCTGCAACCGTGTCAGTGCCTCCACATTGTTCGCTGTCCGATCCCCGCAAAGAATCGAGTCCCGCATGAATACCGCCTTCCGCAAAAGCGTCCTCGTCGGCATTGCCGGCCTCTCCGTGGCCGGAACTGCGGCTGGCTGCGCCCCTTCTGCGCAGGCCCCGGCCGCAGAGGCCGCGCCGCCCGCAGCTTCCGGGACCGCCGGTACCGGTTCCTACAAGGACGGCACGTACAGCGCCGACGGGAACTACACCTCCCCCAACGGCACTGAGACCGTGGGCGTGGAGCTGACGCTGGCCGGCGGTGCCGTGTCCGACGTGAAGATCACGCAGCACCCCTCGAATCCGAACACCCGAAAGTTCCAGGGCGAGTTCGCCGGCGGCATCCAGTCCCAGGTTGTTGGCAAGAAGCTCGACGAGATCAAGGTTTCCAAAGTGGCCGGATCCTCGCTGACCAGCGGCGGCTTCAACCAGGCCGTGGCGAAGATCAAGTCACAGGCCCAATAGCGCAACAAGGGACAGAGGAATCGTGGCGCATCCGGGCTGGGCGCACTTCAGCTTTGACGGGATCGGGACCCGCTGGGAGATTTCCACCCCGTCCCGGCTCTCCGGCGAGCTCCGCCGCGACCTGCTCGCCACGGTGGCGGAGTACGACGCCGCGTGGTCCCGGTTCCGCCCCGATGCGCTCATTGCCGACGCAGCCCGGACGCCTGGCCGCATTGAGCTGCCCGCCGAAGGGGCCGCCCTGGGCGAGCTGTACGGCACCCTGTACCGGCTCACCGGGGGTGCGATGACCCCGCTCATCGGCGGGAGCCTGGAGCGCCTGGGCTACGACGCCACCTACACCCTGCGCCCGGGCGGTGCGCCGCTTCCCGCGCCCCGGTGGGAGGATGCGCTGGACTGGCAGGGCACCGCGCTGACCACCACGGTTCCGGTGGTGATCGACGTCGGCGCGGCCGGAAAGGGCCAGCTGGCCGATCTGCTCTCCGCCCAGCTCCGGGACGGCGGCTGCGCCGGGCATTTCATCGATGCCAGCGGGGACCTGCTGAATCCGGGGCCGGATCCGGTGGCGGTTGCCCTCGAGCACCCCTACGATCCCACCCGGGCAATCGGCACCGTCCAGCTGGGGGCCGGTGCCCTGTGCGCTTCCGCCGCCAACCGGCGCGCCTGGGGCGACGGGTTCCATCATGTCCTGGACGGCACCACGGGAGCGCCGGTGCGTACCGTTGTCGCCAGCTGGGCCATGGCCGGGACCGCGATGGTGGCGGATGCGCTGGCCACTGCGTTGTTCTTTGTCGACGGTCCGCGGCTGGAGCAGGAGTTCGATTGCGCCTGGCTCACGGTTTATGCGGACGGGCACGCGGAATATTCAGCCGACTTCGAAGGGGCCCTGTTCTCATGACTGCCATCACCGCCACCGCCCTCGGTTCGAGGCTGGACACCGCCTTGGGCCGGCTCACGATGTACCGGCTGGTGCTGTGGGTCCTGGCCGTCCTGGCCGGCTACAGCCTGCTGCTCAATGTGCTGGGCTGGCTGACGTTCGGGCTGCCGGAAATGCTGGCCCACCTTGCCCTGTGCCTTGGCCTGACGTGCGCCTCCAGCCAGGGGCTGGCCGCACTGTTCCGTGTGCGGCCGCACACGGAATCCTCACTCATCACGGGCCTGCTGCTGTACTTCCTTTTCTGGCCGAGCGAGCTGACCCAGGGCCTCCAGCTGGCGGAGATCGCCGGCGCCGCCCTGGCCTGCGTACTGGCCTCGGCCTCGAAGTATGCGCTGGCCTGGCGCGGCCGGCACATCTTCAATCCGGCCGCGGCGGGCGCGTTCCTGGCCGGGCTGACCGGGCTCAACATTGCCACCTGGTGGGCCGCGACGCCGGCCATGCTCTGGCTGGTGCTGCCAGGGGTGCTGCTGGTGCTCTACCGGACCCGGAAGTTCGCCATGGCCGCCGTCTTCACCGTGGTTGCCGTGTCCATCGTGGCCGCCGATCTGCTCCAGGCCGGGATGAATCTCCCCGAGGCCCTGTGGCAGACGCTCGCGCAGCGGCCGGTGCTGTTCTTCGTCGGGTTCATGCTCACCGAGCCGCTCACCCTGCCCCCGCGGCGCTGGCAGCAGCTGGCGCTGGCCGCCGTCGTCGGGGCACTGTTTGCCGTCCCCTACAACCTGGGGTTTGTGGCCAACTCCCCCGAGCTGGCGCTGCTCGCGGGCAACGCGCTTGCCTTCGCCGTCGGACAGCGGGGCGGGGTCCGGCTGGCGTTCGTCGCGAGCCGTCCGCTGACGCCCACGACGACGGAATTCAGCTTCCGCCCGGAACGTCCGGTGCGCTTCGCTCCCGGACAGGCCCTGGAGCTCCACCTGCCCCCGGACACGGCCGGCGACGCTCGCGCCGCCAGGGGCGATGGGAAGGGTGACGGCAAGGGAATCCGGCGCGTGTTCAGCCTGACCAGCGCCCCCGGAGCCTCCCTGCTGACGATCGGGGTGGGGACGGCCGAACCGGTGTCCTCAGCCAAGCGCTCGCTGCTGTCCCTGGCACCCGGCGCCGGGCTCACCGCCACCACGGTGAGCGGCGACTTCGTCCTGCCCCGGGACCCGGCCACCCCCGTGCTGCTCGTCGCGGCCGGAATCGGGATCACCCCGTATGTGGCCCAGCTGGCCGGGGCGTCGGCCGGAAACCCGGCCGGGGACCGCGACGTTGTCCTGCTGTACCTGGCCAAGAGTGCCGCCGAACTGGGCTACGCCGAGGAGCTCCAGCGCTCGGGGGCGCGCATCGTGGCCCGGCTGGCCGACGGTTCGGCGCCGCCGGCCAACATGGAGGACGCAGGCGCCGGAAGGATTGACGCGGCGGCCCTCAAGGACCTGGTGCCGGACATCGGCGGCCGGGAAGTCTTCATCTCCGGCTCGCCCGCCAGCGTGCGTTCGCTGCGGGCCGCGGCCCGTGGCGCGGGCGCCCGCCGGGTCCATGTGGATACGTTCACCGGCTACTGACGCCGCTGCTGAGCGGACCGGCCAAACCGCGGGATCGGCCAAGCTGCGGACCCCGCACATAGGCCGCGTTGGACCGCCACTTGACTCCACAAATGAGCGACCGTTTTCCATGGTTTTCCGTTGGAGGCCACCTTCCTGCTAAGCTCTAGGACGTCCCGCCGGTAACGGCAGGAACCCTGACTGCCCTCGTAGCTCAGGGGATAGAGCGTCTGCCTCCGGAGCAGAAGGTCGTTGGTTCGATTCCAATCGAGGGCACAAAATACCGGCATCGCCGGCAAACCCCGCTGTTTCATTGAAACGGCGGGGTTTTTTGTGCCCTGAATCCCGCCAAAAGACCGCGGAAATCCAGCGGCTTTGCCCCTGCCGATTGTCGGTGCTCCCTCGTAGGCTGTTTTCATCGGTGGCGGGCTACCCTGCCGGCTCCGAAGCATGAAGGGGGTCTCAAATGTTCTTCTCAACTGTGTACTGTTCCATCGTTCCGCCCTATTTGCTCCGCAGGCTGGCCGCACAGCAAAAGCCGGAGCTCTCCAGGGCCGCCCACGGGGCAAAGCAGGCCCTGCAACACGTCCCGGGGTTCCAGGCCTCCCGCGCAGTGCCCGGGCCCGGCAGCCGTCCGGGCCTGCGGGAACTCAAGCCGTCCCCGCCGGAACGGACGGTCTACGACGCCAAGTCCACCGAGAAGCTGCCCGGAAGCGTGGTCCGCAAAGAAGGCGAACCGCCCACCGGCGATCCCGCCGCCGACGAGGCCTATGACGGACTGGGGCACACCCACCGCCTCTACGCCGAGGCCTTCGGACGCAATTCGATCGACGGCAAAGGCCTGCACCTCGATGCCACGGTCCACTACGGCCGCCTGTACGACAACGCTTTCTGGGACGGCCAGCAAATGGTCTTCGGCGACGGTGACGGCCAGGTCTTCGGGCGGTTCACGAAATCCCTGAGCGTCATTGGCCACGAGCTCACCCACGGCGTGACCCAGTACTCGGCCGGGCTGGTCTACCGCAACCAGGCCGGCGCCCTGAACGAATCGATGTCCGATGTCTTCGGGGCCCTCGTTGAGCAGTATGTGCGGAAGCAGTCGACGGCGGAGGCCAGCTGGCTGATCGGCGAAGGTCTCTTCACCGACCAGGTGCAGGGGGCCGCCTTGCGTTCCATGAAGGCTCCGGGAACGGCATACGACGACGACGTGCTCGGCAAGGACCCGCAGCCGGACTCGATGGACGGCTACGTGCGCACAAGCGCGGACAACGGCGGCGTGCACATCAACTCCGGCATCCCCAACCGCGCGTTCTGCCTGGTGGCCACCGCCCTCGGCGGCAATGCCTGGGACGCACCGGCACAGATCTGGTACGAGACCCTGACGGGCGGCAAGCTGTCCCCCACCGCCACGTTCGGTGCCTTCGCCAAGGCCACAGCCGCCTCTGCCAAGGAGCTTTTCGGCGAGGATTCCAAGGAACATGACGCCGTGCGCTCCGCGTGGGAAACTGTGAAGGTCAAGCTCCCGGGAGCCCGACGATAAGCCCAGGCCCCTGCAGATCCGAGTCCGATGAAGGTCCGAGTCCGATGAAGATAACTGTCCAGCGCAGTGGCGGCGTGGCCGGAATGAAAAGGACGTGGACCGTCCGGCCCGAGCCGCCCGAGGACACCGACCGGTGGCAGCCGCTGATTGAGGCCTGCCCCTGGGACGACGTCGCCGGGACCAGCGGGACATCCGGCCAGCCGGACCGGTTCATGTACAGCATCCGGGCCGATCAACGGCGGGCGGTCCTGCCCGAGCGTGAACTGACGGGCCCGTGGCGCGACCTCGTCGAATGCGCACGGGCCGCGGCCGAGGAATCGGCGCCGCCGGGCTTTGCCTAGACGCTCCTGCCGGGCCGGGGCCCGCTACGCCGTGGCCAGGTGCCCGCGGAACGTGCGCCGGTAGGACTGCGGGCTGGTGTCCAGCGCCTTCGTAAAGTGGTGCCGCAACAGGACCGAATGTCCGAAGCCGGATTCCCTCGCGATTTCGTCGATATTGAGCTCCGTGGTTTCCAGCAGCTCCTGGGCACGGAGCACCCGTTGGGAATTGAGCCAGGCCGCCGGGGTGGCCCCCGTTTCCGCACGGAAGCGCCGCGCAAATGTCCGCGGCGACATATGGACCCTGGCCGCCAGCTCGTTGACTGCGTGTTCCTCGTCCAGGTGCCGGACCATCCACTGCAGCAGCTGCTCCATGGGTTCCGAGCCGCACTGCGGAATGGGCCGGTCGATGTATTGGGCCTGGCCGCCGTCCCGGTGCGGAGGGACCACCATGTCCCGGGCGATGGCGGCGGCCACCTTGGCGCCGAACTCCACGCGGACCAGGTGCAGGCAGGCATCGATCCCCGCGGCGGTGCCGGCACTCGTGATGATCCGGCCGTCCTCGACGTAGAGGACATTTTCATCCACCAGCACGGCCGGGTATCGGCTGGCCAGTTCCTGGGAGTAATGCCAGTGCGTGGTGCATCGGCGGCCATCGAGCAGGCCTGCCCGGGCCAGGGCAAAGGCACCGGAACAAATGGACATCACCCAGGCGCCCCGGGCATGGGCCGCCCGCAGCGCCTCCAGGACGGATTCGGGAACGTCCTCGTCCCGGCCGTACGGCGCCATCACCACCAGGTCGGCGTCCGCAGTTGCTTCCAGCCCGAGGCCGACGTGCATGGACAGGCCGGACTTGAGCGGGACGTCGCCCGGCTCGGGCGCGCAGACGCGGAAATCGAACGCGGGCACGCCGTTTCCGCGGTCCGAGCGGTCGATGCCGAAGACCTCGAAAGCCGTCGCGAACTCGAAGATCGAGAAGTTGGGAACCACGATCATTGCCACTGATTTGATCATGACTTCATCCTGACAGAACAGTGGCAGAAATTATAGCTTTTTGGGCATTTCTGCCACTTCTTTTAGTTCTTGGACCGGAGAACCATAGAGGTATGGAACTCCTCGGAATCGCCGTCATCGTCCTGATCATCGCCGGCCTCGCAGCCACCATCTCCGCCCTGCGGAAGGACGGCCTCGGTCACACCCCGCCCGTCCGCTCGGACGAGTACTGGATGGCCCGGGACCTGCCGAGCGTCAACTACACCCTGCGGAACTTCTAAGTCCGCGCACGTTTTGCCCACACGCCCATCGGGCCCGGCTCATCAAGCCGGGCCCTCACTATGCGCCGGGCCGGAAGCAGCAACGGAACAGCCCGGCTGCAGCAACCGGACCCGATAATAGGACCGCACAGCCGCCGCCACCCCAGCGGACAGTCCACCCCAGTAGACTGTCTCCAGCCATGACATTGCATATTTCCTACCCCGCCGAGCTGCCGGTCTCCGAGCGCCGCGAAGATCTTATGGCCGCCATCGCGGCCAACCAGGTGACCATCATCGCCGGCGAGACCGGCTCGGGTAAGACCACCCAGATCCCCAAGATGTGCCTTGAGCTCGGCCTGGGCGAGAACGGGCTGATCGGCCACACCCAGCCCCGCCGTCTCGCGGCCCGCACCGTGGCCGAGCGCATCGCGGAGGAACTCGGCGTCGAAATCGGCCAGGAAGTCGGTTTCCAGGTCCGCTTCACCGGTGAGGTCAGCCGGTCCACCAAGGTCAAACTCATGACCGACGGCATCCTGCTGGCGGAGATCCAGCGCGACAGGCTGCTGCGCAAGTACAACGCCATCATCATTGACGAGGCGCACGAGCGCAGCCTCAACATCGACTTCATCCTCGGCTACCTCAAGCGCATCCTGCCGCAGCGCCCGGACCTGAAGATCATCATCACCTCGGCCACCATCGATCCGGAGCGCTTCGCCAAGCACTTCGGCAGCGACGAGGAGCCCTCCCCCATCATCGAGGTGTCGGGCCGGACCTTTCCGGTGGAAATCCGCTACCGGCCGCTTTCCCAGCCGGCCGGCGGCGCAGAAGATGGAGCCGGAGAAGGTGCCGCGGCGGACGACGAACTCGAGGAGGACCGCGACCCGCTCGATGCGGTGTGCGACGCCGTCGACGAGCTCGCCTTGGAAGCCCACGGCGACATCCTGATCTTCTTCTCCGGCGAGCGCGAAATCCGCGACGCGGCGGAGGCCCTCAACGCCCGCATCCAGTCCAACCGGCGCCTCGCGGGCACCGAGGTCCTTCCCCTCTTCGCCCGGTTGAGCCTGCAGGAGCAGCACAAGGTTTTCCACCCCGGCAGCAAGCGCCGGATCGTACTTGCCACCAACGTCGCCGAAACCTCGCTGACGGTCCCCGGCATCAAGTACGTGATCGACACCGGCACGGCCCGGATCTCGCGCTACTCGCACCGGACCAAGGTCCAGCGCCTGCCGATTGAGCGCGTCTCCCAGGCTTCGGCCAACCAGCGCTCGGGCCGCTGCGGCCGCGTTTCCGACGGTATCGCGATCCGGCTGTACTCCGAGGAGGACTTCGAGTCGCGGCCGCTGTTCACGGATCCGGAGATCCTGCGCACCAACCTCGCGGCCGTCATCCTGCAGATGACCGCCATGGGCGTGGCCCGCGGACCGAAGGACGTGGAGAACTTCCCGTTCGTCGAGCCGCCGGATTCGCGCGCCATCAACGACGGCGTCAGTCTCCTGCGCGAGCTCGGCGCCCTGACCGCCGCGCGGCAGGAGCCAACGGACGACGGCGGGCAACGCGACGGCGGGCAGCGCCGCGGTTCCGGCCGTCCCGGAAGCGGGCTCACCGCCGTCGGGCAGCAGCTGGCCCAGCTGCCGGTGGACCCCAGGCTCGGCCGGATGATCGTGGAGTCCGGAAAGCGGGGCTGCGTCCGGGAGGTCATGATCCTGGCCGCAGCGCTGACCATCCAGGACCCGCGCGAGCGTCCAACAGACAAGCAGCAGCTCGCCGCGGAGAAGCACGCCCGCTTCCGGGACGAGAACTCGGATTTCACCGGTTACCTGAACCTGTGGAACTACCTGCAGGAGAAGCAGCAAGAACTGTCCTCAACGGCGTTCCGCCGGCTCTGCCGCAACGAATTCATCAACTACCTGCGGGTCAGGGAGTGGCAGGACCTGTTCGCCCAGCTCCGCCAGCTGGCCCGCCCGCTGGGCATCAGCCTGGACAACAAGCGCCTTGCCGATCCGGTGGGCAACCACGACGGCATCCACATCAGCCTGCTCTCGGGGCTGCTGAGCCACGTCGGCATCCTCGACGAGCGCAAGCGCGAGTACGCCGGCGCCCGCGGCAGCCGCTTCGCGATCTTCCCGGGTTCGGCACTGTTCAAGAAGTCACCCACGTTCGTGATGGCCGCCGAGCTCGTGGAGACGAGCCGGCTCTGGGCCCGCGTCGCGGCGAAGTTCGATCCGCTCTGGGCCGAACAGGTGGCCCCCGACCTGGTCAAGCGCAGCTACAGCGAGCCGCACTGGTCAAAGAAGATGGGCGCGGTGATGGCCCACGAAAAGGTCACGCTGTACGGCGTGCCCATCATCCCGAGCCGGCGGATCAACTACGGCAAGGTGGATCCGGAGCTCTGCCGCGAGCTCTTCATCCGCCATGCCCTGGTTGAAGGCGACTGGCAGACCCACCACAAGTTCTTCCACCGCAACCGCGCGCTGCTGCACGAAGTCGAGGAGCTCGAGGCCCGGATGCGGCGCCGCGACATCCTGGTGGACGACGAGACACTGTTCGAGTTCTACGACGCCCGGATCGGCGCGGAGGTCGTCTCGGAGCGGCACTTCGACAAGTGGTGGAAGGACGCACGGCAGCAGGATCCCACGCTGCTCGACTTCGACCAGTCCCTGCTGATCAGCGAGGACGCCGCGGCCCTGGACGATTCGGCCTATCCCAAGACCTTGTTGCACAAAGGCTTCGAGCTGCCGCTGAGCTACGAGTTCCACCCCGTGACGCCCGGTTCGCCGCCAAATCCGTCCGACGGCGTCACCGCCGAGGTCCCGGTGCTGTTCCTGAACCAGCTCGACGACGCCGCGTTCCGCTGGCTGATCCCCGGGCAGCGCGTGGAACTCGTCACGGCGCTCATCAAGTCGCTGCCCAAGCAGATCCGCAAGAACTTCGTTCCTGCCCCGGACGTGGCCCGCCAGGCCGTCGCGGCACTGGAAGCGGACTTCGATCCCGCCACGGACGAGCTCGAACCGTCGCTGGAACTGGTGCTGCGCCGGATCCGCGGACAGGTCATTCCGCCGGGCTCCTGGAACTGGGACGCCGTCCCGTCGCATTTGCGGGTCAGCTTCCGCGTGCTGGATTCCCGCGGCAAGTTGCTGGATGAGGGCAAGGACCTGAACGCGCTGCAGGAGCGGCTGGCCCCGGCCACCCGCCGGGCCATCGCGGAATCCCTCGGTGCCACCCCGGGCACCACGGCACCCCAATCCAAGGGAAATGCCGCGGCGAAGGCGAAAGCCGGCGCGAACGGCAAGGATGGCGCGCGTTCATCACGGGCCGGCACGTCCCCGTCGGCCGCCCTGGCCGCTGCCGCAGCCGCGGCGCCGGGCGGGTTCACCGAAATGTCCGGGCTCAAGGACTGGACCTTTGGAACCGTCCAACGCCAGGTCCAGGGAACCGTTAGCGGGCACACCGTCACCGGCTATCCGGCCCTGGTGGACGAGGGAACGTCCGTGGCGCTGCGGCTGTTCCAGACGCCGTCGGAACAGCAGGAAGCCATGCGCGGCGGGGTCATCCGGCTCCTGGCCCTGAAAGTGCCGCCGCCGGACCGCTATGTCCTGGAGCACCTGAACAACACCGAGAAACTGACGTTCAGCCAGAACCCGCATGGTTCCGTGGCCGCGCTGATCGCCGACTGCGCCCTGGCCGCCATCGACAAACTCACGCCGGCCCCGCTGCCGTGGGACGAGGGATCGTTCAAGGCGCTCTACGAGGGCGTCCGGGCGGAGCTGATCGACACCGTCTTCACTGTCACCGCCGTCGTCGAGCGCATCCTGGCCAGCACCCGGCGGATCGAAAAGCAGCTCAAGGGCACCACGAGCCTGGCCCTGATCAGCGCGCTCAACGACGTCAAGAGCCAGCTCGAGCAGCTGGTGTATCCGGGTTTCGTGGCACGCACGGGCTACGCCCAGCTCAGCCAGCTGCCCCGCTACCTCACGGCCATCGAAAAGCGCCTCGAGAAGCTGCCGGGCAACGTGCAGCGGGACGCCCAGCACATGGCCGCGGTCCAGGCCCTGGAGGACGACTACGACGACGCCGTGTCCGCGCTGCTGCCCGGGCGGCGGGCGGGCGCGGAGTTAACCCACGTGCGCTGGATGATCGAGGAACTGCGGGTGAGCCTCTTCGCCGTCGAACTCGGGACCGCCTATTCGGTGTCCGAAAAGCGTATCCGGGCCGCCCTTAACAAAGTGCTGGCGCCGGCGTAGACCCCTGAGGGTGCTGCGCCGGCGCCAGCACTGGCGGCCGGGCCTGTCCGGGCGGGACCTAGGCGGCCGGGACGTGCTCCGCGTGGCCGGCCGTGCGGAGGCCTTGGCGGAGCTTCTCCGCGTTGGCGTCCAGCCTGGCCGGATCCGGGTGCTGGTCCACGGAGCCGAAATCAAAGTCCGCCATTGAGTTCGATGGCCACACGTGGACGTGCATGTGGTTGATTTCGTAGCCGGCCACGATCAGCCCGGCCCGGGCGGCGTCGAACACCTCCACCTGGACCGCGCCGATCTTGCGGGCAACCTCCATGACCCGGCCGAGGACCTCGGGCGAGGCATCCGTCCAGCGGTCCACTTCCTCGGTGGGCACCACGAGGGTGTGGCCGTCGGCCAGCGGGCCCATGGTCAGGAACGCCACGACGTCGTCCTCGCGCCAGACGAAGCGGCCCGGGATCTCGCCGTTGATGATTTTGGTGAAGAGAGTGCTCATGCGTCCGCCTTTTCTGCCGGGGACCCCAGGGTACTGACGTCCAGGACAAAACGGTACTTGACGTCGCCTGCCACCATGCGGTCGTAGGCTTCGTTGAGCTGGTCCGCGCCGACCACCTCAACGTCGGACACCACGCCGTGCTCGGCGCAGAAGTCCAGCATCTCCTGCGTCTCGGCGATGCCGCCGATCAGCGAACCCGCATAGGCGATCCTGCGCCGGATCAGCACCCCGGGGTTGACGGGCGGCATCACTTCGGCGGGCAGGCCCAGCTGGAACAGCACACCGTCCAGGCCCAGCGTGCGGAAGTAGGGGTTGAGGTCGTGCGGTGCGGCGACAGTGTCGATAATGACGTCGATACTGCGGTTCGCGGCTTCCATCGCGGCCGGGTCGGTGGAGAGGATGACGTCGTCGGCGCCCAGCTCGCGCGCTGCGGCGAATTTGTTCTCCGACGTCGTGAAGACCTTGACCTCGGCGCCCATGGCCTTGGCGATTTTGACGGCCATATGGCCGAGACCGCCCAGTCCGACGACGCCGACGACGTCGCCTTCCTCGACCTCGAAGTGGTTCAGGGGCGAATACGTGGTGATGCCGGCGCACAGCAGGGGCGCCGCGGCGGCGGGGTCCAGTGCTTCCGGCACCCGCAGGACATAGTGGCGGTCCACCACGATCGACGTCGCATACCCGCCCTGGGTGATGGCGCCGTCGTTGCGGGCATCCTTCGCCCCGTAGGTTCCCACCGCGGCGTTTTCGCAGTACTGCTCGAGGCCGTCCAGGCAGCTGTCGCACTCGCGGCAGGAGTCCACGATGCAGCCCACGCCCACGCGCTCACCCACCGTGAAGTCGTCGACGGCGGAACCGAGCCGGGTGACCCGGCCGACGATCTCGTGGCCCGGGATCAACGGGTAGGTGTCGCCGCCCCATTCGCCCCGGGTGGCGTGCACGTCCGAGTGGCACAGTCCGCAGAATTCGACGGCGATCTCGACGTCGTCCGCCTTCGGCGCCCGTCGGGACACGGTCAAGGGAACAAGCCCGCTGTCCGGTGAGGTGGCACCGTACGCAGCAGCGAGTGTGGGGCCGGCGTTCTGCGCGGCGCTGTCCGCGGTGGCAGATTTGGTGTTTGTGGTGTCCAAATCCGGCAACGGCTTGGCAAGGGGCGGGGGTACGGGACGTCCAGGTGTCATACGTTGACGCTACCCCCGGTCCCGGCATCTATTCCACTTTGGGGTGGCTCGCTGGCGACGGCTCGTCGCTCAGGTCGGGCACGTTGCCCAACTGGTCGTGCGTCAACGAACCGGGGGCACCCTGGGGACGCCGTACGAGCAACTGGACGGAAGGCCGGATACTCAACTGCGTCCAAGACTTCCGCACCGACAGCCGCCATCATTCGCTAACGAATTGGCCGCCGCCGGGCAGTTGGCACCCGGGGCGGACCCCTGCGGCCATCATTGTCGGGGGTCCCTGAAACACTGGATTCTTGGACGGCAATCAGGGGCCCGAAGTGGCTCCGGCAGGATACGGCGACGATGGCCCGAGTCGCGCCGGGAGCGGCGCGGCCACCATTCCGGGCACCGCGGAGGCAGCCTCCGCGGAGGTGGCGGGCCGGCTGGACGCCGGGCCGATGGGCTTAGGCTGTCCGCCCACGGACAGTGCCGGGATCATTGACCGGATCCGGGAACTGGAAGACTGGAAGACCGCCGCGTCCGCGGAACAGGCCCGGCTCGCCGTGGCCTTCGACCTGCTCCAGCGCCGCGAACAAGGCCGGCTCGGGGTCCCGGCCGAGAAGCTCGGCGCCGGGATCGGCGCGCAGATCGCCCTGGCCCGGCACGAATCCCCCGCCAGGGGCGGCCGGCTGCTGGGCCTGGCCAAAGCCCTGATGACCGAGATGCCGCACACCCTCACCGCGCTCGAAACCGGGCAGCTGAACGAATGGCGCGCCACCCTGCTCGTGCGCGAAACCGCGTGCCTGACCCCGGCCGACCGGGCCGCCGTCGACGCCGAACTCGCCGCCGATGCCGGGACGTTCGCCGGGGCCGGTGACCGGTCCTTGGTCGCCGCTGCCCGGGCCGCCGCGTACCGGCGTGACCCCCGCTCCGTGACCGAACGCGCCGCGCACGCCGCCACCGAGCGGCACGTCAGCCTCCGCCCGGCCCCCGACACCATGTGCCACCTCACCGCCCTGCTGCCCGTGACCGCCGGCGTCGCCGTCTACAAGGCCCTCACCGGGCACGCCGACACCCTCCGCGCCGCCGGGGACCCGAGGGGCCGCGGGCAGCTGATGGCCGATGCCCTGGTCGAACGCACCACCGGCACCCCCGGCGGGATCACCGGCGTCGAAATCCAGCTCGTCATCACCGACCGCACCCTCTTCCAGGGCAACGCCGAACCCGCCGTCCTGCCCGGCTACGGCACCGTCCCCGCCGGCTGGGCCCGGGAACGCATCGGCGCCGGGACGAACGCCGAGGACCGGAACTTCAACCTCTGGCTCCGCCGGGTCTACACCCACCCCGGCGCCGGCGAGCTCATCGCCATGGACTCCCGCGCCCGGCTCTTCCCGCCCGGGCACCGCCGCTTCATCCGGGCCCGCGACGACACCTGCCGCACCCCGTACGGCGACGCGCCCATCCGCCACCTGGACCACATCATTCCCTGGCACACCGGCGGCCCGACCACCACGGACAACGCCGCCGGCCTCTGCGAAGCCTGCAACCACACCAAAGAAACCCCCGGCTGGAAAGCACGCCCCAGCCCCGAAGCCGCACCCGGATCCGCCTCGAGCATCGGCGCGAGGCACACCCTCGAACTCACCACCCCCACCGGCCACACGTACCGTTCCACAGCGCCGCCCCTGCCCGGAACACCGCTTCGGCCATCAGCCACAGACCAGCCAGGCGCCCAGCCGGGCTCCCGCCGCCGGCGCCAGCTCCGGCACCAAGCCAAAACGCTCAGGCGTGGAAAGCCCAAAGTGGCAGCCGCAGCATAGGAATCATTGTCTGCCTGGGGATGAACTGGAGGCGCTCTGAGCAGCCTGCGCGGGCCGTCCGGCGCTCGGGCTGGCCCTTAGTGTGAAGCTGCGTCCTCGCCGTACGGTTCCGGCCCGGTGACAACATCGTTCGCGGGACCGTGGCACCACTCCGAAAAGGACCCCGGATAGAGGGCAGCGGAAAAGCCGGCAATCTCGAGGGCGGCGATTTCATGGGCCGCTGTCACTCCGGACCCGCAGTACACGGCAGTGGGAACGCCGTCCCGGTAACCGAGCTGTTCGAAGCGCTCCCGCAGCTCCGCCGGGGCAAGGAAGCGCCCGTCAGCGCGCAGGTTCCCGGTGGTAGGGGCACTGACGGCCCCCGGAATATGGCCAGCGCGGGGATCCACGGGCTCGATTTCGCCGCGGTACCGCTCCCCCGCCCGGGCGTCCAACAGCAACCCCCGCCGGCCCCAACTGGCGGCTTGTCCGGCGTCGATCGCGGGCATGGCGCCGTCGGACAGGGTGACGTTTCCGGGTGCGGGCTGTTCGGGTCCGGCCGCCAGCCCGAACCCGGCAGCCCGCCACGCGGCCAGGCCGCCGTCGAGCAGGTACACAGAACTGAAGCCGGCGTTGCGCAGCATCCACCACAGCCGGGCCGCAGCCATGTTGCCGCTGTCGTCGTACGCTACGACCACATCGCCGTCGTTGATGCCCCAGCGGCGCGCGGACTCCTGGAACTGCTCCGACGGCGGCAACGGATGCCTGCCGCGTTCCGGTTCCGCCGGTCCGGCAAGTTCAGTGGCGAGATCCACGAAGACGGCCCCGGGGATGTGTCCGCGCAGGTAGTGATCGTGACCGTGGGGATCCCCCAGCGCCCAGCGAACGTCGAGGAGTACTGTGCGCTGGCCGGCTGCGCCGGCGTCGTCCATCCGGTCCTTGAGGGCGGCAGCATCGAAAAGGGTGTCCATTTCCCCACTCTATCTTTGGCGTCCCGCCGCCCCCGGTAGGCTGTAGCGGTGAACACAGCGCACCTGCAGGACCGGGCCTGGGCCGACGAGGCCGTCCGCCGGATCAACGCCGAAAACAACCGCTCAGCCGACACCCACCTGTACTCGGTGCCGCTCCCGGAGCACTGGGGCGTGCAGCTGTACCTGAAGGATGAATCCACCCACCGCACCGGCAGCCTCAAGCACCGGCTGGCGCGGTCCCTGTTCCTCTTCGGCCTCGTCAACGGCTGGATCCGGGAAGGCACCACGATCGTGGAGGCATCCAGCGGCAGCACCGCCGTCTCCGAAGCCTATTTTGCGCAGCTGCTGGGGCTGCCCTTTATCGCCGTGATGACCCGGACCACCAGCCGCGAGAAAATCGCCCTGATCGAACAGTTCGGCGGCTCCTGCCATCTGGTGGACCACGCCTCCGAGGTCTACGAGGCCGCCGCGGATCTGGCCAGCAGCACGGGCGGGCACTACATGGACCAATTCACGTACGCCGAACGGGCCACGGACTGGCGCGGGAACAACAACATCGCCGAATCGATCTTCGGCCAGCTGGCGCTGGAGGAGCACCCGGTCCCCCGCTGGGTGGTGGTCGGGGCCGGCACCGGCGGGACCAGCGCCACGATTGGCCGGTACCTGCGCTACCACCGCTACGAGACGGGCCTCGCCGTCGTCGACCCGGAAAATTCCGCGTTCTATCCGGGCTGGCGGAACAGCCGGCCCGACGGCGGGACAGCTGGCGGGGGGACTGCAGCTGCCGCACCCGCGGCGGGATTGCCCTCCCGCATCGAGGGCATCGGCCGGCCGCGGATGGAGCCGAGTTTTGTGCCCGCCGTGATCGACCACATGATCCAGGTTCCCGACGCCGCGTCGGTGGCGGCCATGCGGCATCTGAGGGACCACGCCGGTCTGCACGCGGGTCCGTCCACCGGGACCAACCTCTGGGGCGCGTGGCAGCTCATCGCCGGGATGATCGCGGAGGGCCGCCGGGGCAGTGTTGTGACCCTGATGTGCGACGCCGGGGACCGCTACGCCGGAAATTACTACAACCCGGAGTGGCTGGAGGCCCACGGCCTGGATCCCGAACCCCACGAGGCCGTGCTGCGCGAGTTCTTCCGGACCGGCGCCTGGCCGGCCTAAACCAGCCGGCCAGCCCGCCCGTCAGCAGGCCGGCCTAAGCCCGCCAAGGCGCCAGCGGCGGCTAAACCTCCGCTGTATCGCCGCTGGAAAGGTGCCGGTACTCGGTGCCGTACTTGGCGCCGATCCTGGTCACGTGCCCCTCCACCAGGCCGCGGCCCAGCTCGTTCAGGAGCGCGTCGTGGATCGGCAAGGCCCGTGGTGCGCGGACACCGATGACAAAATCCACTACTTCGCCCACCTTGTTCCACGGGGCGTGGATGGGTACAAGCAGCGTCTTGACGTCGACGCCGTCGGGGATCGCGAAGGAGTCCCCCGGGTGGTAGACATTGCCGTCGACGAGGTAGCCGACGTTGGCCACCACGGGGATCTGCGGATGGATGAGGGCGTGCTGGCCGCCAAAGGTCCTGATGGCGAAGCCCGACGTTTCAAATTCCTCGCCTGCACCCGCCGCATGGATGCGGCTTCCGGCGTCGGGCGCCTTGCCGCGGAGCGTCGCGGCCACGGCCTCCGGGGCGAAAAGCTCAAGGGTGGTGTTCGACTGCAACGCCGCGGCGACGGCGTCGACGTCCACATGGTCCGCGTGCTCGTGGGTAATGAGCACAGCATGTGCTCCGGCCAGGGCCTGGTCCGTCTCCGAAAAGGTGCCCGGGTCAAACACCAGCACCCGGCCGTCCTGTTCGAGGCGGACACAGGCGTGAGTAAATTTGGTCAGCTTCATCCGGCCAGCCTAGGCACCAGCCGTCACAGTGTCCACGAAGCGCCGCTGGCAATCTTGGGCGCTGGTAATCTTGGACATTGCCACACTCAGCGAGTCCCACCCGCGAATTCTTTTGACGAAGCGAGTTCCACGATGTCCCAAGGCGCTACCACCGGCAGCAGCCGGACTCCGGCCTCGGCACCCGTGCAGGGCAAGGAACAGCGCGTCACCAAGCAGCGCCTCGCCGTCAGTGCCGCCCTGGACGACCTGGCGGACTTCGTCAGCACCCAGGAACTGCACCGCATCCTCCAGGAGCGCGGCACCGCGGTGTCCCTCGCGACCTCCTACCGGATCCTGCAGTCCCTCGCCGACGACGGGCTGGTGGATGTCCTGCGCAACGCCGACGGCGAAGCGGTGTACCGGCGCTGCGCCGTCACCGGGCACCACCATCACCTGCTGTGCCGGAACTGCGGCAAGGCCGTGGAAGTGGAAGCACCGGCGGTCGAGGCCTGGGCCGCGCGGATCGCGAATGAGCACGGCTTCACCGCGGTGGAGCACACCGTGGAAATCTTCGGCCTGTGCCCCGAATGCACAGCCAGTCAGCCCGGCGAATAGCCGGAGCTGCTGAAATTCCCCACCTTTGACCTCGTGACCCCGGAAATCACCGGCGGGGCGCAGGGACCCGCCGGCGGCCGACGGCAAACCTGGGGAAATTCCGCCACTGTGGCGTGAGAGCGTTAAGCCGACGCAGCGGCGCTCCGCACCACCCGGCCGTTGAGTCCCCGTCTGGCCCGTGCGCCACCGATCATCCGGCAGGCCACGTAGATCAGGAAGGACAACGTGGTCACATAGGGGCTGATCGGCAGCCGGCCGCCGAGGGCCAGCAGGATGCCTCCGACTGTCGCCGTCATCGCAAAGACGATGCTCAGCGTGACAACCAGCCGGGGCGAGGACGTGACGCGCATGGCGGCGGCCGCGGGCGTGATCAGCAGGGCCAGCACCAGCAGCGCGCCCACAATCTGGATGGACAGCGCCACGCTGATCCCCAGCAGCACCATGAAACCAAGGGCGAGGGCCCGCACCGGCACGCCGCGGGCGGTGGCGACGTCGGGGTCGACACTGGCAAAGGTCAACGGCCGCCAGATGGCGGCCAGCGCCAGCATCACCACGACGGCGGCGACCGCCAGGACCTGCAGCTGGACGGTCCCGACCGACACGATCTGCCCGGTGAGCAGGCCGAACTTGTTGGCCGCCCGGCCCTCGTACAGGGACAGGAAGAGGATGCCCAGGCCAAGCCCGAAGGGCATGATGACGCCGATGATCGAGTTCTTGTCCCGTGCGCGGACCCCCATCACGCCCAGCACCAGGGCTGCCAGCACGGATCCTGCCAGCGAGCCGAGGATGATGTCGGCGCCGATCAACAGCGCGAACGCCGCGCCGGCAAAGGAGAGCTCCGAGATCCCGTGGACGGCGAAGGCGAGGTCGCGTTTCATCACGAAGGTGCCCATGATTCCGCCGAGCAGCCCGAGGACGGCGCCGGCCCAGATGGAGTTCTGCACCAGGACCAGCAGCTCGCCGTAGTTTTCGAAGTTGAAGATTGAGTGCAGCAGGTCGCCCAGATCCACTTAGCCCACCTCGCCCGCGACTGAGTGCGCGTCCAGATGGTGGTGCGTCGCGGCGTCCGGCAGCCCGACGACGATCAGCCGGCCGTTGGCCTGGATGACCTCAACACGGCTGTCATACAAATCGGAGAGCACCTCGGTGGTCATGACCTCCGCGGGTGTGCCCACCCGGAACTTTCCGCCGGCCAGGTACAGGACCCGGTCCACGTAGTCCATGATCGGGTTGATCTCGTGGGTCACGAACACCACGGCACTGTCCGCGTCGCGGCATTGCCTGTTGATCAGCGCGCTGACGCCCTGCTGGTGCTGAAGGTCAAGGGAGAGCAGCGGCTCGTCGCACAGCAGCACCTTGGGATCGGTCGCGAGGGCCTGCGCCACGCGCAGGCGCTGCTGCTCACCGCCGGAAAGCTGCCCCACCGGCACCTTGGCGTAGTCGGTAGCGCCCACAAGCTCCAGGAGTTCATCGACTTTACGGTTCACCTTGGCACCACCGAGGCGGATGCCCCAGCGGTGGCCGTCGACGCCGAGGGCCACGAGGTCGCGGGCGCGCAGGGGCGTATCGGGGTCAAATGATTTCTGCTGGGGCACGTAGCCGATCCGGCGGCTTCCCCGCTCAACGGGGTGGCCGTCGAGCACGGCCGTTCCCGTGCTCAGTTCCTGCAATCCCAGCAGGACCTTCAGGAAGGTGGTCTTGCCGCTGCCGTTGGGCCCGAGCACGGCAAAGAATTCACCCGGGTTGATGTCCAGGTCCAGGCCCTCCCAGAGAGTCCGTTGGCCGAACGCCAGGGAGGCGCCGCGCAGGCTCACTACCGGTGTCAAAAGGGGTTTCCTCGATTTTCCGCGGAGATGGCTGCTCCCGCTGTTGCGATCATCCTAGGGCCTTGCCGATGCTCTCCACGTTTCCGGTCATCCACTGCAGGTAGGACTGGCCGTCCGGGAGGGTCTCGCTGAAGTTCACGACCGGGACGCCGGCGTTCTCGGCGGCTTTTTTCACCGCCGCCGTCTGCGGTCCCTCGGTCTGGGTATTGTAGGCCAGCAGCCTTACGCCCCGGGATGCCACGAGATCGACGGTGGTCTTGAGCACGGCGGGCGGGACGTCGGCGTCCTCCTCGATCGCCGCCGTGTACTCGGCCGGGGTCTCGTTCTCCAGTCCGGCGTCCTCGAGCAGGTACAGCGGTACAGGCTCGGTGACGGCCACGGGCGCGTGGCCCGCCGAGGACTTGATGGCGGCGAGCTTCGTTTCCAGGCCGCCGAGCGAGTCCTTGAAGGCCGCCGCGTTGCTCCGGAACGTCTGCGCCGAGGCCGGTTCCAGCGAGCCCAGCTTCTCGGCCACGGCGTCCGCGAGGCGGGACATGGCAGGCAGGCTGTACCAGACGTGTTCGTTCAGCCCCGTGGACCCGTGGGTGTGGCCGGCGGAGTCGGGGCTCGCCGCTGCCGGGCTTTCGCTGGCAGCGCTTTCGGAGACAAGGCCTGAAACATCCACGGCGCTGATGACGCTGCCGCGGTCCAGGCCGGTGTCGGTCGCCAGCGTGTCCATGAAGGCGTCGTATCCCCCGCCGTTCTCCACCACCAGCTCGGCCTTGGAGACAGCCAGCTTGTCCTGCGTGGTGGCCTCGTAGGAGTGCGGGTCCTGGCTGGTGCGGTTGATGATCGAGCTGACCCGGACCTTGTCGCCGCCGATGCTGGAGACGATGTCGCCGTACACGCTGGTGGATGCGACGACGTTGACCACACCGTCCCCCGCGGTCCCCCGCGGGCTGCCGGACGTCGGACTGCACGCGGTGAGCAGGAGGCCCAGGCCGGCAAGACCAGCCAGCAGGACTCGGGCAGCGGGACGACGCACGGAAAACCTCGGATCTGTTATTGAGAATCAGGAGCAATAGCAACAGCCCGAGTGTATCCCTAAATAGGAATCATTCCTATTTAGGGATACACGGCGTGCCCCGCCGGTGCCCGGCCGCAGCTGGGCTGCCCGTTACTGGACCGGCTGTTACTTGGCTGCCCGTTACTGGGCCGCCCCTACTGGTCCTGGCCCAGCCTGCGGTAGCCGGTGGCCTGCGTCGCGTCCCGGATTTCGCCGACGAGCTGCTCGATCACGTCTTCGAGGAACAGCACTCCCTGAGTCAGCCCATCGGGTCCGATCACGCGCGCCAGGTGCGAACCCGTGCGCTGCATGACGGACATGGCCTGCTCGATTTCGTCGTCCATGGCGAGGTTCGCCAGCGACCGGATGCGGCTTTCCGCAATCGGCTGGTGGTACCCGGCGTCCGGAATGGACAGCACGTCCTTGATATGGAGGTAGCCGGCCAGCATGCCGTCGTCGTCGAGCATCGGGAAGCGCGAGAACCCGGTCCGGCTCACGGCCTTTTCGAATTCGACCGGCGTGGTGGCCGCCTTGAGCATGACGAGCTTGCCCAGCGGAACCATCACACGCGACGCGGTGTGTTCGGAGAACTCGAGCGCTCCGGTGATAAGTCCGGCGTCGTCGTCCACGAGTCCGTGGCGCGTGGATTCCTGCACGATCGACTGCACTTCTTCAAGGGTGAAGGTTGAGGTCACCTCGTCCTTCGGCTCAATCCGCATCAGCTTCAGGATGTGGTTCGCGGACCAGTTAAGCGCCGCAATGACGGGCTTGACGAGCCGCCCGATGAACATCAGCGGCGGCGCCAGCAGCAGCGCAGCCTTGTCCGCGACGGACACGGAAATGTTCTTGGGCACCATTTCGCCGAACGTGACGTGCAGGAACGTCACCAACAGCAGGGCGACGGCGAAGGCCACAATGTTCGCGACCTCCACGGGGACGCCCGCCGCTTCCAGCGGCACGGCCAGGAGGTGGTGGATCGCGGGCTCGGCCACCTGCAGGATCAGCAGCGAGCAGACGGTGATGCCGAGCTGGGCGCAGGCGAGCATGAGGGAAACGTTTTCCATCGCCCGCAGGGTGGTCTGCGCGCGCTTCGAACCTGCCTCGGCCAGCGGCTCGATCTGGCTCCGGCGGGCCGACATGACGGCGAATTCGGCGGCCACGAAGAAGGCGTTGCCCACCAGGAGGAACGCAAGCCAGAGGATTCCGGCCCAGTCGCTCATGCGGCACCTGCCTGGCTGGCGGGCTGGCCGTCGCCGGACACGCGGATGGGCCGGAAACAGATCCGGTCGATCCGGCGGCCGTCCATGCGGGTCACGCTGAGTGTCCCGCCGACGACGTCGACCGTGTCGCCGACTGCCGCGATGCGGCCGAGCTGGCTCATGACGTAGCCTCCCACCGTTTCGTAGGCAGCCTCGTCGGGCACGGTCAGGCCCGGGATCTGTTCGGAGAGTTCATCGGGCCGGAGCAGGCCCGGGAAGTACCAGTCCCCCGAGGCGCTTTGGAGCAGGCCGGGCCGGACCTTGTCATGCTCATCGGCCACTTCCCCGACGATTTCCTCCACGAGGTCCTCCAGCGTGGTGATGCCGGCGGTTCCACCGTATTCATCCAGGACCACGGCCAGTTGCAGGTTGCCCTCGCGCAGTTCGGCGAGGAGGGCGTCCAGGTGGATGGTTTCGGGGACCCGGAGCACGTCGGTCATGATGGCCCCCGCCTGCAGCTTGGCGCGGCGGTCCGCGGGCACGGCAATGGCCTTCTTGATGTGGACCACGCCGCGGATGTCATCGGAGGACTCGCCGATCACGGGGAACCGGGAGTATCCGGTGCGCTTGGCGGCCTCGACGATATCCGAGACCGGCTGGTCGGCGTCGATGGTCTCCACGCGGATGCGGGGGGTCATGACGTCCGCGGCGGTCCGCCCGGAGAACTTCAGGGTTCGGGCGATGAAGTTGGCCGTTCCGGCGTCGAGGGTGCCCATGGCCGCGGAGCGGCGCACAAGCGAGGCCAGCTCGGCCGGGGTGCGGGCGCCGGAGATTTCTTCCTTGGCCTCCAGGCCGAAAACGTTGAGGACCTTGTTGGAGAAGCCGTTGAGCACCACGATGGCGGGCTTGAAGATGGCGGTGAACACCAGCTGGGGCCGGGCCACGGCCTTGCCGATCGGGAACGACAGCGCGATGGCCATGTTCTTGGGCACCAGTTCGCCGATCACCATGGAGAGCAGGGTGGCCACCGCCATTGCCAGGACCAGGGACAGCGAGGCAGCCGCCGCCGGCGGGACACCGAGCGCGGTGAGCGGGCCTTCGAGCAGCTTGCCCACGGACGGTTCCATGACATAGCCGGTCAGCAGCGTGGTCATGGTGATGCCCAGCTGGCAGCTGGAAAGCTGGGTGGAGAGTGACTTGAGACATCTGAGCAACGGCTCGGCGGCGGTGTCGCCGGTGTCAACGGCGCGCTGCACGGTGGCCTGGTCCAGGGCGACCAGGGAAAATTCCACGGCGACAAAGAAGCCGGTGCCGAGGATGAGCAGGAGACCTGCTGCGAGGAGTAGCCATTCCATGTCAGCGGCCTGCTTCCGCAGCAGCGCATGGCACGTGCCGCGTCAGGGGACGCAAATGCGGGAAGGCCCGGCCTGGCGGAGGATGGTCGGCGGCGGCCGACCCTGTTTCCTGGATAGCTCCGGAATGGCGTGCGGCCGGAGAGTGATGGGCGCGTGAACGGGGTTTGCCGGCTCTGCGGGTGGACTGGGCGGGAACGGTTTCCGTACTCCGCTGACAGCCCCCAGGCCGGCACCTAGATTTACTGTCCATAAGAATTTCAGTCTACAGGAGCAACCGCTGCCAGCCCCGGACCGCCCGCGTCACCGGCCGCGCCGGGTTCACCAGCTCTGCGGGACGGGCCGGCCCTCCTCGTACCCGGCCGCCGACTGGATGCCTGCCACGGCGCGTTCCCGGAAAGCGGCGAGATCGGCAGCGCCGGCGTAGCTCATGGAACTGCGCAGGCCCGCGGTGATCATGTCCAGCAGGTCCTCAACGCCGGGCCGGGCCGCATCGACGTACATGCGGGAGGTGGAGATGCCCTCCTCGAAGAGGGCCTTGCGGTCCTTTTCGAAGGCGCCCTCGCGTTGGTTGCGGTTTTGCACCGCCCGGGCGGACGCCATGCCGAAGCTCTCCTTGTACTGCCGGCCCGAGGCGTCGAGCTGCAGGTCCCCGGGGCTCTCGTGCGTACCGGCAAACCAGGAGCCGATCATGACCTGGCTGGCCCCGGCGGCCAGGGCCAGGGCGACGTCGCGCGGGTAGCGGACCCCGCCGTCGGCCCATACCCGGCCGCCGGCTTCCCGGGCCGCGGCGGAGCATTCGAGGACGGCACTGAACTGGGGGCGGCCCACGGCCGTCATCATGCGCGTCGTGCACATGGCGCCGGGGCCCACCCCGACCTTGACGATGTCCGCCCCGGCCTCGATGAGCTCACGTGTGGCATCGCCGGTGACGACGTTGCCGGCGACCACCGGCACGCCGGGGTTGAGACCCTTCACGGCGGCGAGGGCGTCGAACATTTTCTGCTGGTGCCCGTGCGCGGTGTCGAGGACCAGCACGTTGACGCCGGCCGCCAGCAATTCGGCGGCCCGCCCGGCCACGTCACCGTTGATTCCGACGGCGGCAGCGACCTTCAGCCTGCCGTCGTCGTCCAGGGACGGCCTGTAGAGCGTGGAGCGCAGGGCGCCCTTACGGGTGAGCACGCCGGCCAGGACCCCGCCCTGCTGCACCGGCGCGTAGTCGGTTCCGGCGGCGTCCATCGCTTCAAAGGCGCGGCGGAGGGCCTGCGCAGCATCGGCCGCCGACCCGCCCCCAAACAATCCACCGGCGAGCGGTCCGGCGTCGAGCACCAGCGGCTGGTGGCGGATGACGGAGGCCAGTGACGCGAAACGGTCCTGGCCCTCGCAGTCGGCGGCCCGGACAACACCGGTGACCGCGCCGGAGTCGTCCACCACCACAACGGCCCCGTGCGGCCGCTTGCCCATCAGGTGGAGGGCATCAATGACGGTGTCCGTGGGCGCGAGCGTGACGGGGGTTTCCAGGACCGGGTGGCGTCCCTTGATCCAGGCCGTGACGTCACGGATGACGTCGAGCGGGACGTCCTGCGGCAGGACTCCAAGGCCGCCGCGGCGGGCCATGGTCTCGGCCATCCGCTTCCCCGTGACCGCCGTCATGTTCGCCGCCACCAGCGGGATCGCGGAGCCGGTCCCGTCGTCGGCCGCGAGGTCGACGTCCAGGCGGGAGGTGACATCGGACCGGGACGGGACCAGGAAGAGGTCCGAGTAGGTCAGATCGGTGGTGGGCTCATTCAGGAAACGCACTGCTGCTCCTTTGCTGGCACCCGCAGCTGGCACCGTCGGCGACAAACGGGTTCTCACTGCATTCTAGGGCGGTTTCCGGCAGGGCCGGCACCCCGTCCAGCACCGCGTCCGGCCTCGCGCAGGGCACCGCATGTGGGCCGCATCCGGGGCCGATTCTGCAACTCTTCTTCACCGCAATTCGGCGGCTGCCGGGGCGGATCATGATTTGGGTCACGCTTATTGGCGGTTTGGCAAGAATCCTCACTAGACTGGCATGGGTCTGGGTTCACTGGACGCAGAGACTGGCTCAATCGTTGTGCCGAGGCACCGTGGAAGCCAGAGGGAATCAAACTCACGGAAGAGGCGTATTTCAAGTGCCAGAGCAGCCTAGCCACCGTCTACCAGAGGAATTTGGCGGAAACGAGTGGCTCGTTGACGAACTGTATGAGCGTTACCAGCAGGACAAGAACACGGTCGACTCCAAGTGGTGGCCCCTGTTCGAATCCTTTGAAGCTAGTGACGCCTCTCCCGCCAACGGAACGTCCGGCACCGCGACAGCTGTGCATCCTGCCACCCGTGAACTTCCCGTTGTAGCGCCCGCCGCCGCTCCGGCAGCACCTGCGCCCGCCGCCCCCGCAGCTCCCGCCGCCACGGCTGCGCCCGCACCGACTGCGCCCGCCGCCAAGAAAGCCCCGGCCACCGTCGCCCGGGACGGCTCCAAGACTTCCGACGCCGGCCCCGGCACCGCGCCGATCCCGGCGCAGCTGCCCAAGAACCTCAAGGCCCCGACGGCTCCCGAAGAAGACGTCGTCTCGGTCCTGCGCGGCCCGGCCAAGGCGATCGCCTCGAACATGGTCACCAGCCTGGAAGTGCCGACAGCCACGAGCGTCCGCGCCATCCCGGCGAAGCTCCTGATCGACAACCGCGTGGTCATCAACTCCAACCTGGCCCGCGCCCGCGGCGGCAAGGTCTCCTTCACGCACCTGATCGGCTACGCCGTCATCCGCGCCCTGTCCCAGTTCCCGTCGATGAACGTCTACTACGACGAGATCGACGGCAAGCCGGTGGCTGTCCAGCCGGCGCACGTGAACTTCGGCATCGCGATCGACATGCCCAAGCCCGACGGCACCCGCCTGCTCATGGTCCCGAACATCAAGAAGGCGGAGACCCTCAACTTCTCCGAGTTCTGGCACACCTACGAGGACCTGATCAAGCGTGCCCGCAACGGCAAGCTGACCGCGGACGACCACTCCGGCACCACCGTGTCCCTGACCAACCCCGGCGGCATCGGCACCGTCCACTCGGTCCCGCGTCTGTCCAAGGGCCAGGCCGCCATCATCGGCGTCGGCGCACTGGACTACCCGGCCGAGTTCCAGGGTGCCAGCGAGAAGATCATCGCGCAGAACGCGATCAGCAAGGTCCTCACGCTGACCTCCACCTATGACCACCGCGTCATCCAGGGTGCCGGCAGCGGCGAGTTCCTCAAGCTCGTGCACCAGCTGCTGCTGGGCGCGCAGAACTTCTACGACGAGATCTTCGAGTCCCTGCGTATCCCCTACGAGCCCGTGCGCTGGAGCCCCGACCTGCAGGTGGACCCGGCCGACGAGATCAACAAGGTCGCCCGGATCCAGCAGCTGATCCACGCCTACCGCGTGCGCGGCCACCTCATGGCGGACACCGATCCGCTCGAGTACGTCCAGCGCAAGCACCCGGACCTCGACGTCCTGACCTACGGCCTGACCCTGTGGGACCTGGACCGCGAGTGGCCCACCGGCGGCTTCGGCGGCAGGCCGATGCTCAAGTTCCGCGACATCCTCGGCGTCCTCCGTGATGCCTACTGCCGCACCGCCGGCATCGAATACATGCACATCCAGGACCCGGCCGAGCGCAAGTGGTTCCAGGACCAGCTGGAGCACCCGTACTCGAAGCCGAGCCGCGACGAGCAGCTGCGCATCGTCTCCAAGCTCAACGCCGCCGAGGCCTTCGAGACCTTCCTGCAGACGAAGTTCGTCGGCCAGAAGCGCTTCTCGCTCGAGGGCGGCGAGTCCCTGATCCCGCTGCTGGACGCGATCATCTCCGACGCCGCCGACGACGAACTCGACGAAGTGGCGATCGGCATGGCGCACCGTGGCCGGCTCAACGTGCTGACCAACATCGCGGGCAAGACCTACGCGCAGGTCTTCCGCGAATTCGAAGGCACCCAGGACCCGCGCTCCGTGCAGGGCTCCGGCGACGTCAAGTACCACCTGGGCACCGAGGGCACCTTCACCTCGGACAACGGCAAGGAGACCAAGGTCTACCTCGCCGCGAACCCGTCCCACCTCGAGGCCGTCGATTCCGTCCTCGAAGGAATCGTCCGTGCCAAGCAGGACCGCCTGGACCAGGGCGAGGCGTTCCCCGTGCTGCCGATCATGGTGCACGGCGACGCCGCCTTCGCGGGCCAGGGTGTGGTCGCGGAAACGCTGAACCTCTCCCAGCTGCGCGGGTACCGCACCGGCGGCACCATCCACATCGTGGTCAACAACCAGGTCGGCTTCACCACCGCACCGTCGTCCTCGCGTTCCTCCACGTACTCCACGGACGTCGCCAAGATGATCCAGGCACCGGTGTTCCACGTGAACGGCGACGACCCGGAGGCCGTGGTCCGCATCGGGCAGCTTGCCTACGAGTTCCGTCAGCGTTTCCACAAGGACGTTGTCATCGACATGGTCTGCTACCGCCGTCGCGGCCACAACGAGGGCGATGACCCCTCGATGACCCAGCCGCTGATGTACAACCTGATCGAGGCCAAGCGCTCGGTCCGCAAGCTGTACACCGAATCACTGATCGGCCGCGGTGACATCACCGAGGAAGAAGCCGAGCAGCTGCTGCGGGACTACCAGGAACGCCTGGAACGCGTCTTCGCGGAAACCCACGCGGCCCAGACGTCCCCGATCCCGATCATCACGGCCGATTCGGCCGCGGTGTCGGACCTGGAACGCCCGATGGCCCAGCAGTCCGATTCCGGCGTCAGCGCGCCGGTATCCACCGCGATCTCCGCGGAGACCCTGGCCCGCATCGGCAAGGCCCACACCGATATCCCGGACGGCTTCACCGTCCACGCCAAGCTCAAGCAGCTGCTGGAGAAGCGTGAGGCGATGTCCCGTGAAGGCGGCATCGACTGGGGCTTCGGTGAACTGGCCGCGTTCGGTTCGCTCATCATGGAAGGCGTCCCCGTCCGGCTCGCCGGCCAGGACTCGCGCCGCGGCACCTTCGTGCAGCGCCACGCCGTCTTCCACGACCGCGCCAACGGCGACGAGTGGCTTCCGCTGTCCCACCTCTCGGATGACCAGGCGAAGCTGTGGATCTACGATTCACTGCTCTCCGAATACGCCGCCATGGGCTTCGAATACGGGTACTCGGTGGAACGCCCGGATGCGTTGGTGCTCTGGGAAGCGCAGTTCGGTGACTTCGTCAACGGCGCGCAGACCATCATCGATGAGTTCATCTCCTCGGCCGAGCAGAAATGGGGCCAGCGGTCCTCGCTGGTCCTCATGCTGCCGCACGGCTACGAGGGCCAGGGTCCGGACCACTCCTCCGCCCGCATCGAGCGCTTCCTGCAGATGTGCGCCGAAGAGAACATGATCGTCGCCAACCCCACGACGTCGGCCTCGCACTTCCACCTGCTGCGCCGCCAGGCGTACAGCAGGCCGCGCAAGCCGCTCATCATCTTCACGCCCAAGCAGCTGCTCCGCCTCAAGGCCGCAGCGTCCTCCGTGGAGGACTTCACCACCGGCTCGTTCCGCCCGGTCATTCCGGAACACGCGCAGCTGCAGGCCGACGCCGTCGAACGCGTGCTGCTGGTCTCCGGGCGCCTGTACTACGATCTGCTGTCCACCCGGCAGAAGACCGAGAACAAGACCACGGCGATTGTCCGCGTCGAGCAGCTGTACCCGCTGCCGGCCGACGAGATCGCCGCGGAGCTGGCCAAATACCCGAACGCCGAAGTGGTCTGGGCGCAGGACGAACCGGCCAACCAGGGTCCGTGGCCGTTCATCGGCCTGAACCTGCCGGACGCCCTGGACCGCCGGGTCCGCCTCATCTCCCGCCCCGCCTCGGCCTCCACCGCGGCAGGGTCGATGAAGCGCCACGCGGCAGAACAGGACGCCCTGCTCAAGCAGGCATTCGCTCGTAAATAGCGGCATTGCTGCCCGGCCGGAGACTGAAACAACAACACTCCGGCCGGGCGGTTCTGTTTAATGGACTATTAGTGGTCAGCTTGATGGACAGCGTTGAAGTGAAGAGGTAGTCGTGGAAGATCGGAAGCTGCGGATCGCAGCCGTTGGGGACGAGCTGTTGGCTGGGCTTGGTGATCCGCGCGCCTTGGGCTGGCTGGGCCGGGTCCTGGCCCGCACGCCGCAGGACAGCGTCGCCCTGGAGTGCTACTCCCTGCCATGCCCTGAAGAGGGCACCGAAGGCATTGCGGCCCGCTGGCTCGAGGAGGCGGGCCGACGATTCGGCAACCACCACGAAAACCGCCTGGTGATCGGCCTGTCAGGACGCGACATTGAGTTCGGCCTGTCCACGGCCCGCAGCCGCCTGAACCTGGCCAACATCCTGGACTCCGCCTCCCAGAACAAGATCGAGGTCTTCGTCGTGGGCCCGCCGCCCACGCTTGACCCCGCACAGAACCGCAGGCTCGGCGAGCTCAACACCGCCTTCGCCGACGTCACGACGCGCCGGAAGCACCTCTATGTCGACACGTTCTCGCCGCTGCTGAACCACGAGCAGTGGCGCCAGGACCTCGCGGCCAACGGCGGCACGCCCGGCCAGGCCGGCTATGGCCTCATGGCCTGGCTCGTGCTGCACCGCGGCTGGTTCCAGTGGCTGGGCCTGGACACCCCGGAATAGGCGGGCAAGCAGGCAACCGGCCGCGCCGGGACCCCACCCTCCAGGGATTTCGCGATATATCTTGACCTGCCGTCAAGCGCGATATATCGTGACTTCATAGTCGCGATATATCGTTAGTTGCCCCAGCCCTTTCGCCTTTTCCGGAGGAACCATGTCAGAGAACACGTGGACCGTGACCGGCCCGCAGACCATCGACGTCGACGGCGTCCACTCCCTCAAACTCGGGATTGTCCGCGGCCGCTTCGACATCGTCACCCATGACGAGGACGTTGCCAGGATCGAGGTCTCGGAAATCGAAGGCGACCCGCTGTCGGTTTCGATCGTCAACGGCCGCCTGGAAGTCCGCCACCAGCTGCACGGCCCGCAGGGCTGGTTCAAGAACCTGATGAGCACCGTCAACAACGGCAGCAGCAACTCGGTGGTCATCAGCATCGCCCTGCCGGCCGGCGTCGAGGTCGAGGCCGGGACGGTGAGCGGCGACGGCATGGTTTCCGGGCTCAGCGGCCACACCCGGCTCAACACCGTCTCGGGATCCGTACTGGCCGACGGCACCGCCGGGAACCTGTCCGTCAACACGGTCAGCGGCGAGGTGATTGCCCGCAACCACCACGGCGTCCTGACCGCCAAGAGCGTCTCCGGCGAAGTGACGGCCTCGGGCGAATTCAGCAACATCCGGGCGAACACCGTCAGCGGCGACCTGAACTTCGACCTGCACGGCTTCACCCATGACTTTGGCGCCAATTCGGTCTCCGGCGACGTCACCATCCGGCTGCCGCACGACGTCGGGGTGGACATCGTTGCCAAGTCCGCCAGCGGCGCGGTGGTCATCGATGACACGAGGTACGTCCAGCCCGGCGGCACGGTGCAGACCATCGCGGGACCAGACGCCAAGCTGATGCTGGTCCGGACCAACTCGGTCTCGGGAAAGACGTCGCTCTTCCACGGCCAGCCCAGCCCGGACACCGAAACGGCCCTCTGATGCCTCCCGTCTTCGCCCACGGGGCGCTGCGGCTGTACCTGCTCGCCCTGCTCGAATCGGGCCCCAAGCACGGCTACGAGCTGATCAAGGCGCTCAGCGAGCGTTTCGGCGGAACGTACTCCCCCAGTGCCGGAACCATCTACCCGCGCCTGGGCAAGCTCGAAGAGGAAGGGCTCGTCGCCACCCGCACGGAAGGCCGCCGCACCAACTACAGCATCACTCCGGCCGGCCTCACGGAACTGAACCGCCGGCGGGACGAACTCGCCGGCGTCGAGAACGACATCTCGGCGTCGGTCCGCCGGCTCGCCGACAACCTGCGCCAGGACATCCGCGTCAACATGCGCGGCCTCCGGGCCGACCTTGCGGCCACGGCCGAGGCGGCCCGGACCTCGGCCCGCGCCGCCGGTTCTGCCGGCGGGACGGGCACTGCCGGCGCCGCGGGAAGCCCTCGGTACTCCCCGGAGGGCGAACGGCGGCTGAAGGAGGCGGAAATGCTGGTGCAGGCGTTCCGCGACGACATGCGGGTGGAACTGCGGCGTCATGCCGGGAGCCGTCCGGTCACCGCCGTCACGCTCGAAACGGTCAGGACCGTGCTGGACCAGGCCCGGATCTCGATCCGAAATTCGTTGGAGGGCTGAGGCCGGGACCGACCGGCCGCGGCGCGTAGCACGGGCCTCCGGTTCGCGGCGGGTGCCGCGATGTGGGAGACTTGAGGGCAGCTCTTTTGAGTACCAAGATTAAGGAGGCCAGCTATGAGCAAACGTGCACGCAAACGTCGTGACCGTAAGCGTGGCGGCGCGAACCACGGTAAGCGCCCCAACGCCTAAGCAAAGCTTGGAATGACAGCTTTAAACGAATGACCCCGGAATCCTCACGGATTCCGGGGTCATTCGTTTATGTCGGCTCAGGCTTCCACCGTCCGGATCGAGTGAATCCGGTCCAGGATGGAGTTCTTGAGGTTTTCCGGAGCTGCTTCGGTACACGAACGCTTGACCATCACGCGGATGACACATTCGAGGTCATACTGCTCCAGGCACTCCGGGCAACTGTCCAGATGGTCCTTGATCTCTGCGATGTCTGCACGCGTGAGCGCACCATCCAGATATTCATAGATACGTTGCATCCGGGCGTCATCGCAATCGCCCAGTCCCTGGCAGTCGCTCATTTCCTGTTCTCCTGTTTGTTGCTGTCGGCCGCGGCGCTTGACTCGGTGGCGGCCCTGAATCCTCGTTCGGCGGCATAGTCCCCCAGCATGTCCCGCAGCATCTTCCGGCCGCGGTGCAGCCGCGACATGACGGTCCCGATGGGGGTGTTCATGATGTCCGAAATTTCCTTGTACGCGAACCCCTCGACGTCGGCGAAGTACACGGCCAGCCGGAATTCCTCCGGAATCGACTGGAGGGCGCGCTTCACATCCGAATCGGGCAGGTGGTCCAGGGCCTCAGCCTCCGCCGAACGCAGTCCCGAGGACGTATGCGACTCGGCGCGGGCCAGCTGCCAGTCCTCAATCGTGTCCGAATTCGACTGCAGCGGCTCGCGCTGACGCTTCCGGTACAGGTTGATGTACGTGTTGGTGAGGATGCGGTACAGCCAGGCCTTCAGATTGGTTCCGGGCTTGTACTGGTGGAACGCGGAAAACGCCTTCGTATACGCCTCCTGGACCAGGTCCTCGGCGTCGGAGGGGTTCCGGGCCATCCTCATGGCCGCCGAATACAGCTGGTCCACGTACTGCATGGCGTCACGCTCAAAGCGCGCCCGGCGCTCTTCCGCGGACTCGGTGGAGACATCAAGGGGCTTCCCGTCCACCTCGGTCTCCAAAGCGGCGGGCGTGCCGGCATCAGGTGTCTTGGTGGGCGTGGCGTCGTTTCCGGCAACCTCGTGCATGGCCACAACGGCCGGGTCCATGGTGCTCATTGCGTTCAAGTCTACTGTCACCTTCCGCCGGGCACCCGGAACCGCCGGAAGCGCGAGGCTCCATGATTGCCCGGAACCGGCTTCCGGTTCCGCCCTGTCTTTGACCAGAGTCAAATCTCCGCCTTCGTTAGCCTGCTGGGATCTGCCTTTCACAACCACGTCCTGCGGGCAAATATTCCGCAAAAGTGCAAGACTAGAACCGGTTCTCCCGCAGTGAAGCCGCTGTTCGTCCATCCAGGAGGAAATTCATGTCGTTTGTCCGCTTTCTCGCCCGGCCCATGCTCGCCTCCAGTTTCGTCCTCGCCGGCATGGACAAGCTCAAGAACGCGGATGACACTGCGGCCCAGCTGTCCCCCCTGTTGCGCCGTGCGGCCGACGCCTTGCCGTTCCAGCCAAATGAAAAAGTCGTGGCACGCGTGATCGGCGGCACCCAGATCGGTGCCGGCGTCTGCTTCGCCCTCGGCAAGTCCGCCCGGCTGGCGGCCACCCTGCTCGCCGTCATTTCGCTCCTGAACGGCTACGTCGAATGGCGCAGCGCGGACATCTCCTCGAAGGAAGCCCGCGACGCCCGCCGCAAACAGCTCCTGAAAAACGTCTCCCTCACCGGCGGCGTGCTCCTCGCCGCGGTCGATACCGCCGGCAAGCCCAGCCTGGCCTGGCGCGCCGGACACCTGGCCGCCGATGCCAAGAAGAGCGCCGGACACCTCGCCGCCGATGCCCGCAAGACCACCAACAAGCAGCTGAAGAAGGCCGACAAAGTCGTCCGCAAGGCCGTAGACCACTCTGCCGGGGCCTAAGACGGTAATGACTGGCACCACCCCCTCTGCAGCTGCCCCGTCCCACCCTGCCGGCGCCCATGCAGCCGGTCCCCATGCAGCCGACGCCGGTCCGCACTGGCCCGCCCCCTTCGCCGCCCGGCCGGTCGATGCCACTGTCACCGTTCCCGGATCCAAGTCCCTGACCAACCGGTACCTCGTGCTCGCCGCCCTCGCGGACGGACCTTCCCGGCTGCGGGCTCCCCTGCACTCCCGGGATTCCGCGCTGATGATTGAGGCCCTGCGGCAGTTGGGGGCCACCGTCACGGAAGTGCCCGGCGACGGCGCCTTCGGCCCCGACCTGGAAATCGTCCCGATCAGCATGGACACCGCGGCGGCTGACACGGCGATCGACTGCGGCCTGGCCGGCACGGTCATGCGCTTTGTCCCGCCGGTGGCCGCGCTGCGCCGCGGTGAGTCCCGTTTCGACGGCGACCCGCACGCCCGCAAACGCCCCATGGGCACCATTATCGAGGCCCTCGCCGGCCTGGGTGTGGCAGTCACCGCACCCGACGGCGGTCCGGCGTCGTCGTTGCCGTTCACGGTGCACGGCTCGGGCGAGGTGCGCGGCGGCCACCTGGTCATTGATGCCAGCGCTTCGTCCCAGTTCGTCTCCGCCCTGCTGCTGGCCGGGGCGCGCTTCACCGAGGGACTCCACCTGGAGCACGTCGGCAAGCCCGTGCCGAGCCTGGACCACATCAACATGACCGTGGCCGTGCTGCGCGGCGTGGGCGTGGCGGTCGACGACTCGGTGCCGAACCACTGGGTTGTCTCCCCCGGCCCGATCCGCGCCTTCGACGTCCGGATCGAGCAGGACCTCTCGAACGCCGGCCCCTTCCTCGCGGCGGCCCTGGCCACCGGCGGCACCGTGCGGATCCCGAACTGGCCCGCGGAAACCACCCAGGTGGGTGATCTCTGGCGCGGAATCCTGACCGCTATGGGCGCCACGGTGACGGTTGACGGCGGCACCCTGACCGTCAGCGGGGGCCCGGAGATCAAGGGCGGCGACTTCGACGAAACCAGCGAACTCGCCCCCACCGTAGCCGCGCTGTGCGCCCTCGCCACCGGCCCCTCACGGCTGGGAGGCATCGCCCACCTCCGAGGCCATGAAACGGACCGGCTCGCCGCCCTCGTCGCCGAAATCAACCGCCTCGGCGGCGACGCCGAAGAAACCCCCGACGGCCTCATCATCCGCCCGGCCGCGCTGCACGGCGGCGTCGTGCACAGCTACGCGGACCACCGCATGGCAACCGCCGGCGCCATCCTCGGCCTTGCCGTACCCGGCGTGGAAGTCGAGGACATCGCAACCACGGCCAAGACCATGCCCGATTTCCCGCAACTCTGGGAAGCGATGCTGGCCCAGGGACCCGCCGCAGATGAGGACACCGCCGGTGGCACGCAGCACTGATTCCTGGGACGAGTCCGACGTCCGGATCCGGCCGAACAAGAAGGGCACACGGCCCCGCACCAAGGACCGGCCCAGCTACGACGACGCCGTCACCGGACGCATCATCACCGTTGACCGCGGCCGCTACACCGCCGTCGTCGGCGAGGGGACCGCGGACGAACGCAAGATCATCGCGGCCCGGGCCCGGGAACTGCGCCGCAACCCGGTGGTTGCCGGCGACTTCGTCTCCCTGGTCGGGGATGTCACCGGCGAGCCCGACACTCTGGCGCGGCTGGTCAGGATCCAGGACCGCAAGACGCTGCTGCGCCGCAGCGCCGACGACACGGACCCGATCGAACGTGCCGTCGTGGCCAACGCCGACCAGCTGGTGGTGGTGGTCGCCGCTGCCAACCCCGAGCCGCGGACCGGTTTCATCGACCGCGCGCTGGTGGCCGCGTACGACGCCGGCATTGAGCCGCTGCTGCTCGTCACCAAGGCCGACGTCAAGGATCCCGCCGAGCTGCTGTCCAACTACCAGCACCTCGACTTCCCCGTCATCATCTCCAAGACCGCCGACTCCGCCGCTTCCGGCATCGACGCCCGCTCCGACGACGGGCTCTCCGCCCGGCTCGACAAGGACGCGGTATCCCAGCTGCGCGACTACCTCGACGGCAAGGTCACCGTGATGCTGGGCCACTCCGGCGTCGGCAAGTCCACCATGGTCAACGCCCTGACCGGGGCCGAGCGGGCCACAGGAGGCGTGAACGCGGTAACCGGCCGCGGCCGCCACACGTCCTCCTCGGCACTGGCGCTCAAAGTCAACGATGCCCCGGCCGGCAGCTGGATCATCGACACCCCCGGCATCCGGTCCTTCGGCCTGGCCCACGTGGACCCGGACCGGATCCTGCGTTCCTTCCCGGACCTGGAACCCGGCACCGATGATTGCGAACGCGGCTGCAAGCATGACTCCACCGCCGTCAACTGCGGCGTCGACAAGTGGGTTGCGGCCGGGCACGCGGGGCCCTCGGGACCGGCCAGGCTCGCGTCCCTGCGCCGGCTGCTGGGCACGGACCCGCGGATGGAAGCGCAGGAAACCAAGGAACTGGGCACCGTCTCCTAGCCGGACCGGCAGCGGGGCGGCGGCGCCGAGCCGCGGCCTCCCGCCCGGCGGCCCGGTTTGACGGTAGTTTGGAACCATGAGCCAACCCGCTTCGAGCTACAACGATGACCTGCGCCTTGCCCATGTACTGGCAGATTCGGTCGATTCCCAGACCATGAGCCGCTTCAAGGCGCTCGACCTTCGGATCGAGACGAAGCCCGACCTCACACCCGTCACCGATGCCGACAAATCCGCGGAAGAGGCCATCCGCGGCCAGCTCTCCCGGTCACGTCCGCGTGACGCGGTCCTGGGCGAAGAGTTCGGCAGCTCGGGCCACGGTTCCCGCCGGTGGATCATCGACCCGATCGACGGCACGAAGAACTTTGTCCGCGGCGTCCCGGTCTGGGCCACCCTGATCGCCCTCGTCGATGAGGGCGAGCCGGTGGTCGGCCTCGTCAGCGCGCCGGCACTGGGCAAGCGCTGGTGGGCCGCCAAGGGTGCAGGCGCCTACACGGGCCGCTCGCTCGCCGCCGCCACACGGTTGAAGGTATCCAACGTCTCCAATCTCGAGGACGCCTCGCTGTCCTACTCCAGCCTTGGCGGCTGGAAGGAACGCGGGAACCTGGACGAGTTCCTGGGCCTGACCGAGGAAGTGTGGCGGACCCGCGCCTACGGTGACTTCTGGTCGTACTGCCTCGTGGCCGAGGGCGCCGTGGACATCGCCTGCGAACCCGAGCTGAACCTCTACGACATGGCCGCCCTGGTGCCGATCGTGACCGAGGCCGGCGGCCGCTTCACCTCGCTCGAAGGCGAGGACGGCCCCTTCGGCGGCAACGCCCTGGCCACCAATTCGATCCTGCACTCGGAAGTGCTCAAGCGGCTCAACCCCGGACTCGACGACCTCTTTCAGGCCCACCCGAACAACTGATCCGCGCCCGTAATAATCCGCTTCACAATCGGCGGCCGCCTTTTCCCCGGCTGCGCCGATGTCCTACGCTCGATGCAGGTCACGAGTGCCAGCGCTAAACCCCGGTTTGCTGGCCGGCAACCCTCCAGTCGCGGTGGGGTGCCCCGGGTGACGACCTGGCCGGTCCGGAACGGACCCGGCAAGCGCGGATTCCCACGGTGTGGGGTCCTGTTCGAGTGAGGTCCCATGACAACTGCCATTTTCCCCGTTGCCCCTGAATTCCATGCACGGCTTGCCCTCGCGGCCCGCCCGCTGGCAGCCGTCACCGGGGCCGAAATCCAGGCCCCGCTGATCACCGGCGGCCACGCGCGCTACGCCAACCTCGACTACGGCGCCTCCGCCCCGGCCCTGTCCGTGGTCTCGGCCTACCTGAACGAAATCCTGCCGTACTACGCAAGCGTGCACCGCGGGGCCGGCTACGCATCGCAGATCAGCACCTCCGTCTACGAGAACGCCCGGGACATCGTGCGGGACTTCGTGGGCGGCCGGCCCGGCGATTCCGTGATCTTCACGCGCAACACCACCGATTCCCTGAACCTGCTGGCCGGCTGCCTGCCGCTGCGCGACGGGCGGCCCGCGGGCGAGGTCCTCTACCTCGACATCGAACACCACGCCAACCTCCTGCCCTGGCAGAATGTCCCGCACCGCAGCGTCGTGGCCGCCGCCACCCTCGCGGCCACCGTGGACCGCCTGCGCGACGAACTCGCCCGCGGCGGCGTCAGTCTGTTGGCCGTCACCGGCGCCTCCAACGTCACCGGGGAGATCCTCCCGATCCGGACCCTGGCCGCACTGGCGCACGAATACGGCGCCAGGATCGTTGTCGACGCCGCGCAGCTCGCCCCGCACCGGCGGATCAATATCGCCGCGGACGACGTCGATTACCTCGCCTTCTCGGGGCACAAGCTGTACGCCCCGTTCGGCGCCGGCGTGCTGGTGGGGCGGACGGACTGGCTCGACGCCGGCACCCCGCACCTGGCCGGCGGCGGCGCGGTCCGCGATGCCCGGCTCGACTCCGTCAGCTGGACCACGGGACCTGCCCGGCACGAGGGCGGCTCGCCGAACGTCCTCGGTGCGGCGGCCCTCGCCCGCGCCACCCAGGTCATTGCAGCCCTGGACCCGGAGCAGTGGCAGGCCCACGAGGACGCCATCCGGTCCTTCCTCGTCGAGGGCCTCCAGGGCATCGAAGGGGTAACCGTGCACCGGATCTTTGCCGATTCAGCTTCCGATTCTTCCTCCGCTTCTTCCACTGGAGGCGATCAGCCGGACACCGGCACGATCGGCGTCGTGAACTTTTCCGTGGAAGGCTACGACGCCGGACTGGTGGCCGCCTACCTGTCGGCCGAACACGGCATTGGCCTGCGCGACGGCCGCTTCTGTGCCCACCCGCTGCTCAAGCGGCTCGGCCTGCCCGCCGGCTCCCTGCGGGCCAGCTTCGGCCTCGGCTCACGGCTGGAGGACGCCGAACGCCTGCTGGCCGGCCTGCAGCAGCTGCGGCAGAACGGACTCGGCTGGGATTACGTGGTGGATGCCGGCCGCTGGGTGCCGGCCAACGATACCCGCAGCTACCCCCACTGGGCGCCGAACACCCCGGGCACCGCCGGCGCTGCGCCCTGCACCCTCGACTAGCGCAGGATCAGGGCCCGGCGCGGGTGCGGTAAATTCGAAAGGTATCTGAAACCAGCAGGACCTTCCCGAAGGAGATCGCACGTGGCAAGCGCCTGCCCCAGGCTGCACAGCGGAGCTAGGCTCCACAGCGGACCGAAGCTGCACAGCGAGCGGCGCCAGGAACTCGGACAAAGCTTCCAGGACGGCGGCGAGCACTATGAACGCGTCCGCCCCGGCTATCCGCAGGAGTCGGCCGACTGGCTGGTCCCGGCGGGAGCCAGGGACGCCGCGGACATTGGCGCGGGCACCGGGAAGTTCACTTCCCTTTTGGCAGAACGCGGACTGGCCGCGGTGGCCGTGGACCCCTCTGCCGACATGCTTGAGCAGTTGCGCCGGACCCTGCCGGACGTCACCGCCATCGAGGGCAGCGCCGAGGACACCGGTCTCGAGCCGGAGTCCTTTGACCTGGTCACGGTTGCCCAGGCGTGGCACTGGTGCGACCCGGGCCTGGCCAGCGCCGAGATTGCCCGGATCCTGCGGCCGCACGGCGTGCTGGGCCTGATCTGGAACCAGCTGGACACCAGCGTGCCCTGGGTGCACCGGCTCTCCCGGATCATGCACGCCGGGGACGTCCACAAGCCGCACTTCCGTCCGGCCGTGGGCCCCGAGTTCGCCGGGCTGGAGAGCCACCTGACGCGCTGGGAGGATTCCGTCACGACGGAGGACATCCAGGAGCTGGCCAAGTCCCGCAGCTACTATCTCGCGGCATCGGACTCCACCCGGGCCAAGGTCACAGCCAACCTCGCCTGGTATCTGCACGAACACCTGGGACACACCCCAGGCGAGGTGCTCCGGCTGCCCTACCTGACCCAGACGTGGCGGGCCTTCCGGGCCTGATGCACGCTCACCCCGGATTGCCCCGGATTGCACGCAGCGCCCGCCGGGCTTATTGTTTCGGTATGCCTAATAAATTCTTATAGGCACACGAAACTTTGACACCGGCTGTTTTCCGGCCGGCGCCGATCATCGCGTCAACGCCGACGCGCCAATCACAGGAGCTGGCAGTGCTGGAGCTAACGGGACACGGGCAACCGGCGCAGGACGCCCCCACTTACAAACACCCGGGTGCCCGGAGGGCGCTGATCGGCCTGTTGGGACCGGCCTTCGTGGCGTCGATCGCCTACGTGGACCCCGGAAACGTGGCCGCCAACCTGACCGCCGGAGCGCAGTACGGCTACCTGCTGGTGTGGGTCCTCGTGGCCGCCAACGTCATGGCCGTGCTCGTCCAGTACCAGTCCGCCAAGCTCGGGATCGTCACGGGCAAGAGCCTTCCGGAGATCCTTGGTGAACGGCTCAAGCCGTTCTGGCGCCGCGCCTTCTGGGTGCAGGCCGAAGTTGTCGCCGCCGCCACCGATCTCGCGGAGGTGGTGGGCGGCGCAATTGCCCTGTACCTGCTTTTCGGCCTGCCCCTCCCCCTTGGCGCCCTGATTGTCGGCGCCGTGTCAATGCTCCTGCTCGCGGTCCAGGCCCGGCAGAAACAGCGGCCGTTCGAATTCATCATCATGTTCCTGCTCGGCATCATCACAGTCGGCTTCCTGGCCGGGCTGTTCATCAGCCCGCCCGATCCGGGAGCCGCCCTGGCCGGGCTCATGCCCGGCTTCCAGGGACCGGACACCGTACTGTTGGCCGCCAGCATGCTCGGGGCCACCGTCATGCCGCACGCCATCTACGTCCACTCGGCCCTGTCCCGGGACCGGCACCGGCCGGACGAACACCTGCATGTTCCCCCGGCGGCCATCGCGCGCCTGGTCCGGGCCACCCGGTTCGACGTCGTGGCCGCCCTCGCGATCGCCGGACTGGTCAACATCGGCATGCTGCTCCTGGCCGCCTCCACCCTCGGCGGCGAAGAAGGCACGGACACGATCGAGGGCGCGCACGCCGCCATCACCGCCAACCTCGGCCCGATCGTCGGCGTGATCTTCGCGGTCGGGCTGCTCGCCTCAGGCCTGGCATCGACCTCGGTGGGCTGCTATGCCGGCGGCACCATCATGCAGGGCCTGCTCAAGATCCGGATCCCCGTCATGGCCCGGCGCGTCGTGACCCTCATCCCCGCCGTCGTGCTGCTGGCGGTGGGCTTCGACCCCACCTGGGCGCTCGTCCTGAGCCAGGTGGTCCTCAGCTTCGGGATTCCCTTTGTCCTGGTCCCGCTGGTGGTGCTGACCAGCAACAAAGCCCTGATGGGCCGGTTCGCCGACGGCCCGGCCCTCCGAGTCGCCGCCATCATCAGCGTGGTGCTCGTAGTGGCTCTCAACCTGGTGCTGCTGTGGCTCACTTTCTCCGGAAGCAGCTGACGGTAGGCTTAGGTCTGTGAAGACCAGTACGCCCTCCTCCTCGATCGAGGACTACGTCAAGGTCATCTATTCGTTCACCGAGTGGCAGCGCAAGCCCATCACCTCCACGCAGCTGGCGCAGCGCCTGGGCGTCGCCAACTCCTCGGTTTCGGAAATGGTCCGCAAGCTCAAGGACCAGGGCCTCGTGGACCACAAGCCCTACAGCGCCGTCACGCTCACCAGCGATGGAGTCCGGCTCGCCCTGTCCATGGTCCGGCGGCACCGGCTGATCGAGACTTTCCTCGTCCGCGAGCTGGGGTACCGCTGGGACGAGGTCCATGACGAAGCCGAACTCCTGGAACACGCCGTCTCGGACACCTTTATTGAACGCATGGCGGCCAAGCTGGGGAACCCCACCCGGGACCCGCACGGCGATCCCATTCCGGCAGCCGACGGCTCGGTGCTGATGCCCGCCGCCCACCGCCTGAGCGAACTCGACGACGGCCACACCGGCCGGATCACCCGGATCAGCGACGAGAACCCGGAGCTCCTGCGCTATCTCGCCGCAGAGGACATCGACCTCGACGCCGAAGTGGAGGTGGTGGGCCGGCGTCCCTTCGGTGGCCCCATGGTAGTGCGGATCGGTTCCGCCGCGGCACCGCGCGAATTCGATTTCGCCGACGAGGTCGCCTCGGCCCTCTGGGTCCACAGCGATGCTGGGCACGCCGGCTGCAGCGTCACGGAGAGCTGAGTGAAGGGTGCGCTGGACGAGCGCCGGGCCGTGCCGCGCCCCGGCGTGCCGGGGTGGAAGGCCTGGTCCGCCGTCGCCGTCGGCGGGCTGATCGGAACCGAGCTGCGTTTCGGCGCCGGCCTGATTTTTCCCGAAAGCGCCGGCGCGGTGCCGTGGACCACGTTGGCGATCAATGTCTCCGGGAGTTTCGTTCTGGCCACCCTGACCACCCTCTGGATCGCGCGGCCGCAGACGGCTTTCTGGCTGCGGGCCGGCATCGGCCCCGGCCTCCTGGGTTCCTTCACCACCTTTTCGGCGCTGGTGATTGCCATTGACCAGCAGATCCGCGGCGGCTTCCATGCCACGTGGCTGGCCTACCTCGGGCTCTCGCTGGTCCTGGGCCTCGGGGCGGCGGCGGCCGGCTGGAAAACCGGCAAGGCGATTGCAGACCTCCGCGGCGGTGCCCAATGATGACCGCGCTCCTGGTCGGGGCGTGCGGGGTGGCGGGAGCACTCCTGCGGTTCGCCGTCGACTCCTGGTTTGCGCACCATCAGGGCTCCCGACCGCACTGGCCCTGGGCGACGTTCACGGTCAACGTCGCCGGATCCTTCATCATCGGTTGGTCCGTCGGCCTGACCGGCCACCTGGAGCTGGGCACCGACTGGCACGCCGCGATCGCAACCGGTCTCGCCGGCGGCCTGACCACCTTCAGCTCATGGACCACCGCGACGGTCCGCCTGGTCAGCGAAGAGCGGTACCGGGCGGCGGCGCTCAACATCGGCGCGAACCTTCTCGTGGGGCTCGCGGCCGCCGCGCTTGGGCTTGCCCTCGCGGGCTGAAAACCTTAGCCCGCCGCCGGTGTGTCGAGGGTAACACCGGGGCGCCCTGGTGGCTTCGGGCCGCCGTCGTTCCCGTATCGTTGAAGGATGGTTACCCGACGTGAAGCAGCCCAGACCCTCGACATTCCCCTGGAAATGGCGCACCGTCACGGCATCCCGCCCCGGCTGTCCGAGGCCGAGCTGGGCGAGCTGCTGGACAACCCGCCGGCGTGGCTGGTCCAGTCCAGGGCAAACCGCACCGGCAAGCGGCCCGTCTGGGTCCAGCTCACCTGTGCCGTCTGCGGATTCTCCGAAGCGGCCCGGCCCAAAAAATGGTGGCCGGAGTTCACTTACGTCTGCTGCGCGCACCACGAGGCACGCGAGATCCCGGTGCTCGGGCCCGGGCTCGTGCGCAGTGTGTACGACGGCGTCGGCAGCCGTTTCGCAGGGATCGTGGACGCCGCCGTTCCCGAGGCGTAGCTTAAAAGACGGGGCTACCCCTGGCCCCTGCCGTGAGGGAGAGCACCATGCCTGACAAGACGCCGCACCAGAGCGTGTCGAAGAAGTCGGTTAAAACCATCAAGGAAAAACGGGCAGAGAAAAAGGCGAAACACATCGTTGATGCCCACACCGACCCAGTGGCACACATCAAGAAGCGCTGAATAATCGAGAGGCCGGAAGCCGTTGCTTCCGGCCTCTTGTCGTGGTGCCCTGACACGTTCCGTCGGGCTGGGGGCTCACCCGAAATGGATGATGTGACAATCTCCCGTTGGCGGTTGAGTGGTCTTGGGATCCGACCGAGAGGTCCTGTTCCGGGGCCATGTCCGCGGGGCAGTTCCAACCGTTGAGCGGCGCGGGGCCCATCGGAATCATTCGACGCGGGTGGTGACGGCCCGGCGGGGACCGCCCACACTAAGACCAGTGCGCCAGACAGCGTGCTCGACACAGACCGGAGGAATACCAGTGACAACCACACCGGAGACTGAGGCCCACGGGCCGGTCGACTTCGTACTCCTGGAGTTCCCCGTATCGGGACTGACGGGACGGGCGAGTGAGGAACTCGTTAAGCTCGTCGAGCAGGGCGTGATCCGCCTCTTCGATCTCCTCGTCGTCATGAAGAATGACGACGGATCTGTCGAGGTGCTCGAACTCACCGACCCAGGCGGTCCCGCGGCGGGGTTCTCCTACTTCGAGGGGGCCCGGACCGGGCTTTTGGGCGACGATGACATCGCCGAGGCCTCGGCCGCGCTGCTCCCCGGGACGGTGGCCGCGCTGATCGTCTACGAGAACACCTGGGCGGCACCGTTCGTGGCGGCCGTTCGGGACAGCGGGGGCGAACTCATCGCGAGCACGCGGATCCCTGCTCCGGACGTGATGGAAGCACTTGATGCACTTGACGCCGCCGCACCTCCGGTTGCCGACGCCTGAGACCTGACGCAGAACAAGAGATGTGAGAGGAAGAGAATTATGGGACTTCTTAGGGGTGTGGCACGGACGGCAGTCGTTGCCGGAACGGCCAGTGCAGTCAGCGGCCGGGTCCAGCGCCGCCAGGCCAACAAGTTTGCCGAGAAGGACGCCGCGACCGCGGCCAAGCAGCAGGAGGCCTACGATTCGCAGATGGCCCAGCAGGAACCACCGCCGCAGGCCTACCAGCAGCCGGTCTACCAGCAGCCACCACCCCCTCCCCCGGCTGCCGGCGGCATCTCAAACGAAGCCCTCGAACAGCTCAAGCAGCTCGGGGCGCTGAAGGATCAAGGGATTCTCACGGAACAAGAGTTTGGCGTCCAGAAGGCGAAGATCCTCGGCATGTAGTGCCAAACAACTGGAAGGAGGAGGGAAGTGTCGGAAGACGCTTCCCTCCTCTTTGGCCTTAAGCACAAAACTCCCCGCCGACAGAAGCCGGCGGGGAGTTTCGTGAACCCAATACGGGGTGGAGCGCCGTTGCCGGGCCCCTATGTGGAGATGGGGGGAATTGAACCCCCGTCCGATGTCGTGTTGTCAGGGCTTCTCCGGGCGCAGTTTGCGTTGGATTTTCTCGGCCCCAGCCATGCTGCAAACAGCTGGCTGATCCGGGCCCAGTCATCTAAGAGTCCCGTTTACCCCGATGACGGAGGTAAACAGCAGTGGCTATCTAAATGACGCCAGGATCCGGGGCAATAGCAACCTCGGGCTGACGGACTGTCTTACTGCTTAGGCAGCGAGAGCGAAGTCAGTGCGTTTTGATTCGGCACTTATTGGTTTGCAGACAGCGTTTACGAGATAATTCTGCATCCTCGGCCCGCTTCACCTGTCGCGACTAACATCGTCGAAACCGATCATCCCCGTATTTTTTTATCAAACCCGGGCCGGATACTTTCGGATCCTTCCCGGACTACCAATCATAACGCACCGCCTCCGGGAAACATTCCCGGGGACCGTGACAGCCTGCGGCGCGCTAGCGGCGGTTGCGTTCGCGCATGACGCGCTGGGCCTCGCGCTTGTCCTGCTGCTCGCGAAGCGTCTGGCGCTTGTCGTATTCCTTCTTGCCGCGGGCGACGCCGATTTCGACCTTCGCGCGGCCGTCCACGAAGTACAGCTGCAGCGGCACGATCGTGAAGCCCGACTCGCGGATTTTGTGCGAGATCTTCGTGAGCTCTTCGCGGTGCAGCAGCAGCTTGCGGCGGCGGCGTGCGGCGTGGTTCGTCCAGCTCCCCTGGTGATACTCGGGGATGTGGATGCCCTCCATCCACAGCTCGTCGTTGTAGAACGTGCAGAAGCCGTCCACCATCGAGGCATGGCCCTCGCGCAGGGACTTCACTTCCGTGCCCATCAGCGCGATGCCGGCCTCATAGGTGTCAAGGACGTGATAGTCGTGCCGGGCCTTGCGGTTGGTGGCCACTACCTTACGGCCACTTTCTTTGGGCACGGTAGGACTCCTCGGTTTGTTGGTGGTTCACTCCGGCCAGGTGGTGCGGAGTCTTTCCAGTTTACGGCAGTGCGCCCGCCTCAGCGGATGGCCCGGGCCGGACCGCCCGGGCCGGACTACAGCAGGTTCATCGGGTCCACGGCCCGGCCGTTGAGCCAGGTCTCGAAGTGCGAGTGGCAGCCGGTGGAGTTGCCGGTGGTGCCTGAATAGGCGATCAGCTGCCCCTGGTTGACGTGCTGGCCGACCGAGACCGCCACGGAAGTGTTGTGGTAGTAAATCGTGGTCAGCGAGTTGCCCTGGACCACCCCGTGGGAGATCTTCACGTTGTTGCCGCCGCCGTCGTTGGCCCAGCCGGCCGAGAAGACGGTGCCGGCAGCCGCGGCGTAGACGGGTGTGCCGCAGGCGGCGCCGAAATCGATGCCGGTGTGCATGTAGCCGCCCTGGCCGTAGAAGTCGATCGTGCCCGGCGGCGTCGCCCGCCAGCCGAACCCGGAGGTGATCGGAATATTGCCGGGGAACGGGTGCTGCAGCCCGAAGGCCGACGGCGAGCCCTGGGCCGGCGGGACATACGGCTGGACCGCCTGTCCCTGCGCCCGGGCGGCGGCCGCCGCGGCCTCGGCAATGCGCCGCTGCTCGGCCAGCCAGGCCTCACGCAGCTTCCGGTCGCGTTCGGCGATCTCGGCGGCGACGGCGTCCTGCTGGGCCTTGACCTGGGCGAGCTGGTTCTGGATGCCGGGCTTGGCGGCCTGGAGTTGGGCGTCGAGCCGGGTGGTGTCGGCAATCAGCTTGTCCACGGCGGCCTTCTTGGCTGCGGCCTCGTCCCGGGCGGCCTTTTCCCGGGCCAGTGCGGCGTCGGCTTTGGCCTTGAGGTCGGTGATTTCAGCCTCGACGGCGGCCAGCCGGGCCTGCGCGTTGACGTTGGTGGCGCTCTGCTGGGTGAGCTTGTCCATCGCGGAGTTCTGGCTGCGCAGGGCCTGGTCCGCGAGGTCGATGGTGTCCGTCAGGCTGCTGCCCTGGTTTGAGCCGAAGAACAGGGACAGGTTGGACGGGACGCCGCCGGACTTGTAGGCCTGCGTGGCGATCTGCCCGATCAGTTTCCGGGTGTCCGCGATCTTCTGTTTGTCGGCTTCCAGCTGCTGCGTGATTTTTGCCTTGTTCTGCTGCGCCAGGTCTACACGCGCCGCGAGGGCCTGCACTTCCTGGACCGCTCCGGCCACCCGGCCCTGGGCGTCCGTGAGCGCCTGCTGGGCGCCGGGGAGCTGGCCCTGGTACAGGACCAGGTCTGCCGCGGCCTGGGCGATCTTGCCGTCCACGAATTCGAGGGAGTGCTGGACCCGGGCCGCCTCCTCGCGCAGCGCGGCCTGCTGGTCCTCAAGGTCGTCGGCGAATGCCGCCGGACTCGAGGCCCCCATGGTCCCGGCCAGGACCAGCGCCAGGGTGGCGCTGATCATCCGGCTGCGGCGCCCCACCAGGCGGAGCCGGAGGGATTGCCGGAGGGGGCGGCGGGCCATCGGTGTCATAAGCATTCCCTTTTCGTTGCGCAAAGCTAGACCCGCAAGTACCGGCGGAGGGTCAGCAGGGAGGAAATTCCGGCCAGGACAACGCCCAGGCCAATCAGGGCAGGTACCAGGATCAGGGTCTGCCCGGGCGAGATAAACGCGGTGTCCGGATACTGCTTGGACAGGACGCCTTCGAGGAAGAAACGGGCCACGGCCCACAGGGTGCCGGAGGCCAGGGCGGCACCGATCACCGCGGCGATCACGCCTTCGAGGATGAACGGGAGCTGGATGACCATCTTGGACGCGCCCACCAGGCGCATGATGCCTGTTTCCCGGCGGCGGCTGAACGCGGAGAGCCGGATGGTGGTTGCGATCAGCAGGATGGCGCAGATGATCATGACGCCGGCAATGCTCACGGCCACCAGGGACGCGGCGTTCATGGCCGAGAACAGCCGCTCCAGCAGCTGCCGCTGGTCGATCACGGTCTCCACCCCGGCCTGGGATGAAAAGGTCTCGCTGATGATTTCGTACTTCTCCGGGTCCTTCATGTTGATCCGGAAGGACGCCGGCAGCTGGTCCGGGGTCACGGAGTCAACGATCGGGGAATTGGAGAACTGTTCCTTGAAGTGCTTGTAGGCATCGTCCTTGGACTCGTACTGGAAGTCGTTGACGTACTGCGCCACCGCGGGCGATTTCAGCAGCGTGCGCAGGTTGTCCTCCTGCTCCGGCGTCGCCGGACCGGTGGCGCAGCCGGGCGCCGTCGAACCGTCACTGCAGAGGAAGATGGCCACCTGGACTTTGTCGTACCAGTAGCCCTTCATCTGGTTGATCTGCAGCTGCAGCATGCCGGCGGCGCCGACGAAGGTCAGCGACACGAAGGTCACCAGGATCACGGAGATCACCATGGACAGGTTGCGGCGCAGGCCGCTGCCGATCTCGCCCAGGACGAATGCAAGCCTCACGCCTGGCCCTCCCCTGCGGTGCGGAACTCGGCGCGGGCTTCGGCGCGCGAGCCGGCCCGGGGCGGGATAACTTGCGGCTGTTCGTCCCGTCCGCTGGCGTCGCGCAGGCGGCGCGACTGGCCCACGACGGGAATCATGGAGGTGTAGAGGGCCTTGGCCTCGTCGCGGATGACGACCCCGTTCTTCAGTTCCACCACCCGTTTGCGCATTTCGTTGACGATGTCGTCGTCGTGCGTGGCCATCACCACGGTGGTGCCGTTCTGGTTGATCTTGTCCAGCACGCCCATGATGCCCATCGAGGTGGTGGGGTCCAGGTTTCCGGTCGGCTCGTCGGCCAGCAGGATGCCGGGGCGGTTCACGACGGCGCGGGCGATCGCCACGCGCTGCTGTTCGCCGCCGGAGAGTTCGTGCGGGAGACGGTTTTCTTTGCCTTCCAGGCCGACGGTCTTCAGGACCTCGGGGACCGTGTCGCGGATGACGCTGCGGCTCTTGCCGATGACCTGCATGGCGAAGGCGACGTTGGCGAAGACGGTCTTCTGCGGCAGCAGGCGGAAGTCCTGGAAGACGACGCCGATCCCGCGGCGCAGGCGCGGCACGCGCCAGCTGGAGATGTTCGCGACGTTCTGGCCGGCCACGTAGACGGCGCCGGAGGAGGCGCGGTCCTCTTTGAGGACCAGGCGCAGGAAGGTCGATTTGCCGGAGCCGGAGGCGCCGACGAGGAAGGCGAATTCGCCACGGTCGATCTCAAGGTTGATCGAATCCAGCGCCGGCCGCGCCTTCTGGTCATAGACCTTGGTGACATTTTCGAAACGGATCATGGCCCTTAGTACCCTGCAGGACATGGCCGCGAGGGCCCGGTTCTGCTGCCGGCGCAAGGGCTTTCGTTTGGGGGAAGTAGAGCTCCGGCCCCTCGACTATACGCACGGGTAACGGCGGAACCGCCGGAACGGCGGGGCGTGTCGCGCGATTGTCAGGGACCTCCCAGTGGAGGCGCCCGGCCCGGCGCCGGGCCTACTTCTCGGCGTTGCGGTTGTCCGTCCGCCAGCGGATGCCGGCGTCGATGAAGTCGTCGATTTCGCCGTCGAACACGGCCGAGGTGTTGCCGACCTCGTGCTCGGTGCGGAGGTCCTTGACCATCTGGTACGGGTTCAGGACGTAGGAGCGCATCTGGTCGCCCCACGAGGCTTTGACGTCGCCGGCGAACGCCTTCTTCTCGGCGTCCTCCTGTTCCTTCTTCAGCAGCAGGAGCCGGGACTGCAGCACGCGCAGGGCGGCGGCGCGGTTCTGCAGCTGCGATTTTTCATTCTGCATCGACACCACGGTGCCGGTGGGGATGTGGGTCAGGCGCACCGCGGAGTCGGTGGTGTTGACCGACTGGCCGCCGGGGCCGGAGGAACGGAAGACGTCCACGCGGATCTCGTTGTCCGGGATGTCGATCGAGTCCGTCTGCTCGATCAGCGGGATCACTTCCACGGCCGCGAATGAGGTCTGGCGGCGGCCCTGGTTGTCGAACGGGCTGATCCGGACCAGGCGGTGGGTGCCGGCCTCGACGCTGAGGGTGCCGAAGGCGTACGGCGCCTTGACCTCGAAGGTGGCGGACTTCAGTCCGGCTTCTTCGGCATAGGAGGTATCCATGATGGTGGTCGGGTAGCCGTGGCGTTCGGCCCAGCGCAGGTACATGCGCAGCAACATTTCGGCGAAGTCCGCCGCGTCCACCCCACCGGCGCCCGCGCGGATGGTCACCACGGCTTCGCGCTCGTCGAACTCGCCGGAGAGCAGGGTGACGACTTCAAGGTCGGCCAGCGCCTTGCGGACCGATTCGAGTTCCGCGGCGGCGTCGGCCATGGAGTCGGCGTCGTCCTCGTCCTGGCCGAGCTCCACGAGTACCTCGAGGTCGTCGATCCTGGCCACGAGCTTGTTGAGCCGCTCAAGCTCGGTCTGCTTGTGCGAGAGCTTCGAGGTGATGACCTGCGCCGCGGCGGGGTCGTCCCACAGATTGGGTTCACCGGCCCGCTCGCTGAGCTCGGCGATGTCTTCCTTGAGCGCCTCGACGTTCGAGACGTTCTCGATGGACGTGTAGGTGGCCCGCAGCGCGCGGATTTCAGCGGGAAAATCAATGTTTGCCATGGTTTTTTAAGCCTACGCTATGTGTCCTAGCCCCCTGACCCTGCCGGTTGCCCTGTCACTTTGGGTTACCCGATAGCTGGTTGCCCTATCACTTTGGGTTGCCTGACGGCCTGGTTGGCAGCATCTACTGACAGGGCAACCGGAGTGGCGGGCCAGCAGCTCACCGGCTGAGGCGGGAGCGGGCCGTGGACGTCGCCTCGATTCGGATGCCGTCCGGCACCAGGAAGTTCACCACCGGCGGGTGGACAGCTGCACTCAGGACGACGACGGCGGTGGCGCCGTCCGGGCTGCCCGTCGCCGGCGCCACGCTTAGGGCGCTGAAGCGGTCGAACGCGCCGTTGCGGCCCAGATAGTTGAGGGCGGCGCTGCGGACCCTCGCCCCGCTGAGGACGGCGGACGGTGTGCCGCCGGAGTTGCCCAGCTGGCCGAGGGTGAAACTGTCCGCGGCGGCCACCGAGGCACCGTCCGCGGCGGAGAGCAGCTTCTTGTGTTCCAGGTAAACGCTGGAGGCCGCCATCACGACGGTGGCGACCAGCAGGGCAATCAGCACGAAGCCGATGCTCAGCACCAGCACCTGCCCCTCCTGCGGGCGGGGTCCGGGCCGGCCCCTCACCGGAACCTGCCTACCAGCTGGGTTGCCGACGCGCTGAGCTGGCTGGCATTCAGGTGCAGTGCGTCGCTGAACGGCACAAACGGCAGGGGCACGGTGAGGCGGACGGTGACTGTCACCGCCGAGCCGGGAGCCAGACAATCGGCAGGTTCGCAACGGGTGTCGACGGTGGCGTTTCCCGCCGGCTGGCCGTAATCGGCGAGCGCCAGCAGCACGGCTTGCTCTGCCGCTGCCCGGCCGCTTGCTGCGTCCGGCTGGGCAACGTAGACCTTGGCGGCCTGGTCGGCGGCGCCCACGACTGCGAACGAGCCGCCCTGGATCTGGCCCACGGTGATGATGAAGTACACCAGCGGCACCATCAGCAGCGCGGACAGGAAGACGAACTCGACCACGGCACTCCCCTGTTCCGGTGAGGCGCCGTGCTCCGGCCATTCAACGCTGGATGGCCGCATGGCCCTTCACCTCCAAGAGCGCCCGGGGACCGATGAAGCCGATGACCGGCAGGGGTGCCCGGACGGTCACCTCGAGTGTGCGGATGCCCTGGAACGTCGATTCGCTTGCCCCCACGTCCCGCGCGAAATCCGGGTTGAGCGCCGCCGTGATCAGCTGGACAGTCCGTTCCTTGGCGTCCGCGTCGTTGCGGTCGGCCAACGTGCCGTATCTGGCGCCCGAGGCGGCGGCGTCGATCAGCGTATTCCGGACGTGAAGTACCAGGGTGAGCTGGACGATCGCGAGGAAGAGCAAGGTGAGCAACGCACCGATCAGCACGAAGTCCACCACTGCAGCGCCCCGCTCTACGCCCTTGCGGTTTTCCCCGCTTTCGATCTGGCGCCCGGTCCCCCCGTCCAGGGTGGCCACTTCCTACTGTCCGACCTTGTCCATGGCCTGGTTGAAGAGTCCCTCAAGCGCAGGACCGGCGAGCGCGAGCAGGGCGGCCACGAGGACTGCCGACATGAGGGTGATCATGACCCAGCCGGGGACGTCCCCGCGCTGGGGATGGGCGGTTCCCACGTCAGCGTGCTCCCCCGCCCGCGCTTGCGACGGAGCAGACCACCAGGTCAATATGCTGAGCGCGCAGGCCGCCAATGCCGCCCGGGTTCCGAAGTTCTTCACCGTTTCCTCTTTCCTGGTTCTCTGGTTTTCTGTTTTCTGGTTTTCTGTTTTTCTGGAGTCCTGTTTTTGGATCTGAGGGTTCGTGACGTGTCGCCGGCAGATCGTGCACCGTGTGCCCCAGGCTGGCCGGCCAGCTGCAGGGCGTCCTTCGTATCCTGTTCCCTCCTCGTATGACTTTTCTTGAGTCCTGCCCGGGCCGCCGGCTGTCCGTCGTCGTCGTTCGCCGTCGTCGTTCGCCAGGTTCCTAGAGTCCGAGACTGATGGCGGCCAGGCCGGGGAAGACGGCGAAGATGACCGTGAGCGGAAGGACGCCAAAGACAAGCGGCACCATCATGCCGATTTCCTTCTTGCCGGCGGACTCCATGAGCTCCCTCTTGGCTGTGTCCCGGACATCCTGTGCCTGCGCCCGGAGGACGTCGGCGAGGGGTGTTCCACGTTCCACGGCCACGATCATCCCGTCCACGAAACGGAGCAGCGGCCCTTGATCGGTCCTGGACGAGAACTCGTGGAGGGCTTCCACGAGGGGCTTGCCGGACCTGGTCTCGGCGAGGACACGGCCGAATTCCTGCGAGAGCTCACCCCGCGCGCTGCGGCAGACCCTGTCCAGGGCACCGGTGGCACTTTCGCCGGCGCTGACGGCCAGGGCCATGAGTTCGGCGATGCTCGGAAACTCCGCCATCATCCGCGTCTCCCGTTTCTTGATGTGCGCGCCCAACAGGTAGTCCCGGAGCAGGAACCCGCCGACGGCGCTGCCCACGACGGCCACGACGGCGACGAACGGGCTGAAGCGGCCCATCGAGCCTGCGAGCGCCACACCGCCGACGGCGAGGACGAAACCGCCGGCCGCCCAGAGGAGTTGCTCAGCCCGGAAGTCCACGGCTGTTTTGGCGCTGCCGGCGCGGGCGAGCCTGCGGTTTAACGCCGTCGCGCCAAGGTTGATCCGGCCCAGGGACCTGGCACCGTCCCGGAACGCCGGGCGGAGGATCCGTTCGAGCGGCCCAAACGGTGTGACATTCCGCTGGGTGGTGCGCAAAAGCCGGGATTCGAGGCTGTGGGTTCTCAGCTGCGGTTCGATACGTTCGACGAACGTCGTTGGGCGCATGAAGGGGAGCCGGACGAGGAACAGCCACAGGCCCGCCCCGAGCACGGCCCCGCACACCGTGGCGCCGGCCATCAGGCCGGTCATCGGAGGACCCGCTGTTCTTCCGGCAACGCCCCGATACGCAGCATGATGGCATAGGACAGCAGGGAGACGGCAAGGCCGCCCAAAAGGACGGCAGCGCCGAGCGGGGTGTTGTACGCCATCACAGCCTCAGGACGGCTGGCCAGCAACACCAGGACAATCCAGGGCGCAGCGACGGCCAGGCGTGCGGCGTTGACGGTCCAGGATTGCCTTGCCTCCAGCTCACTCCGGGTCCTGGCACTCTCCCGCAGGAACTCCGCGAGGGTGCCCAGCAGCCTCCCGAGGTCCGAACCACCCACCTCCCGGGTGAGCCGGAGGGCCTCGACGATCCGGTCCGCCACGGGATCGGCCAGACGGTCCTTGAGCCGGGTGAGTGAGGGATCGAATTGGCCTCCCGACCGGTAGTCGGAGCCAAAGTCCACAAACACGTGGCGAAGCTCCACGGGGCCCTTGTCGCCCAGCTGGATAAGGGCCTCCGGCAGCGACAGGCCGGCCCTGATGGCTGAGCGCAAATGATCAACGACGTCGGGCCAGAGCTGGCGGAGGACAGCCGTGCGCTTCCTGGCACGCCACCGGACCATCGCCATCGGCAGCCAGCCGCCGAAGAGGCCAAAGCATGCCGATATCGGCCAAGACCCGGTAACCGCGAAGAACGCGAGCGTTGTGAAGGCCCCGAGTCCAAGGCACGAGGCGAGCAGCCCTGCCGCGCTGACCTTTTCGATGCCCGCCGACCGCAAGAGGTCCTCAAGCCGGCTGGTCCGGGGCCTGCGCCGCACGCTCTCAGGCGTCTCCCACGCGGACCACCAGATCAGCAGGAGGCCGGCGCCGCCCAGCATCCCGACCAGCGGCGCCATCACCGCTGCTCCAGCAGCGCCGCGACGTCGTACCCGGAGCGGGCAAACTTTTCCGCGGCGGGCATGGAGTTGGCCTTGGGCAGAAGCTGCCCGTCCGACATCGTGAACACCATGGATGACTCGATGATCCCGTTTTCCACCCGTCGGCCCAGGGACAGGATCTCGGTGACCTGTCGGCGCCCGCTGGTGTGCCTGCTGCAATGGACCACCAGATCGATGCAGGACGCCACGGTGGGCACCACGAACGCGCTGGAGATGTTGTCGCCGGCGAGCAGCGGCAGCGTGCAGATTTTCGTCACGGCATCATGGGCGGAGTTCGCATGCACGGTGCACATCCCGGGGAGCCCGGAATTCAAAGCGATGAGCATGTCCAGGCTCTCGGCCTCCCGGACTTCCCCGACCACCAGCCGGTCCGGCCGCATGCGCAGGGCCTCCTTGACCAGGCGGCGCAGCGGAATCTCCCCCTGCCCCTCCAGGTTCGGCTGACGGCACTGAAGGCCGACGACGTCGCGGAGCGGCAGCTGCAGTTCAAAGATTTCCTCCACCGTGATGACCCGTTCGCGGGTGCCGATGCCGGCGGCGAGGCAGTTGAGCATGGTGGTTTTGCCCGCCTGCGTGGCGCCCGAGACCAGGATGTTGAGGCCGCTGGCGACGGCCGCGCCGAGGAACCTGGCCGCCTGCGGGGTGAGGGTTCCCAGCTCCACCAGGTGCTCGAGCCGGCTGGCTTTGACGACGAACTTGCGGATATTGATGGCCCAGTGACGCCGGGTGACGTCCGGGATCACGACGTGCAGCCTGGAGCCGTCCGGGAGCGCCGCATCCACGAACGGGGAGGACATGTCCAGGCGCCGGCCCGAGCTCTTCAGCATCCGTTCCACAAGGTCCCGGACCTGCTGGTCCGTCAGCGAAACGGAGGTCAGTTCCGATTCGCCGTTGCGCGCCACGTAGATTTCATTCGGCGCGTTGAGCCAGATTTCCTCGATGCCCGGATCGTCCAGGAGCGGCTGGAGCGCACCAAAGCCCGCCACAGCGTCGAAGACGAATCTCCGGGCTGACTCCAACGGGCCCAGCGGGGGCAGCGGCGCCAGGAGGGCCCGTTCGTCGTAGTCGCTGACAGCCGCCTCGACCAGGCGCCGGACTTCGCCGGACTCCCGCAGGGGGTCAAGGCCCCGCCGGCGGATCAGCTCACGGACCTCATCCTCAACGATGCGTACAGCCTCCACCTGGACCCCCATATGACTGCCGCCCCTGTGCCGGCGCGATGGGGTTAAAACTAAGGGCGGGCAACCGGCCCGGCAAGGGGTGCCGTGGGTGCATGTGGATAACCGCCTGGTTTCAACATGACAACTTTCACTTTAGTAACACTTGAATCACTGGTCTCAGATGTCGGCCGATGTTAGGGTGAGCGCGTTAAGTCAGACATTCTCTCAGCCCGGCCAGCTCTCTTCGTAGCCCCTCGGGCGCGAGACCGTGTGGCGCGGCTCCCACAGCGTGCCATTGCCCCGGAGCGGAACATGAAGCGCACCCTATATCCCCCCACCAGCCACCGATGCCGTCGGGCAGGGGCCATTCTCCTCGCCGCCACCCTGCTGGCCATCACCGGCGTTCCGTCGCCGGCAACCGCCGTCGAGCAGCCGGCCACGCCCCCGGCGTCTGCCACGCCGTCTGCCAGCCCGTCGCCGACGGTCACGAGCACCGCGGCGGCGCCATCCGCAACGGCCCGCCCGGCCGCCCCGGCACCGACCCCAACGCAGGCCCCGTCACCGGCACCGACCGCAACGCAGGCAGCGGCACAGTCCGCGGCGGCGCCGGGCGGCGTCAAGGACCGGGCGGCCATGGCCGCGGCTGTCGGCCCCGGTGGCGCCGAGATGGGCCAGCGCTCCGCCCGGGTCAGCGCTCCGTCGCCACTTCTGAAGGCGACCACCGAGTCCGCCGCCATTGAATCGCTTACCACGCAGGGCACGTGGTCGCCGTCGTACGGGGTCAAAGGCCTGGACGTCAGCGGCCACCAGACCAGCGTGAACTGGCAGAGCCAGTGGAACATGGGGGCCCGCTTCGCCTACGTCAAGGCCAGCGAAGGCAACTACTTCACCAATGATTCCTTCGGCGCCCAGTACGACGGCGCCCGCAGCGTCGGGATGATCCGGGGCGCCTACCACTTCGCGATCCCGAACTGGTCCTCGGGAGCCGACCAGGCACGCTTCTTCGTCCAGAACGGCGGCGGCTGGAGTGCCGACGGCCGGACCATGCCCCCGGTCCTCGACTTCGAGTTCAACCCCTACGCCGGCCGCACCATCAACGGCTTCTACTTCGGCAACACCTGCTACGGCATGTCCCCCTCGCAGCTGACGTCCTGGGTGCGCGACTTCGGGAACACCATGCGGGCCCTCACGGGCCGCCTTCCCGTCATCTACACCAACACGTCGTGGTGGAACCAGTGCACGGCCAACGCGGCGGGTTTCGGCGACTACCCGCTGTGGGTCGCGTCCTACCCGCTCTCCGCCACGGACAACGCCGGGCCCGTCCCCTCCAGCTGGAGCGTTTTCAGCATGTGGCAATACAGCAGCACCGGGCCGTTCGTGGGTGACTCCAATATCTGGAACGGCGACTATGCCTCACTCCAGCGCTTCGCCGGGACGCCGCTGCCCACCGGGTCCTTCGACGACCTCTCCGTAACCCGCGACGGCGCCGCGGTCTCCCTGCGCGCCCGGGGCTGGTCGGCAGACCTGGCCAGGACATCGTCCTCGATCCAGACCCACATTTACGTGACTGATCCGTCCGGGACCACCAAGGGCTACGCCTGGCAGGCCAACCAGCCCCGGCCCGATGTTGACCAGGCCCTCGGCTACGGTCCGTTGCACGGCTTCGACGGCACGGTCCGGATCACAGCGTCGGGCATGTACAAGGTCTGTGCCTACGCCATCGGGTCCTTCGGCAACACACTCCTGGACTGCAAGTCGCTCCGGGCCACCGGGGTGGAGGCACCGACGGGGTCCTTCGACAGCTTCGGCCAGGTCCGCACGGCCGACAAGGTCACGCTGCAGTTCAAGGGCTGGGCAGCCGACCTCGCCAACCCCTCGGCTTCCAGCTATGCCGACGCCTACGTCACCGACCCGGCCGGGAAAACCACCGGGTACCGGATGAGCGCCAACGTCGCCCGGAAGGATGTCGCGGACGCGACCGGCCTGGGGCTGGCCCATGGCTTCGACTACCAGGTCAAAGCCACCGTTCCGGGATCGTACCGTGCGTGCGTCTACGGGATCGGGCGAAACGCCAACGTGCTGCTGTCCTGCAAAACCACAAACGTCGAGGCCAACCCCGCACCCTTCGGCTCCTACGATTCGGTGTCCCTCACCCAGGCGCCCAACGCCGCGAACTTCCAGGTGAGCGGATGGGCACTGGATCCGGTGCAGCCAGGCAAGAGCGTGCCCGTGCACGTCTACGTCCAGTCGCCCAACGGAACCAATCCCGGCTACGCCTTCACCGCGAACCGCCCGCGTCCGGACGTCAACGCCGCGCTGCAGACGGTGGGTGACCACGGTTTCCAGGTCTCGGTCCCGCTGACCAGTGCCGGGAAATACACCGTGTGCGCCTATGCCATCGGCATCGCCCCGGTCACGGCCGGCAACACCCTGCTGGGCTGCAAGTCCATCAGCGCGGCCCCGACACCCGCCACCATGGGTTACCTGGATGCGGCCTCGATCCAGGTCATCAGCGGCAAAGCCTCCATCAAGGCATCCGGCTGGACCCTGGATCCGTCCTTCCCGGCCTCATCGATCCCGGACCACGTCTACGTGACCTCGCCTGACGGGATCCGGAAGGGGTACGCCTTCATGGCCGACCAGAAGCGCCCGGACGTCAACCGGTCCCTCGACACGGTCGGCAACCACGGCTTCACGTCATCGGTCCCCATCACCCAGCGCGGCCAGTACCGGGTGTGCGCCTACGGCGTCGCGGTCTCGATGCTGAGCTTGAACAACTCCTTGCTGGGGTGCCAAACGCTCACCTATTAGTGGCCCTGGCTGACGCCGCACCACGCACAACGCAGACCGGCCCCCGCACATGCGGGGGCCGGTCTGCGTTGTGGTGCCTGGGACTGACCGTTGAAGACCGTTGAAGACCGTTGAATCAGGAACCGAGGTAGTCGCTCAGCCGCTCCGCCGCGGAAGGAACGGTGAACCCGGTCGCTTTGATCTTGTCCAGGTTGAGGGCGCTGTTCAGCGGCCGCGGCGAGACGGCCTTGCCCTTGAAGTACTCCTCGGTGCTCACACCGGTCACGGCCTCCCGCGGCTTGCCGGAGAGTTCGTAGACGTCCGCGGCGATATCCGCCCAGGACTGCTGCTCGCCGTCGTTGCTGAGGTTGTAGACGCCGTACTCGGCGCCCGATTCCAGCAGGTGCCGGATGCCGGCGGCGATGTCTTCGGTGAAGCTCAGCCGCCCGATCTGGTCATCAACCACCGACGGTTCGATGCCGCGCTCGGCCAGCGAGGCCATGGTGCGGACAAAGTTGTTGCCCTCGCCGATCACCCAGCTGGTGCGCACAATGTAGTGCCGGGGCACCACGCTGACGACGGCGTCGCCCGCGGCTTTGGTCTGGCCGTAGACGCCCAGGGGCGCCACCGGCTCGGATTCGTCGTGCGTGGCGCGCGTGCCGTCGAAGACATAGTCCGAGGACACGTGCACCAGGGTGAGGTCGTGTTCGATGGCGGTGCGGGCCAGCCGCGCCACGGCCGTGACGTTGACTGCCCAGGCGGCCGCGCGGCCCTCGGCCAACTCGGCGGCATCCACGGCGGTGTAGGCCGCGGCGTTGATGATCGTGGAGTAGTTCTTCCAGTTCCGTCCGGCGAAGGCGTCCTCGCTGCCGAGGTCAAAATCGTCCCGGCCGGCAAACTCAACGGACGGGTCGCCGTCGTACTGCCGGCGCAGCGCCTTGCCGAGCTGGCCGTTGGCGCCGACCACAAGGACCTTCTTCGGCGGCATCGGCGTGACGTCCGCCAGGCGCGGGTGCGCCTTGTCCTTGTCCGAGAGCTCGGCCCGGCCCAGCGGCACCGGCCAGCTGATGGCCGCGGTCTCGTCGGCGAGGTTCAGGAACGTGTACTGGCCCTGGGCGTCGGCGGACCAGTGGTCGTTGACGAGGTAGGTGTAGGCGGTGTTGTCCTCCAGCGTCTGGAAGGCGTTCCCGACCCCGCGGGGAATGAAGATGGCCTGGCTGGGGTCCATCTCGGCGGTGAACACGGCGCCGAAGGTCGGGCCTTCGCGCAGGTCCACCCAGGCGCCGAAAATCCTGCCGGTGGCCACGGAGATGAACTTGTCCCACGGCTCGGCATGGATGCCGCGGGTGGTGCCCGCGGATTCGTTGAACGAGATGTTGTTCTGCACCGGACGGAAGTCGGGCAGGCCAAGCGCCACCATCTTTTCCCGCTGCCAGTTCTCCTTGAACCAGCCCCGGTTGTCACCGTGGACCGGAAGGTCGTAGAGGACGACGCCGGGGATCGGGGTTTCGTGCGCTGTGAGCTTTTTCGAGAACTCGATCGACATAATCTACTGGCCTTGTTCCTTGTACTTCGCTTCCGTGGCGGCCTTCTGGGGCCGCCACCAGTCCTCATTGTTCCGGTACCAGGCGATGGTGTCTTCGATGCCGGCCTCGAAGTTGGAGAACTGCGGCTTCCAGCCGAGTTCCTCGCGCAGCTTGGAGGAGTCGATGGCATACCGCATGTCGTGGCCGGGCCGGTCCACCACGTGCTCGTACGCGTCCGGCGCCTGGCCCATGTGCTTGAGGATCAGTTCGACGACGTCCTTGTTGTTCTTCTCGCCGTCGGCGCCGATCAGGTAGGTCTCCCCGATCCGGCCCTCGGCGATGATCGCCAGGACAGCGGACGAGTGGTCGTTGGCGTGGATCCAGTCACGGACGTTCTCGCCCTTGCCGTACAGCTTGGGACGGATGCCGTCGATCACGTTGGTGATCTGGCGCGGGATGAACTTCTCCACGTGCTGGTACGGACCGTAGTTGTTGGAGCAGTTGCTGATGGTTGCCTGCAGGCCGAAGGACCGCACCCAGGCGCGGACCAGCAGATCCGAGCCCGCTTTCGTGGAGGAATACGGGCTGGAGGGGTTGTAGGGCGTGCTCTCGGTGAACCGCTCCGGGTCATCGAGCTCGAGATCGCCGTAGACCTCGTCGGTGGAGATGTGGTGGAAGCGCTTGTTGTGCTTCCGCGCGGCCTCGATCAGGGTGTAGGTCCCGATGATGTTGGTGTCCAGGAACGGGCGCGGATCGTGCAGCGAGTTGTCGTTATGGGATTCCGCGGCGTAGTGCACCACGACGTCGGACCCGGCCACCAGGCGCTCCACCACGGCGGCGTCGCAGATGTCGCCCTGCACCAGCGTGAACCGGCCTGCAGGCAGGCCCGCCAGCGACTCCACATTGCCCGCGTAGGTGAGCTTGTCGAGGACCGTGACGTGGTGGTCGGTGTTCTCCAGTACGTAGTGGACGAAATTGGAGCCGATGAAGCCGGCGCCGCCGGTGACGAGGAGTTTCTGCATGAGGCCAGCTTACCGAAAGGCCGTTGCCGGCTCAGACCCGCCGGCGGGTCCTCCGGAGGGCTTCGACCATGAGCCGGACCAGCATCACGCGGGCCGCGACGATCTTGGGCAGCGACCGCAGGCCGGCAGGCGTCTGGTTCGATTCGTGGATCCGGCGGTAAATGGTCGACTCGTCAAGGTGGGTTATCGATCCGGCTACATTGCCGCAGATGGCCAGCCAGAGATCGTGTGATTCCCGGACGTAAGCGGGAATCGGGGTGAAGTAGCGGGCAGCCTCCCGGCGGAAGGCCATGCCGCAGCCGTAGTACGCCCGGTACCCGATCAGGATGGCGAACAAGTTTGCCACGTGCCGCCGCGAGTCCGCGGACTTCAGCCGCGGAATCCAGGGCCGGCTCCCGCCGCCCAGCATGTCGAAATTGCTGGCGACCACCATAGAACCGGACAAGGCAGCGAGCATCAGCTCCAGCCGGCCCGGAATCCAGACATCGTCCTGGTCGGACAGGAACACGTACTCCCCCCGGCTCAGCCGGATCGCTTCCTCGAAGCTGCGCACGTACCCCCGGTTGACAGGCGAGCGGACGAGGCGGATCCGCGGATCATCGATCCCCTCCACGATCGCGGCAGTCTCGTCGGGGGACGCATCATCGACCACGACGAGCTCGTCGTCGGGACCCAACTCGGCGAGGATGGACGCTATCTGCTCCCGGACAAAGGCCGCACCCTTGTAGGTGGCCATGCACACGCTAGCCCTGATCTTCGGCACGCCGGGGCCATTCTCGTCGTTCATGCGAACCACTCTAGGCGACTCCTGGGCCAGGGGCCGGTGCGGGGCAATCGCGTATCATCGTTAGGTCAAGCCCCCCAGCACGAGGACCGTACCGCATGAGACCCGTTCTGTTCAGGCTTGCAGGCTTCACCCTGTTGCCGCTGCTGGCACTGGTCTTGCCGTTCCTGCTCCTCCCGGTCGTTTCGCGCGTCGTGGGGGCCGCCGGTTGGTCCAGCATCACCTCCGGCCAGGCCATTGGCATCTTTGCGTCGACCATCATTCTCTGGAGCTGGAACATCTCCGGCCCGGTCGAGATTGCCCGTGCCGGCGCCTTCCCGCTGCGGGCGGCACTTTATTCCAGGAGCGTCCGTTCGCGGATCCTGCTCGCGGTCGTCGTGCTGCCCGTCATGAGCGTGATCGTCGCGCTCGTGGCCCGGGAGGGTTTCCGCCTCGATGCCATCACCATGGCCTGGGCCACGGCGCTGACCGGTTTCTCGCCGGCGTGGTACGGCATCGGCACCGGCCAGCCCCGGATCCTCGCCGTCTACGACACCCTCCCCCGCTTCTTCGCGGCCATCATCAGCGCCCCGGTCATCCTGCTCACCGGACAAGTCTGGACCTACGGGCTGGTCTCGGTCTTTACGACGCTCGTGGCATTGATCGCATTCCACCGCCGGTTCGGCGAACCCCGGACCTGGCTGCCCCGGAGCCCGCGGACCGTCGTGCGGGAGATCGTGCCCACCGCGGGTACGGCCGGCATCAACTTCACGGGAAGCGCCTACGGCTCGTCCCCGGTTCCGATCGCCACCGCGACGGTGCCGTCGGCCGCTGCCACGGCCGGTTTCGCCTCGGCGGACGCCATCTACCGCCTGGGGCTCTTCACGATCGTGGCGCTCGGCAACACGTTCCAGGGCTGGACCCTGGAGCACGATGCCGCCGACCCGCGCCGCCGCCACTTCGCGGCCATGGCTGCCCACGCGGCCCTGGGGCTCGCGGGCGGGATCTTCCTCACACTGTTCGGCCCGTGGGTCTCCGGCGTGATGTTCGGCGAAGCTGTCCGCGCGGACACCCTGACCTGCCTGTTCTACGGGGTGTCCTTCTTCTTCATCTCCTCATCGACGCCCCTGATCCGGAATGTGCTGATCCCGGCCCAGCGCCAGAAGTCGGTGCTGATGTGGACCGCGGTTTCCGCCGTCGTCGGCGTGCTGCTCATGGTGGCGGCCGGGCTGGCGGCCAACGTTCCCGGCATCGCCCTGGGCATGGCAGTGAGCGAGGCCCTCCTGTTCCTGGGCCTGCTGCGCCCTTCCCTCCGGATCCTGCCAGCGGGCGCCCGCGGCCGGGGCCGGAAGGTAGGATCAGCAGCGTGATCGCCGGATGCCCGCGGCCGGTCGCCGCCGTCAACACCGCATGCCCCCGGGTGATCACGAATCCCGAGCCGGACGCCGCCCACTCCGTCAGCCGCCTCCGGGCCGTTGATATATTGGAGAACTATGAAAATTCTTGACTCGACCCGTGTGCTGGTCATAATGCCGGCGTGGAACGAAGCCGAGTCCGTGGGGAATACCGTCCGGGAAGTGCTCAGCGTCGGCCGGCCCTACGATGTCCTGGTGGTCAATGATGGCTCTGCGGATGCCACCGCGACGGTCGCGAAAGACGCTGGCGCCACCGTCCTGACGCTGCCGTTCAACCTGGGCGTCGGCGGTGCCATGAGGGCCGGTTTCAAGTACGCCCAGCGCCTCGGTTACCAGCGCGTGATCCAGGTGGACGCCGACGGACAGCACGATCCCCGCAATATCCACGAGGTCCTGGCAGGCCTGGAGCACGCGGACATCTCCATCGGTGCCCGCTTTGCCGACCGCGGCGACTATTCGGTCAGCGGACCCCGCAAGTGGGCCATGCAGCTCCTCGCCAAGGTCATCTCAGGACTGGCCAAGACCCGGCTCACGGACGTGACCAGCGGCTTCCGGGCCGCGAACGGGCGCGCCATCAACCAGTACCTGGACCACTACCCTGCGGAGTATCTGGGTGACACCATCGACTCCCTGGTGGTGGCGATCCGCTCCGGCTGCCGGGTCACCCAGGTCCCGGTGGAAATGCGCCCGCGCCAAGGCGGGACTCCCAGTCACAACCCCGTCAAGTCCGCCGTCTACCTCGGCCGGTCCGTCTTCGCCCTCATGTTCGCGCTGACCCGCAAGCGGTCCACCATTTCCGACCCCGCACTGGCCGCCAAAGGAGCCGTCTAATGGGCAACTGGCCCGCCTTTTTCCTTGCCCTGGCGATCGTCGGCGTCGTCTTCGAGATGCTCCGCCGGAAGAAGCTTCGCGAGAAATACGCAGCACTCTGGCTCTTCGTGGGCATCGGCACGCTGGTTCTGGCCGCGTTTCCGAGCCTGCTGACGATCGTGGCCGAACGCGTCGGCGTCCAGCTGCCGTCCAATCTGCTGTTCATCATCAGCATCCTGCTGCTGCTCGGTGTCTGCCTGCACTTGTCCTGGGAGCTGTCCGTGGTCGAGGACGAGACCCGCACCCTCGCGGAGGAAGTGGCCATCCTCCGGACCATGGTCGAGGACATGTCCTCCCGGGACGGCGACGCTCCGGCGACGCCGACGACGAAGTAGGAGGCCCCGGTGGCACTGGACATCTTTATCCCCTACTGGGGCGACGTTAACTACATGAAACTGGCCGTCGACAGCGTCCTGGCCCAGACCAGCCCGGACTGGCGCCTGACGGTGGTTGACGACGCTTACCCGGGCGACGACGTCAGACGCTACGTCGAGGCCGCGGACGATCCCCGGATCACGTATATCCGCAAGGACAAGAACGAGGGCATCACCGAGAACTTCAGGACCTGCGTCTCGCTGGCCAGCCAGGACGTCCTGGTGGTCATGGGATGCGACGACCTTCTGCTGCCGAACTTCGTGGACGTCGTGCTCCGCGCCCACGCCGAATTCCCCGACGCCTGGATTATCCAGCCCGGCGTCCAGATCATCGACGAGGACGGCAAACCCTCCGTTCCCCTGGTGGACATCGTCAAGCAGCGGCTGGTCAAACCGCGCGGCACCGGGTCCCGGCTCGTGGGCGGCGAGCGGCTGGCGGTCAGCCTCCTGCACGGCGACTGGCTCTACTGGCCCTCCCTGGCCTTCCGCCGCGACCGGATCCGGGACTACGATTTCCGTGACGGTTTCCCCGTCATCCAGGATCTCGCCCTCGTCATGGACATGGTGCTTGGCGGGGCCGAGCTGCTGATCGTCCCGGATATCTGCTTCGAATACCGCCGGCACACTCACAGCGCGTCGTCCGCGAAACTCGTCGACGGGTCCCGCTTCATCGGTGAGCGCGACTTCTTCGACCTGGCCGCGGCGCTGTGCACGGCGAAGGGCTGGCGCAAGGCGGCCCGCGCGGCCCGGCTGCGGCTCACGTCCCGTGCGCACGCACTCCTGATCCTCGCCGGCACGCTCCGGCAAAGTGCCTCCGGGACGCTCGGCATCCTCCTGCGGCATTCCTTCGGAAAGTGAGCGAACCCCACGTGACCGGCGAGTCCCCCGTCCCTGCCACGGGCGCCACCGGCGTCACCGGCGTCGTCACCGCGTTCCGGCCCACGGCGGCGCTGATCGGCAACGTCGAATCGCTGCGGGAGCAGGTGGACGCCGTCGTGGTGGTTGACGACGGCGGCGGCCCCGGCTTCGAGCCGATCTTCGCCGCGTTGGCCGCGGCCGGCGCAGAAGTGGTGCGCCTCCCGGAGAACGCCGGCATCGGCGCCGCCTTGAACGCCGGCATCCGCACGGCACGCCGGCACGGGAACCCGGACTTCATCCTGACCGTGGACCAGGACTCCCTGCTGCCCGCGGGTTATGTGCAGGCGCTGCGCCGTGCCGCTGCGGACGCGCGGGCCGCCGGCCTCGAGCCCGGTCTCATCTCCCCGTCCAGGATCCACGGAAACCCGGTGCTGCGCGCCGGGACCCGGAACGGCGTCGCCCTGGGCCGGGAGCCGATCCAGTCGGGCCTCCTGATCCCGGCCGGCACGCTGGACGCCCTTGGCGGGTTCTGGGAAGAGCTCTTCATCGACCTGGTCGACACCGAGTACTATTACCGCGCACTCGCCGCGGGCCTGCCCACCGTCCTCGCGGCGGCGGAGTTCGACCACTCCCTGGGAACGATGGTGGAGGCCAAGGTGTTCGGCCGGCCCGTCCCGGCGGGCGGCCGCCCGCTGCAGGTGCGCACCGCCGCGACCTGGCGCTACTACTACATCTTCAGGAACCGCCTCGTCACGGGCCGCCGGTACGCGGTGCGGTATCCCGCCTGGGTGGCCGGCGGGATGTGGGGCGATCTGCGGCACCTGCTGATCGTGACCCTGCTGGCGCCCGGCCGCACCGCCCGGCTCGGCTCGGCGCTCCGCGGCACCGCCGACGGCCTCCGCGGACGGACCGGGCGCCGGCATTCGGCCTGACACCACCGGGCACGCGGGCCGGCAGGGCCTCCACGGGTTTGGCCGAGTGCAGACCGGTAGGAGAGTATGTATACCATGCGCGGAATAATTCTTGCCGGCGGGACCGGTTCTCGTCTTCATCCCATCACCCACGGCATCAGCAAGCAGCTCGTCCCGGTATACGACAAGCCGATGATCTACTACCCGCTGTCGACGCTGATCCTGGCCGGCATCCGGGACATCCTGATCATCACCACCCCGCATGACGCCGAGCAGTTCAAGCGCCTCCTCGGCGACGGTTCGCAGTTCGGCATCAACCTCAGCTACGTCCAGCAGGCCTCCCCCGACGGACTGGCGCAGGCCTTCATCCTCGGCGAGGAGCACATCGGCAACGAGACGGTTGCCCTGGTGCTGGGTGACAACATCTTCTACGGCCAGGGGATGGGAACCCAGCTGCGCAAGCATGAAAACATCGACGGCGGTGCCGTCTTCGGCTACTGGGTCAAGAACCCCAAAGCCTACGGTGTCGTGGAGTTCGACGACGCCGGCCAGGCCGTCTCGCTGGAGGAAAAGCCGGAGCGGCCCAAGTCCCACTACGCCGTGCCCGGCCTGTACTTCTACGACAACGACGTCGTCGGGATCGCCAAGGACCTGAAGCCCTCGCCCCGCGGCGAGCTGGAAATCACCGACGTCAACCGGACCTACCTCGAAAGGGGCAAGCTCCGCGTCGAAATCCTGCCCCGCGGCACGGCCTGGCTGGACACCGGAACCTTCGATGACCTCAACGACGCGTCGAACTTCATCCGGACGGTCGAGAACCGGCAGGGCCTGAAGATCGGCGCCCCGGAGGAGATCGCCTGGCGCCAGGGCTTCCTGAGCGACGATGAACTCCGCCAGCGCGCCGAGCCGCTGGTCAAGAGCGGGTACGGCGCGTACCTCCTCGAACTCCTGGAGCCGTAACCCTTCATGTGGATGTCCGTCTTACCGCAGGTCCTGATCGCCTGCGCTGTCCTGGTCCTGCCCGGGCTGATCATCTCCGTTGCCCTGCGATTCAGGGGATTCAGCGCCCTGGCGCTGGCCCCTGCACTGACCGTGGGTGTTGTGGTCATCACCTCCACGTTGGCCCCGTTCCTAAAGGTTAAGTTCGGGCTGCTCCCCGTGGCCGTGGTGGCGGTGGCTCTGTCCCTGCTCGGTTTGTGGGCGGCGCGGTTCCGGCCCTCCGGCCCGGCCGCAACCGGCCTGAATCCGTTGAGGGTGCCGGACGTCCGCGGCGACCTCGCGGCGCTGGCCGGAGCCGTCATCGCCGGCGGGCTCCTCGCCGTCCACACCGTCCACCTCATCGGCAGCCCGCAGGCCATTTCCCAGACGTATGACGCCGTCTTCCACCTGAATTCGGTCAGGTTTGCCCTGGATACCGGCCAGGCGTCGTCGTTGACCCTGGGTGCGATGACCGGCGGCGGCGCCTACCCGGCCGGCTGGAACGCTGTAGCCACCCTCGTCGCCATGGCAACGGGCGCGAGCGTCCCGCTCGCCGTCAATATCACCAGCATCGTCCTTGCGGCCGTGTTCTGGCCGTTGGGATGCCTCCTGTTGGCGCGGTCCGTGGTGGGGGGACGCCCGGCCGCGCTGGTCGCCGCAGGCATTGCGGCGGCGTCGCTGGGTGCCTTCCCGCTGCTCATGATGGACTTTGGGGTCCTGTATCCCAATCTGCTGGCCATTAGCGTGTTGCCCTCCAGCGTCGCCCTGGCGGCGGCGTGTGCCGGGTTGGCGCCCGGACTGGTCCGCCGCGATCTCGCGTCGATACTTGCCCTGCTGCTGGCGCTCACCGGCCTGATTGTCGCCCATCCCACGACGTTCATGGCCTGGCTGACGTGGACACTGCCCATGGTGGTGACGCTGGTGTGGCGCTCTGCGGCTGCCCTTCGGCGGAAGCAGGCCCGCGCCCGCTCGTACGTCTTGAGGCTGGCGTTGCCGGTCGCCGGGTACGCCGTCGCGTTCGACCTGCTGTGGACCAATCTGCGCCCGCCCTTGGAGGCTTCGTTCTGGGGCCCCTACCAGAGCATTCCGAAGGCCATCGGCGAAGCCGTCACCATCTCCCCCGATGGCCTGGCATTGGCCTGGCTCGTGGCCCCGCTGGTATTCCTCGGCCTCTGGGCGTGCTTCCAGGACCGCTGGCAGCGTGTGTGGATCGCCGCCGTCTTCGCCTTGTTCAGCTATCTGTTCGTTGTGGTCTCCGGCTTCACCAGGTCGGAAACCCGGGACTTCCTCACCGGCGTCTGGTACAACGACAGCTACCGGATTGCCGCCCTGCTGCCGCTGGTTGCGGTCCTGCTGGTCGCCGTCGGCATTGACTGGGCAGGGCGCCGCATCCTGACGGTGCGCGGCCGGTCCAAGGCCCTCGCGGTGGCCCTTGACGGCTCTCCGCGCTGGGGGCGCGCCGGAACCGCGGCCTACCGGACCGTGGGCATCGCCGCCGTCGTGCTGGCCGCCATCGCCCTGGGACAGCAGGGCGGCCTGGAGCTGGAGGTTGAGCAGGGCTCGAGGAACTACAGGCTCGCCGCCGATTCGCCGCTGGTCTCCACCGACGAGCTCCAGCTCATGAAGCGCCTGCCCCAGACTGTCCCCGAAAATGCCCTGCTGATCGATAATCCCTACACCGGTGCGGCGCTGTCCTACGCGCTGGGCGAGCGGAAGTCGGCCCAGCTGCATGTCATGAGCTACGTCTCTCCGGATGTGAAGCGGATCTACGATTCGATGGGCAACGTGACGACGGACGCCAGCGTCTGCCAGGCAGTCCGCGCGGCGAATGCCTACTACATCCTGGACTTCGGCCCGGTCGAAGTCCACGGCGGAGACCACACTCCCGCCGGGCTGCGGAATCTCGCAGCGAACCCCGGTGTGCAGCTCATTGACAGCCAGGGCGAGGCGAAGCTCTACAAGGTCACGGCCTGCGGGAACTGAACCCCGGCGTGCTGCAGGCTGCGGGGCAGGTTCCGCAGCCTGCAGCGGCACCTTGCCCGCAACCTGCCCGCAGGCTGCGCCGGTCCCTGGCCCGCGGGGCAGGCTCCGGGGGCACCTCCGCGGCCGCTGCCTAGAAACTGAGTTGCCGGGCCAGTGCCGGTGCCAGCGTCTTGGCAAAGGTGTTGGTCATGTGGTTGTCCCGGTACACGAGCACGTTGCCGATCACGGCCGGGCAGATCCCCTGCCGGCAAAAATAGGCGGACATATCCAGAACCTCGACGCCGGGCACGCGTGCTCCGGCCAGCTGCAGGGGGTCTGCGGCGGTGCCGGCGTCGGATGCGCTGAACTGGCACGCGGGCGAGCCTGGTCCATTGGCCTGGACGCAGTCCGGTGCCGAAAATTCCGGATACGGCGTGTCGGGCACGACGGCCACGCGGATCCCGGCTTCCCGGAGCGGCTTCAGGAGCTGGACATAGCCGTTGACGAGTTCTTCCGGGCTGCCCCACGTCCAGTTGAGGGCTTCGCGGTAGCCGGCCGGCGCCATTCCCGATACCACCACCAACCGTGGACGCAGCGTCAGGATGCGCTGCAATGTGGCCTTGTTCTGTTCCGAGCAACTGCGGTACACCGTGGTGCCATTGGCGGCCGGCGCTGCCGTGAAGGGGCATCCGTTCCGGACCATGGCCTGTACTTTCCAGCCCCCGTCTGCGCCGGCAATCACTAGCGGATCCACGTACTGCGCGGCGTGTGAGTCCCCGACGACGACCACCGTCTGGGTGGCCTCCGGCGCGCCGAAAACGCATTGGTCAACCCCGGTGACGGCCGGGTTGAACTTCCCGCACGTCTCCGTCCAGGTCAGTGGCACATCCTTCATGGCGACGGCGGGATCGGGCCGGACGGGCACGCCGTCGGGGACGGCGGCGGGCCGGACGGGATCAAATGCCGTCGCGCCGGGATAGTCGCGCAGGTTCATGGCCGCGTTCAGCTGCTGCGACTTGGCTTCCACGACGCCCCACGGCACCGCCGCTGCCACCGTCGACGCCACGATCAGTCCTGCTGCCAGGACGAAGGCATTCCGGCGCAGCAATCCCCACCGTCCGGGCGTCGATCCTTGGGCGGCTGGGCTTCCGTGCCGGAACTTCTGCTCGACGAGGTGGTAGGAAGCGACCGCCAGGGCCAGGCTGATGGCCACCATGGCGGTTCCCTGGATGACGCCCGGAGCCCGCCCGAGGTGGAAGACGTAGATCACGACGACGGGCCAATGCCACAGGTAGAGGGAATATGAGAGATCGCCGATGTAGGTCACTGGCCGCAGGCTGAGGACCCGGCTTGCCGAGTAACCGGCAGGGCTGCCCGGAGTGGCCGGTTCGGCCGCCGGCGAACCCGCGGTGAGCAGCAGCAATGTCCCCGCGACGGGCAGGAGGGCGATGCTGCCCGGGAAGTCCATCGCAACGGAGAGTGCCATCGCGGAATAGACGATCACGCCCAGGCCGATCCAGCCCGAAAGCCAGGCCCGCACCGGGCCCAGGCGCAATTTGGGAATCAGCAGGGCGCCGATGCCCCCGGCGCCCAGCTCCCAGATCCGCGTGGTGGTCGCAAAGTAGGCCATGTCGTGCTGGGAGGACGAGAAGGCGACGCTGTGGACGAACGACGCCAGTGACACCACCGCCAGGATCCATAAGGAGACGGTTTCGATCCGGAGGCGCCGTTTCACGGTGACGGCCACTCCCGCCAGCAGGATGACGGGAATGATCAGGTAGAACTGCTCTTCCACGGCCAGGGACCAGAAGTGCTGCACCGGGGACACCAGGGCGGTCGCCGCGGCGTAACTGTCCACGCTGAAGGCCTGGTTCCAGTTCTGCACTTGCAGGGCGGACATGATGACGTCCAGGGAAATGGATTGCCAGCGGTTCTGCGGCAGCAGGACCACGGCGCCCAGCATGGTCGCCAGCAGAACCGTGGTGGCAGCCGGCAGCAGGCGCCTGATCCGTTTCGCGTAGAAGGTAGAGAGCCGGATGTGTCCGGTACGCGCCAGTTCCTGGACGAGCGATCCCACGATCAGGAAGCCGGAGATGACGAAAAAGACGTCGACCCCGACAAAACCGCCGGGGAGAATGCCGGGCCAGACGTGATAGATGATCACCATGCCCACGGCCAGGGTGCGCAGCCCCTGGATGTCCAGTCGCCGGCCGTTCCTTCCCGCCCTGGAAGTGCCCGTGTTGCTGGCGGGCCTGGCCCGCTCGGGGGAGCCCTGGGGCTGGGTCAGGACAGCCGCCGACGGCACAGAGGTCACAGTTCTCTTTCAGTTTTCAAACAACGTCATCGGTATTTTGCGCTGTGTGCGCTTGCCTGGAACCTGTTGGGACCATGTCCAGTGGACATGGTCCCAACAGATGCGCTGCCGATACCGGCCGCGGCACTGCCTAGGCCCGGAGGCGGGCAACGGCCTCATGAATAGGTCCGTCGAATAATACGTTGCCATGCTCGAGATAGACACCCCGGGAACAGATCCGCGACACCAGGTCAAGGTCGTGGCTGACAACCACCAGAGTCTTGCCCTGCTGGGCCAGTTCCTGAATCTTGGCTATGCATTTGCGCTGGAACGGCTCATCTCCGACGGCGAGGATTTCGTCGATCAGGAAGACCTCGGGGTCGGTGTGGACTGCCACGGAAAACGCCAGGCGCAGGTACATGCCGGACGAATAGAACTTGACTTCCGTGTCGATGAATTCGCCGATCTCGGAGAATTCGATGATCGCGTCGAAGCGTTCGTTGATTTGCTTCTCTGTCATCCCCAGGATCGCTCCATTGAGGTACACGTTGTCGCGGCCGGACAGGTCAGGATGGAAACCCGCCCCGACCTCGATCAGCCCGGCCACGCGGCCGCGTGTATAGACACTGCCGGAATCCGGGAGCATCACGCCGGAGATGTGCTTGAGCAGCGTGGACTTGCCGGAGCCGTTGAGGCCGAGCAGCGCCACGGTCTCCCCCGTTTCCACCATCAGGGAGACGTCCTTCAGGGCGTGGAACTTCTTGGAAAGATCCCCCTTGCGGCCCTTCACGAGCCAGACAACCGCCTCTTTGATGGAACGGGTGTGGCGGAGCACGAACTCCTTGCTGACATTGGAAACTTCAATCGCGTTTGCCATCTAGAGCTCCTGGGCAAAGCGGCCTTCAAGCCGCCGAAAAGTTAGCTGTCCCAGTGCCAGGACCACCAGCGAAATGATCATGCCGACCGGCAGCCACAGGCTGAACAGGTTCGGCGGCATCGCGGCAGAACCGTCAGTTGTGGGGTACCAGAAGGCATAGTGGAACAACTCGACGCCGACCGTGATGGGGTTTGCCTGGTAGAGGGCGAAGAGCCCGGGTCCCAGCTTTGATTCCACCATGGTCCAGGAGTACATGACGGGCGATGCCCAGGTCGCCACCATCAGGAGCATGTCAACGAGGTTTTCCGAATCACGGAAATACACGTTGGCGGCCCCGAACAACAGCCCGAGCCCGGTGGCCAGGAAGCCCACAATGGCGAATCCGCCTACCGCCGCCAGGAGCTGGAACGCGTCCGGGTGCCACCCGGCGACGACGCATCCGATTACCAGGACAACGAGTTGGGGGAAGAAATGCACGGCCGATACCCAGACCGACGCCACCGGAAACAGCTCCCGGGGAAGATAGATCTTCTTAATCAGGTTGCCGTTGTTCACGATCGATCGCGCGGAGTTCCCGAGGGCTTCGGAGAAGAAGTTGATCAGCACGATTCCGGAGAAGAGATACACGGCATAGTTCGAGAGGCCGTCCGGGTTCCGTGCACTGCGTTCCAGGCCCAGGAAGACGCCCAAGGCCACATAGAACACGAGAAACTGCACAGCGGGCTTCACATAGGACCAAAGGAGACCCAGAACGGAGCCGCGGTAGCGGACTTTCAGTTCCTTGCGGACCAGCAGTTTCAGCAGAAAACTGGACTGGCGAAGATCCCGAAATCCACCACCGAGACCCGGGCGGGTCAATTCCCCGGAAATCGTGGTTGTCACGCTATTTCACTTCGCTCTGGGTGTGTTCTTCGAAGATTTTCTTCCAGGAATCCAGGGACGTAAGTTCCGGCATCGCCGCCTTGTACTGCTTGCTCAGCGACTGCCAGTCCTTGAGCAGGGCAGCGTGCAGGCGGCTGCTCTCGGTGAGCATTTCCCGCACGCGCTTGGGGTCCCGCTTGTACCAGGAAGCCCCGGTTCCTTCAGCGTTGGAGACGATGGCGCTGTCGAACTGCGCGATCCGCCACCAGCGGTTGTCCTGGTGCGCAATGTTGGTCTGCGGACGTTCCGCACTCGTCTTGGTGACCGGGCGGAACAACTGGCGTGCGACCGTCTTGGCAGCCCAAGGAAGGAGGGTGACCCTGGACGGCTGCGACACGCCGTGCCCGCGGCGCGGCGGCTTGTCCATCTTGGGCGTCGGGAAATCGTCCGCGTCGGCCTGGAAAATCGAGTCCGAGTAGCCGGCCATCATCTTCCGGATCTCGGGCAGCTTCGAGGGCAGCAGGTCCGGCAGGTCGGTCGGGCCCTTGAGAACATCCTCAAGCGCCCAGCCACGGCCGTGCGCGGTCGCATACTGCATCGACACGAGGTGCTTGATGTCCGCATACTGCGATTCGCGCACCACGCGGCCGCCGTGCTCGTAGGGGCTGTGGAGCAGCGCCGCCACGATCCGGTTGCGGGCGTGGAAGTAGGCCTGCCAGCCCACGAGGTCGTCTTTGTCGATCCAGGACACATGCCATACGGCCGAACCCGGCAGGGAAACTGTCGGGAAGCCGTGCGCCTTGGCGCGCAGCCCGTATTCCGAGTCGTCCCACTTGATGAAGAGCGGAAGCGAGAGGCCGATTTCCCGGATAACCGAGGTCGGGATCAGACACATCCACCAGCCGTTGTAGTCCACATCGCAGCGGCGATGCAGCCAGGAGGTCTGGCGCAGGTTCGAGGACAGGAAATCATGCCCAAGGACCATGTCCTCGCTCGGCAATGACGGCTGGAAGCGGTAGGGGTTGACCACCTCGCCGAACGTGTGGAGAACCGTCCGGTTGTAGAGGTCGAACATGTGGCCGCCGACGATCGTCGGCGTCTTGCAGCGGTCCGCGAACGTGAGCAGGCGGATGATGCTTTCAGGCTCAACCACGATGTCGTCGTCCATGAGCAGGACGTAGTCACTGCCGTTTTCGACGGCCTCGAACATGCCCCGGGCAAAGCCGCCGGAGCCGCCGAGGTTCGACTGGTTGATGATCCGCAGCTTGCCGCCAAGAGATTCACGGACTTCGGCGAAGCCGTCCGCGTCCTCGACCTTCTGCGTGCCCTGGTCAACCAGCAGGATCTCCTGGACATGCTTGAGGGCATCCGGGTTCTCGGCCAGCAGCCGAAGATTGTTGAGGCAGAAGTCCGTCTTGTTCAGCGTCGTGATCTGCAGGGTGACAGACCCGGGCGTGCTCTCAACAGCGGGGCCCTGCCATTCGGCGTCGACCATGACAAGCGGTTCGGAGCCCGCCACGAGGTCGAACCAGTACCAGCCGCCGTCGCCGAAGGGCGCAAGGGACAGCTCAAAGGTGTTCTCCGCCGAACCCTCGACGCGCCGCGTGTCGACGCGCTGCAGGGATCCGCGGGCGTTGGACTTGTAGACGATGACGGATCCGGCGCCCTGGGTGCGGACCTGAAGGCGGACCTTGTCCACCGACGTCCAGCGCCGCCAGTAGCTCGCCGGGAAGGCGTTGAAGTAGCTGCCGAACGATACCCGCTCCCCCGAACGGACCTTGGTGGAGCTGCGGGACAGGAAGTCTTCAACGTGGGCTTCCTTGGTGGAGCTGCTGAAGGACTGTGCCCGGGCCTTCTTGCCGTCGCCGCTGCCGACCGTCGGAAGCTGGATGCCGGTCGCGGTGCCCATGTCCATGTACAGGGGAACCGTGTCCATCTGGCTGGCGTTGGGCAGGATGACCCGCTGCAGGGTGTCCCACTGCTGGGCGGAATCTACCTGGGTGTCGGTTGCGGCGCTCATGCGTCCACTCCTCCGCTTTCAATCTTTGCGCCGCCTTCGAAGTGCGGGCGGATCTTGTTGTCGAACATGGTCAGGGCCGAGCCGATCGCCATGTGCATGTCCAGGTACTTATAGGTACCGAGGCGGCCGCCGAAGAGGACATCCTGCTCGGCCGCGGCAAGGTCGCGGTACTTCAGGAGCCGATCGCGGTCCGTGGGCGTGTTGATCGGGTAGTAGGGCTCGTCGCCCTTCTCCGCGGCACGGGAGAACTCGCGCATAACGACGGTCTTCTCCGTCTGGTAGTCGCGCTCCGGGTGGAAGTGGCGCGGCTCGATAATGCGGGTGTACGCAACGTCTTCGTCGTTGTAGTTCACTACCGACGTGCCCTGGAAGTCCCCGACGTCGAGCACTTCTTCTTCGAAGTCGATGGTGCGCCAGGACAGATCGCCTTCGGCGTAGTCGAAGTAGCGGTCAACAGGTCCGGTGTAGACGACCGGGATGTTGCCGACCACCTTGCCCTTGCTGTACTCGTGGGACTCATCGAAGAAGTCCGTGTTGAGCCGCACCTCGATGTTGGGGTGTTCGGCCATCTTCTCTATCCACGCCGTGTAGCCGTTGGTCGGAAGGCCCTCGTACTTGTCGTTGAAGTACCGGTTGTCGTAGTTGTAGCGCACCGGAAGGCGGGAGATGATGCCCGCGGGCAGGTCCTTCGGATCCGTCTGCCACTGCTTGCCGGTGTAGTGCTTGATGAACGCCTCGTAGAGCGGGCGGCCGATCAGCTGGATGCCCTTGTCGTTCAGGTTCTGCGGATCGGTGCCGGCCAGTTCGCCGGCCTGCTCCTTGATCAGTTCCTGGGCCTGCCCGGGGGTGAGGTTGGCCCTGAAGAACTGGTTGATCGTGGCCAGGTTGATGGGCAGGGAGTAGACCTCGCCCTTGTGCACGCCGTAGACCTTGTGGACGTAGTTCGTGAACGTCGTGAAGCGGTTTACGTACTCCCACACGCGGTCGTTGGACGTGTGGAAGAGGTGGGCACCGTAGCGGTGCACCTCAATGCCGGTCTGCTCTTCCTTTTCGCTGTAGGCGTTGCCGCCAATGTGGTGCCGGCGGTCGATGACGACTACCTTCAAGCCCAGCTCAGTGGCGGCCTGTTCTGCGATTGTCAGGCCGAAAAAGCCCGACCCTACGATGACGAGGTCAGCGGTCACAAACTCTCCTGGTTCGAATGCGGGCAGCGCAATGTTGTGCATTGTCTGCTGGTCTAGCCTACCTGAGACCCTGTGGGTACCGGCGAATCGCGGCTGGCCCCGCGATCAGATGCCACCCCCGTCACGGGTCCGGGAGCCCCGCATGGCGGGGGCAGCGGCGCCGCTGCGAAGCGTTTTCCACATGGATCATTTTCCCCGGCGCTGCCGGGCCGGAGCCTCCCTACTCTGGAACCGGACCCGGGGAACCGGACCCGGGGAACAGGACGGCCGCTCGGAAAGGATGCCGCGGATGATTTACCACTGCACTCTCGCGCCCAGCAGCCTGATGCAGAGCGCCCCCGCAGCAGGTACGACGCCGGACGGGCAGCTCATTGAGCTGTCCGTCGAGGTCCCCGACCCGTGCCCGGGCGCGGACCTGGAGGCTGCCGTCGCCCGGTGCTACGGGACCGGTGAGCTGTCGGTCCGCGGAGCGCCGGTCGCCGCCATGACCGTTGGCATGCCTCCCCTGGTCCAGGGTGCTGTGCTGGTTGAGGGTGCTGTGCCGGTTGAGGGTGCTGTGCTGGTTGAGGGTGCTGGGCTCGTGCCGGGATCGGGGGCGGGATTCAGCTCCGGGCCGGGCCGACGGCACACTGCCACGTTGCTGCTCGCCGTGGACAGCGGTCCCGGCGCGGGCACGCTGGTCGCCCTGCGGCGGGGAAGCTTCCGGATCGGACGCGGGGGCACCGAGGTCGTGATCCCTGATGCCGCGCTCTCCCGGGAGCACGCGCGCCTGGACGTCGGGGACTCGGACGTCACGATCATGGACCTCGGCAGTGCGAACGGCACCAGCGTCGATGGCCGGAGCGTGCGAACGGCCCCGGTGACCACGGCGTCCTCGATCCGATGCGGCGATTCCACTATCTCGCTCCGGCTCGGGCCATCGGGCGTGCCCCGTGCTGCCCCGGACGCCGTGACGGTGCTGGCAGGCTCCAGCGTTGCCGCGCCGCTGGTTGTCCGCGGCACCGCCGCCCAAGGCCACCGGGCCGCCATGGCGCTGGCCGCGGTGCTGCCGCTCCTGGTCGGCGTCGGCGTGGCATTTCTCACCGGCATGTGGATGTTCCTGGCCTTCACCGCAGTCTCTGGCGTGTCCGTCCTGGTCCCGTTCCTCTCGGGCCGCCGCCAGCGTCGCGAGTTCCAGGCCGCTGTGGCGGAGGCCGCCCTGCAGGACAGGGAACGACGCCGGCACGCCGCACCTTCCGCGGCTGACCTGACCATTGGTTGCGCGGCTGCGGTGCCCCCGGCAGCCCGTGCGCCTGGCGGGGAGCCGCCGGAAATCTGCCTGCGGCTCGGGCTGGCGGAACAGAGCGCGAATATCCGGCCCGAACCACCCGACGCCGGCTTTCGGCCACCGTCGCTCGGCCAGGTGCCCCTGACCTTGGACCCGGTCCCGGCGGTGGTGACCGTCCACGGCCCCGCGCCCGCGACGGCCGGACTGATGCGCTCGTTCATCCTGCAATTGGCCGCCTATCCCCTGGCGGACAGCACCCGACTGCTGCTGCATGGCCCTGCGGACACGGTGCCGTTGCCGGCGCGCTTCCTGCCCGGCGTCACACTGTCCGCGAATGACGCCACCACTGCGGCCGTGCTGGCCGCCGGTTCCGCCGCTCCCGACGGTCCAGGCGCTCCCGACGGTCCAGGCGGTCCAGGCGGTCCAGGCGGTCCCGGCCGCCCCGGCGGCCCCGGCGATCCCGGCGGTCCCGGCGGTCCTCCGGGTCATGGCGGGGGATTTGACCGCGGCGTCCTCATTCTTTGGGACACTCCGGCGCAGTCAGGCGCCGCGCCCGGTCCCGGCGCTGCTGGCGCCGGCCCGGCATTCAGGGCAATGGCGGCGGCGCATGGGTGGAGGGTGATCGAGTGCTCGCCGGAGCCCGGTCCCGGCGTACACCCCGGCATTGTCCTCGGCCGGCGCGGCGCCCTGATCAGGGTTGGGTCCCCGCCCGTGGACTTCGTGCCGGATCTGGTCCCGGCCGAGGTCTTTGACCGCTTTTGCCGTGGGTTCAGCGCCGCACGGCGTACGCCGCCGGCTCCCCCGCCGGCTATCCCCCGGCATTGCAGCCTGGCCGACGTCCTTCCCCTCGCGGCAGAGGACATCTCCCGGCGCTGGTCCCGGAGCGGCGCGGAGGCCGGGCTGGGTACGCCCGTCGGCGTGGCGGCCCGGGGTGCCGTGCGGATCGACCTGAAGGCTGACGGTCCGCACTTCCTGGTCGCGGGGACCACGGGTTCCGGAAAGTCGGAGTTGTTGCGGACTCTTGCTGCCGGCCTCGCGGCCAGCCATCCGCCGGACCGGGTCAACTTGCTCTTCATAGATTTCAAGGGCGGCTCCGGCTTGGGTCCGCTCACCGGCCTCCCACACTGCGTCGGCATGCTGACCGATCTGGGCGCTGCGCAGGTGGAGCGCACATTGGTTTCCCTGCGGGCCGAGGTCCGCCGGAGGGAGGAACTGCTCGCCCGGGCCAATGCCCCGGATCTCGCGGCCTACGAGGCGTCACCGGCCGCCGGACCGCCCGTCCCCTCTCTGGTCATCATCGTTGACGAGTTCAGGATCCTGGTGGACGAAGCGCCCGGCGCCCTCACCGAACTTATGAGGATTGCCGCCATCGGCCGGTCACTGGGGATCCACCTCATCATGGCCACCCAGCGCCCGCAGGGAGCCCTGAACGCCGACATCAGGGCCAATGTCACCACCTGCATCGCGCTCCGGGTCCAGTCCGGCCCCGAATCCTTCGACGTTATGGGCTCCGGGCTCGCGGCCGCGATTCCCATCGCACGCCCCGGGCGGGCGTTCCTGGTCCGCGGTGCACAAGCTCCGGAGAAATTCCAGACAGCCACCCTGACGCCCCGGGCCGGCCCGCGGTCAGACGGGACGGTCGCGGTTCGCACGGCCACGGACGAGCTGACCCGGCCACCGGCAGCCGCCGGTTTCCGGGCCGACGGCTCCGCCGGACGCGAAGCAGACGACGGCGCGGCCCTGGCACCGGTTCCGGCTCCGGCGCTGGCTCCGGCCTTGACTCCGGCGCAGGGGGCGGCGGCGTTGATCGACGCCGCTGCGGCCGTGTGGCAGGGTCTCGGCACACGAAGGCCCCGCCGGCCGGTGGCAGATCCGCTGCCGGCCCTGCTGCCGCACCCAGGTTCCGGGCACGCCGGGCGGGACATGGTCCGGCTGGGGCGGGTGGACCTGCCGGAGCTCCAACGCGTCACGGAGCTGGGCTGGAGTCCCGCCGGGCATGGGCATCTGGGCCTTGTCGGCGCTGAAGCAGGTGCCGGGGACCGAGTATTGGCCCTCGCGGTTGATCAGCTTCTGGCCGGCAGGGTGGAGTCGCACCTGTACATACTTGACGCCGCCGGCGCTTTCAGCGGCGCCGCAGCGGAATCCCGGGTCGGCGCCGTAGCCGGCCTGCACGAAGTGCGCCGGGCTGCCAGGGTGCTGCGGCGGATTGCCGAAGAAGCCACGTCACGGCTCGGTGCGCCTGCGGGCCGGCCGCGGCCCGGGCTGGTCCTGGTGGTCAGCGGCTGGGGCGCCTGGGTTTCGGCATTCCGGTCCGGGCCGCTGGCCTGGGCAGAAGACCTCGTTCATGACATCGTGCGGGACGGTTCCCGGGCAGGGATCACTGTCCTCGTCTCCGGCGGGCGTGAGCTCGTGACCGCGAGGTTCTTCGCTGGCCTGCCCAACCGGATTTTCTTCCCTTTAGGCTCTACCGACGAAGGCCGCCTTGCATGGCCGCGGCTTCCCGCGCTGGAGCCTCTCCCCGGCCGCGTGGCCGTGTTCGGCGCTTTTGTTCCCGCGCCTGTGGCGACCGGGCATGCGGCCCAGCTGTTCGAACCAGCGGCCGCGGACGGGCTGCGTCCCACGAGTGGGGCCGTCTCGACGAGGCCCTTCCGGGTGGACGCGCTGCCCGGGTCGGTGACCGTGGACGAGGTGCTGGCCCGGTGCGGCTCCGGTCCAGGGCAGAGGATTCCGGCGCCTGCTGCCGCGCCCGGCGCCATGCCCGGCCCGGCTGATGTCCCGGTCCCGGCGGTTGCTTTGGTCCTCGGGGTCGGCGGCGACGAACTGCGCCCGCAGGGGATCCAGTTGCCCTCCGGCGGCGTTCTCGCGGTCCTCGGCGGCCCCGGCTCGGGCAAAAGCACGCTGCTGGCTGCGCTGCCGGGGATGAACCCTGCTTGCGCCTGGCTCGCGCCGCGGCCGGGAACCGCTTCCGGCCAGTACTGGTCCGGGCTCCACGCCAGCGCGCTCGCGGGCACCTTGGACCGGACAGCGATTGCGCTCGCAGATGACGCCGATCTGCTCTCACCCGAGGCCAACAGGGCCTTGGCGTCCCTGAACAGCCTGGGCTGGAGGGTGATCCTCACCGCGGGATTTGGCCCGGGCTTTGGGCAACGGGTGGATCTCGCTGCCATCGCGCGCGGCCAGGGGCGGGCGGTCCTGATACGTCCGCGCGGGCTCATGGACAGTGAGCCGTTCGGGGTCCGGTTCGAACCGGAGCACAGTCCTCCGCCGGGACGCGCCGTCGTCATTTCCGACGGCCGCGCGACGCCCGTCCAGCTGGCTGCGCTCCGCCCGGCCGGCCGGGCGGCACTCCTCCGCGCCGCCGGCGGCCCGGACCACATCTCCCCCGGGCGGCACGCCGCACGGGACGGACCTCTACAGGGCGGGAGGGGCTCCGGCAGCCCGTGAGGCGAACGCTATGACCCGCTTGTCGAACAGAAGCACGATCGCCGTCACAGCGGGGATCAGCATGGCCAGTCCGGCCAACGGATAGCCGCCGGTCAGGGTGGGGAAGCCAATGGTCAGCACAAAGATTTGGGCCACCAGGGCACCGGCCCGCGGCCAGCGGAACCCCCGCAGCAGGAAGCGTGCGACGGCAAAGAGCCACACGGAGAAGGCCAGCAGCAGGCAGAGCGTAAAGACGGCACCCCAAAAAGAGAGTACCGGCGCCCCGGTCAGAAGCTGGGTCCCGTACCAGACGGCAGCCACGAGCAGCGCCGTGGCTTCCAGTGCCACGACCACAGCGATGACAACAATTCCCCGAGGCCGCACAAGGCCACTGCCAGGGGCTTCGCCCGGATTCGGCAGTGAATTTGCTTCGGGAGGCCCGCCGGCATTTTCAGGGAGACTCTCACCGGGGTTTTCGCGGGGATTCTCACCGGGGTTTTCGCCGGCATTTTCACGGGGATCTTCAGGGTTCACAGGGGGCCTTGACACACTGGCACACTACCGGACATAGTCGTCTAGATGTGAGGACGCCGCCACTGAATGTGATGCATCGCTCACGGTCTCGAGGCATCTTGGCCTCTATTACCCCTTGTTTACACAGCGTTAACATGACACGCTTAATCCAGATGACCGAGGGGGCCCCAATGGGCCCTTTTCTTATGAAGCCTCTAGTGAATAATTTCACAAAGGCATTTAACGAGTTCCCAGGAATGGAGTGACTGATCAGCATGGATTGGCGTAACCGCGCAGCCTGCCTTGACAAGGACCCGGAGCTGTTCTTCCCCGTAGGAAACACCGGCCCTGCCCTCCTGCAGATCGAGGAAGCGAAAAGTGTTTGCCGGCGCTGCCCGGTCGTGGACACCTGCCTGCAGTGGGCATTGGAGTCCGGCCAGGATGCCGGAGTGTGGGGCGGGATGAGCGAGGACGAGCGCCGCGCCCTCAAGCGCCGCGCAGCACGGGCACGGCGCGCCTCCTAATTCTGCTGCCCAAGCACCGATAGCTACGGTGCCGGCAACGATCGCACGACCCTGCAGCAATGGCCGCGGACCCACAGGTCCGCGGCCATTGTCCGTTTAAGCCGGTGCGCCCGGAGCCGGCGGTGCGCCCGGCATCAGTGCGGCGTCAGGCTGTCAGCGCGGCGTCAGGCTCAGGACAATCTGGACTGCGGTTCCCCCGCCGTCCCTTCCCTGCCAGTGGATAGTGCCACCGAGTTCACTCATGACCAGCGTGCGGACAATCTGCAGGCCCAGGCCCTCGACGTACGGCGTGTCCGGCAGTCCGACGCCGTCGTCCTCCACCGTCACGGTGAGAAGTTCATCCCCGTCCTCGCTCTCCGACCGGTCGGCGATGAGCCAGACAGTACCGGTGCGCCCCTCCAGCCCGTGCTCGACCGCGTTCGTGACCAGCTCGTTGATGACCAGGGCCAACGGGGTGGCGAAGTCGCTCGGCAGGTCGCCGAAGAGCCCGGAACGCTGTGTCTTGACCTGCTGCGAGGGCGAGGCGACCTCGGCAGAGAGCCGGAACTGGCGGCCGATGAGCTCGTCAAAATCAACGCTCTGGGTCAGGCCCTGCGAGAGCGTCTCATGCACGAGGGCAATGGTCGCCACCCGCCGCATGGCCTGCTCGAGCCCCTGTTTGGCCTCGTCGCTGACCATGCGCCGCGACTGCATCCGCAAGAGGGCGGCGACAGTCTGCAGGTTGTTTTTCACCCGGTGGTGGATCTCGCGGATCGTGGCGTCCTTGGTGACCAGCTCCATCTCCCGGCGGCGCAGCTCCGAGACGTCCCGGCACAGGACCAGGGCGCCGAACCGCTGCTGCTCGTCGCGCAGCGGGATCGCGCGCAGCGAAAGACTCACGCCGCGTGACTCGATTTCGCTGCGCCACGGCATCCGGCCCGTGACGACGAGCGGCAGGGTTTCATCGACCATGCGCCGGTCCCGCAGAAGCCCGGCAGTGACCTCGGCGAGGGACCGGCCCTCGAGGGACTCGCCGTCGCCGAGGCGGCGGAACGCGGAGACCCCGTTGGGGCTGGCATACTGCACGATCCCCTCGGCGTCGAGCCTGATCAGACCGTCCCCCACACGCGGCGCGCCGCGGCGCGAGCCTGTGGGCGACGCGAAGTCCGGCCACAGGCCCAGGGTTCCCATGCGCAGCAAATCGTAGGCGCATTGCCGGTACGTTAGCTCGAGCCGCGAGGGCATCCGCGAACTCGACAGGTCCATATGGGAGGTCACGATCGCCAGGGTGCGGCCGTTGCGGACCATCGGAACCGCCTCGACCCGCAGGGCCATGTCGCTGCTCCAGTTGGTCTCGTTGGAGCGTTCGATCGCGCGGCTCTCCCACGCCTTGTCGACCAGCGGCTGCAGGTCCGACCGGATCCCCTCCCCCACGAAGTCGGCGTGGAACACCGTGTGCGTGGTGGAGGGGCGGACGTGGGCCAGTGCCACATAACCGAACTCCGGGTGCGGAAACCACAGGGCCAGGTCGGCGAATGCGAGGTCGGCGACCATCTGCCAGTCGCCGACCAGGAGATGCAGCCATTCGGCATCCCCCGGGCCAAAATCAGCATGTTCCCTGATTGGGTCCGTAAAGATTGCCACAGCACCTCCATTTGCGACGCCAGGGACGGCAGCCCCTTAGCGTCGGACGATTGACCTCAAGAGCCTCAATGCTACCGACAGTGAGGCCATGTCATCGGCCTCGAGCGCATTGACCTCATCAAACATTGACTTCGCCCGGCCCAGCTGCTCCGCGTTCTGGCCCTCCCAGACCGCAAGACGCTCCTCGGCGGGAGTCCCGGCCGGCGTGCACTCGAGCACCGCCGTCGTCATGTCCGAGACGGTGGAGTAGAGGTCATCACGCAGGGCTGCGCGGGCCAGGGCCTGCCAGCGGTCCTCCCTCGGCAGCTTGGTGATGCGTTCGAGCAGGGAATCTGCATGGAAGCGGTTGAAGACCGTGTAGTACACGTGGGCAATATCGGCCACGGATTCCTTGCTGCCGTGGACGATCTTGGCGATGTCCAGGAGCACGAAGCTCTCGAACAGTTCCGCCCAGCGGTGTGCCAGGTCTTCCGGAAGGTCCCAGCTGCGCGCCTTCTCCAGCCATTCGGCCACGCGGGCGCGGTCGTCACCCCGGAGGTAGTCGAGCAGCCGGGCCCGCATGGGATCCATCAGCGGTTTGAATTCGGCCACGATCTCGGCGATCGGACGGGACGCCGACCCCTGGCCGAGGAGCCACCGGACGGCGCGGTCCAGCAGCCGCCGGATGTCCAGGTGGACGGTGCTCCAGTGTTCGGTCGGGAACGACGCCGGCAGTTCGTTGAGTTCCTTGACCATGATGTCGAGCTCGTAGACCTCGCGGAGGGCCACGAACGCCTTGGCGACGGCGGCCTCCGTGGCCGAGGTTTCCTCGATGGCACGGAACGCGAAGGTGATGCCGCCGAGGTTGATCATGTCGTTGGCAACCACGGTCGCGATGATCTCCCGGCGCAGCGGGTGGGTGTCCAGTTCGGCGTCGAACCTCTCCCGCAGCTGCTCCGGGAAGTAGGCCCGCAGCGTCATGCGGAACCACGGGTCATCGGCGAGGTCGCTGTCGCGCAAAGCGGTGGCAAGTTCGATCTTGGCGTAGGCGGCCAGGACCGACAGCTCCGGGGAGGTCAGCCCCTGGCCCTGTTCCAGGCGCTCGCGCAGCGTGTCCGTGGTGGGCAGGGCCTCGAGGTCCCGCTTGAGGTCCGCCGACTTTTCCAGCCAGTCCATCAGCCGTTCGTAGCTCGGGCTCCATTCGGAAACCCGCATCCGGTCGTTGAGGAGCAGGATGTTCTGGTCGATGTTGTCCTCGAGCACCAGCCGGCCGACCTCGTCGGTCATGGAGGCCAGGAAGTCCGCACGCTCGGCGGGCTCAAGCTTGCCTGCCGCCACCATCCGGTCCACGAAGATCTTGATGTTGACCTCGTGGTCCGAGCAGTCGACGCCGGCCGAGTTGTCGATCGCGTCCGTGTTGAGGATGACGCCCTGCAGCGCGGCCTCGATGCGTCCGCGCTGGGTCATCCCCAGGTTTCCGCCTTCCCCAACCACCTTGACCCGCAGTTCGCGGCCGTCAACGCGGATGGCGTCATTGGCCTTGTCGCCGACCTCGGCATTCGTTTCGGTGCTGGCCTTGACGTAGGTGCCGATGCCGCCGTTGTAGAGCAGGTCGGCCGGGGCGAGGAGGATGGCGCGCAGTAGCTCCGGCGGGCTGAGTTCTGTGGTGCCCTCCGGGAGGCCGAGGGCGGTCCGGATCTGCGCGGACACGGGGATCGACTTGGCCTGCCGGGCAAAGACGCCGCCGCCTTCGCTGATGAGCGATTTGTCGTAGTCATCCCAGGAGGACCGGGGCAGTTCGAAGAGCCGCTGGCGTTCCGCGTAGGACGTTGCCTCGTTAGGGGTGGGGTCGAGGAAAATGTGCCGGTGGTCGAAGGCAGCCAGCAGGCGGATGTGCTTGGAGAGCAGCATGCCGTTGCCGAACACGTCGCCGGACATGTCGCCGACGCCCACCACGGTGAAGGGCTCGGCCTGGGTGTCGAGGTCCAGTTCGCTGAAGTGGCGCTTGACCGACTCCCACGCGCCGCGGGCGGTGATGCCCATGGCCTTGTGGTCGTAGCCGACGGAGCCGCCGGAGGCGAAGGCGTCGCCGAGCCAGAACCCGTATTCGCCGGCCAGTCCGTTGGCGATGTCGGAGAATGACGCCGTACCCTTGTCGGCCGCGACCACAAGGTAGGAATCGTCGTCGTCATGGCGCACGACGTCGGCCGGGGGCCGGACGGTTTCGCCCTCGGGCGTCACGATCAGGTTGTCCGTGATGTCCAGGAGTCCGCGGATGAACGTTTTGTAGCTCTCAACACCTTCGGCCATCCAGGCGCTGCGGTCTGCCGCGGGGTCCGGGAGCTGCTTGGCGTAGAAGCCGCCCTTGGCGCCCGTCGGAACAATGACGGCGTTCTTGACGGTCTGCGCCTTCACCAGGCCCAGGATTTCAGTGCGGAAGTCCTCGCGCCGGTCCGACCAGCGCAGGCCGCCGCGGGCCACCTTGCCGAAGCGCAGGTGCACGCCCTCGACCCGGGGCGAGTAGACCCAGATCTCGAACATCGGCCGCGGGAAGGGCAGGCCCCCGATCAGGGACGGATCCAGTTTGAAGCTCAGGTGGGGCTTGTTCTGGAAGTAGTTCGTGCGGAGCGTGGCCTGGATCAGGTTCTTGAACGTGCGCAGCAGGCGGTCGGCATCGAGGGTCGCGACCTGCTCGATCGCTGCATCCAGTCCGGCGAGGACCTCTACCTCCCTGAGCACGCGGTCGGAGTCGCTGAGCGCCGGGTCGAACCGCGCTGTGAACAGGGCGCTGAGTCCCCGGGTGACGTCCGGGTTCGCCAGCAGGGTGTCAGCCAGGAATCCGAAGGAGTTGGTGTTGCCCATTTGCCGCATGTACTTGGCGTAAGCGCGCAGTACGACAACCTGGCGCCAGTGCATGCCCTCCCGCAGTACCAGCCGGTCGAAGCTGTCGGATTCCACGGCGCCGGTCACGGCGGCGCCGAAGAACTCGCCCAGCAGCTGGCCGGTGGCTTGGGGATCCACGCCGGCGGGGTACTTGAGGCCGAGGTCGTAGAGGAAGAAGTCCCGGTGATCCGCGGTCTCGATCTCGAACGGGCGTTCGTCCAGGACCTCGAGGCCGAGGTTGTGGAAGTACGGCAGGATCTGGCTCAGGCTCTTCGGCTCCAGCATGTAGAGCTTGACGCGGGCGTCCTCTTCCAGTGTGGCTCCGGCGCCGTCGGGGAGGTACACGTGGACGCCCGGGTGCTCCTTGACGGCTTCGCCGGCCCGTTCGGCCGCGGCACCGTACTTTTCGAAGCGGTCGATGTCCTGCAGCGCGTCTTCGATCTCGTAGTCCACCCGGTATCCGGCCGGGAACGCCTCGGCCCAGACCGCTGCCAGTTCCTTGGCGCCGTCCTCCTTGGTGCCGCCGTCGCCGCGGGCGCGCAGAACTTCGGAAATGCCTTCGCCCCAGGAACGGGCGGCCCGGACCAGCCGCTTCTCCAGTTCGTCGCTGTTGACATTGCTGACGTCGGCGTCCTTGGGCAGCCGGATCCGGAAGAAGAGGCGGGCCAGAGCGGACTCTGTCATGCGCGCCTCATAGTCGATGGAGACGGCGTTGAAGGTCTCCCGCAGTTCCTGCTCAATGCGCAGGCGGACGTTGGTGGTGTAGCGGTCGCGGGGCAGGTAGACGACGGCGGACATGAAGCGGCCGTAGATGTCGGGGCGGAGGAAGAGCCGCGTCCGGCGGCGTTCCTGCAGCCGCTGGATGCCGGTGGCGATGGCGGCGAGGTCCGGGATTTCGATCTGGAAGAGCTCATCGCGCGGATAGGTTTCAAGGATGCCGAGGAGGTCCTTGCCCGAGTGCGAGTCCGGCGGGAAGCCGGCGTCGCTGAGAACAGCGGCGACTTTCTCCCGGACTACGGGGATATCGCGGACGGAACCGGCGTAGGCGGTTGTGGCGAACAGGCCGATGAAGCGGCGTTCGCCGTTGACGTTGCCGGCCGCGTCGAAGCTTTTAACGCCGATGTAGTCCAGGTACGCCGGGCGGTGCACGGTGGAGCGGGAGTTCGCCTTCGTGATCACGAGTGCGCGCTTCTCGCGGGCCTTCTTCCGGCCGGCCTCGGTGAGGTGCTGGACCTGGCGGGTGTCCGCGCCGGCGCGGAGCAGGCCGAGGCCGCTTTCCTCGCGCAGTTCCAGGACATCCTCGCCGGATTCGTTCACGAGGTCGTATTCGCGGTAGCCGAGGAAGGTGAAGTTCCCGTCATCGAGCCAGCGGAGCAGGTCCTGGGCCTGGCGCAGCTCGGCAATCTGCGCCCGGTTGGCCACCCGGTCCAGATCCGCGGAAATTTCAAGGGCTTTCGTGCGCATCTTCGGCCAGTCTTCGACGGCGGCGCGGACGTCGCCAAGCACGCGGGAGATTCCCTTGACCAGCTCCGCGCGCTTCTCCTCGCCGACGAGGTCGATCTCGACGGCGATCCAGGATTCCATGTGCGAGGCGTTGTCGCCCTCGGCGATCAGGTGGGAGAGGTTCGGCATGGCCGCCGTGTCACCGCTGGAGATGCCCAGGTGGGAGGGGACGCGGGCCACCTTGACGAGGTTGCCCGTCTCCCGGTTGCGGGTCACCACGAAAAGCGGGTGCAGCACGAGGTGGATGGGCGCGTTCTGGCGGACCAGCTCGGCGTTGACGGAGTCCACGAGGAAGGGCATATCGTCGGTGACGATGTACAGGACGCTGCAGTCTGCCTCGTCACGAAGGTCGATGTTCGCGATGCCCGGCTTCCGCGTCGCCGCGATCTGGCGGTGGGTTTCGGTCCTTGCCGTCAGGACTTCCTGGGGATAGGCCCGGAAATCCTCCTCCGCGAGGTGCTCGTAGTAATCCCCGAGGTAGCTTTCGCTGCTACCGATCGAAACGGGCTGATCCTCCACGCTGGACCCAGACGACATCGAAACGCCTCCATAAAAGAAGTTCACAGCCGCCTCTTTGCGGCCCTTACGTTGACCCTAACCCTTTGCCCGGCGTCGTGCTGTGGAAGAAAAGACAAAGGATTTCTTATTTCGCTGGGCAGGTGCACAAACCAAAATGGCGATCGCGTGCCTCAACTCGGATTCAGGGGCGGATTCGAGCAAAAGTGCCCCGGACAGGAGGGCGGCGTCGCTCGCCGCGGGGTCGGACGGCAGGAACGCCGACAACGGCGCCGAGGGGCCGTACCGCTCCCAGGCGGCCCGCAGCTGGCGTTCGGGCGAGCGCCCAACGGCGGAGGTCCTGACTTTGTTCAGGACCACTTGCGGCGCCGCCTGCGGGACGGCCGCCCGAAGCTCGGCGAGGCCGCGGACGAGCCTCGGCACCCCGATGGAGTCCGCCGCCCCGACGGCAAAGACCGTGTCGGCCAGCTCCAGGCTTCGCAGGGTCGCGGCGTTGCGGCGCGGCGCGCCACTGTCAAAGCCAATCTCGTCATCGGCTTCGAGGCAGAAGCCGGTGTCCACCACAGTGACATCCGCAATCTCCCGGGCCCGCTCCAGCACCAGTGTGAGGGCCGCGGCGCGCAGTTCCGTCCAGCGGTCCGCCCGCGTAATCCCGGTGAGCACCCGCAGCGCGCCGGCCTTGGTCGGCACGGTCGTGGCGATCCTGAGCAGGGCATCGGCGTCAAGCAGGCCCTGGTCTGCCAGCCGGCAGGCCTGGGCCAGCCCGGCGGCCTCGTCAAGCAGACCCAGGAGGGCGGCCACGCTGGCACCGTAGCTGTCGGCGTCGACCAGCAGCACGGAATGGCCTTCCGCGGCCAGCTCCCCCGCGATGTTGGCGGCCACCAGGGTCCGGCCCGGCGCGCCGGCCGGACCCCAGACCGCAATGATCCGACCCTTCGCGCCTGGGCTTGCGGTGACGGTGTGCGCCCCGGAAGACCGCGGCACCTGCCCTGCGGCGGCGACGGGCGCGGCGCCGTCACCCGCGGCCGGTCCCGGGCCCTCTCCGGTGCCACTGAGCTGCGCCACCGCTGCGGAAATCCGGGCCGCCAGGGCCGCGGCGTCAACGGCCCGGGCTTCCGCTGCCACGCCAATGGTCCGCAGGCGGACAATTTCCTCCGGATTGTCGGTCAAGGCGATGACGACGACGCCGACGGCGGACAGCCGGTCCACCAGCGAGGCCGTCAGCTCTTCGCTGCCGGCCGCTACGACGGCGGCGCGGGCCAACCCGCTCTGGCAGGCGGCCAGCAGTTCCGCCAGCTCGCTGCACCGCCGGACAACGGACACGGGCCCGTGCAGCCGCTCCAGTCCGCCGACCAGGTCATCGCGGGAGTCCCCCACAGTCACCACGGGAATGCTCATCGCGAGGTACCGCCCGGGTTCCACACGACCGCGATCTTTGCTTTGTTGGCCTGGGCCCCCAGCAACTTGGGCATCTGGGCGTCGGGAACGAGCACCATGACCACCGTGGAACGTGAGGAGCCCAGGGCTGTGCTGCCCGGGGTGATCTGGGCAATTTCGGCGCCGGAGAGGAGCAGGGAGGGCTCGCTGAAGCCGTTGCGGGTATCCGGCAACGCCACCCAGACATCCACGCGCGAGCCCGCCACGGCCTGGGCGGGAAGGGTCTCCTCGACGGTGACAGCCACGGGCTTGCGGTCTAGCCCGTCGAGCTGCCCGACACTCTCACGCGGCAGCAGCTGGTCCTTGCCGATCCGCTGCACGGCCACAAGTCCGGCATCCAGGCCGGCCTCCGGGGTCAGGTAGTGCTGTTCCACTTCGCCGAGCCGCACCTTGACCCGGTGCAGCTTGTCAGTTGTCAGCGTCTCGCCGACGGCGATCGGCTCCCGCGCCGCGTACGCTTCCGTGGTCTGGTCCGCGGCGCCGACCAGCGAGACCACGCCAACGACGGATGCCAGGACCAGCAGGATTCCGACGAGGAGCCGGGGGTCTTTCCAGGACGGCCTTTTCAAACGGGCCCCTTCGGCTGCCGCGCTTCCACTCATGCGTCCGCTCCCCCTGTCGTCGCCGTCCATTCCCGGATGCCGGGCACCCCTATTGTTGCGCCCGGGCCGCCCGGGTGGAAGATCCGGGACCAAACAGGCGCAAACTGTGGATAACGGCACCAGTAGGCCTCAACGGTGGCAAAATGGATTCATGCCCCGATTCCTGACTCTCGCTGACGTTGCCGAGCAGCTCCAGATCAACTCTCCGGCCGCCTACGCGCTCGTTCGCAGCGGAGAGCTGAAGGCAATCCAGGTGGGCGGACGCGGCCAGTGGCGCGTCGAGGAGAAGATGCTCGAGCAGTACATCCAGGAGCGCTATGCCGAGGCCAGCCGCATGATCGAAGAGGCCAAGGCGAAGTCCGCCGGAAGCTGAACCAGGCGGGCTGACTAGCCGCCCGCGGCACCTACGGACCTGATGCCCGCGAGGGCGCCGAAGGGGATGGCAATCACCTGCCGGGCGTTCGCCGGAGGCCGTTCCCCGCCGTCCCGTGTCACGGCCAGGTCCAGGAAGTCCCTGCCGACCGTGTCGATGATGCCGTGGAGCCCCGCATCTGCCCTCCCGTGACCGGCAAAGATCGTCACCCGTGCACGGTTCCTGGCGAGTCCCCGGAGGGCGCTGCCCAAACCGAGCCGCCGGCGGACGATTGACGGCTCGGAGACCGCCACCCGCGAAAGACCCCCATAGTGCGCGGCCGCGGCGTAGGGAATGAGTACCTGGTGTTGGGGCTCATCAAGGACCAGCGCCTCGCTGCCCGCGTGGCTCAGCACTCCCTCGAACACCCGCCCCAAGGACAAATGCACGCGGATACTGAGCCCGAGGGACCCGCGGAGCCGGTCCGCGAGCTGCACTCCCGCCGAGTCCACGAGTGCACGCTCGGCTATTTCAGCCTCTAATTCCAGCCGCTGGCGCGCGGCCAGCTGTGCCTCCATGTCCTCAAACAAGGCGTCCCACCGCATTGCGCCAGCGTAGGCGGCCCTCCCGCACTGGTCAATCCGAGGCCTCCCCTATCCACAGGCTCGGACTGCGTCTAGACAAACGGGGCACAAGAGGATCAGACTCAGTTAAACAGGCTTAAAAGTTATCAAATGGCATTAAACACTATCAAACGGTACACATTTCGACTGGAGGAACAGCCCATGGACCGGACAGTGACGCCGCAACCCGCGGACCGGCCCCTGCCCGTCCCCATGCCCAGACAAACAGTCCGGGCCGACGCCGCCATGGCCGCCGCCATCCTGTTGCTCGGGATCTTCCTCGCAGCTACGGGAAGTTTCCTGATTCAGCGCTGGCAGTCCGGCTCGGCACGCCGGCAGTCGCTGTCCTTCGAGGACCAGCTCGGGATCGTGGCAAATACAGCCGGGCTGATTGTCATCACCTGGTGGGTGATGTCGCTCGCTTTCGCCGTCGCGGCGGCACTGCTGGACCGCCTCGGCCGGACCCGCGCGGCGGCCGCCACGGGCCGGTTCAGCCCGGCGTTCATGCGGCGGCTGGTGCTCGCCGCCGTCGGACTGCAGCTGCTGACGGCGCCGCTGGCCAGCGCGGCCACTGCGCCTGGCGGGCCCGGACCGGAAAGACCCGGTCCGGCAGCGGTAGCGGCATCCTGGACTCCGTCACCCGGGGAGGCCTTGGCACCGGAGCCACACGGACCGGGAGCCGGTTCCGCGCTGGATCCGCGGTGGAAGCCGCTGAGCCCGATCGTGGATGCCGGACCGCTGGCTGCACGCCATGTGCGCACACAGGACTTCCCCGGCGCCCGCAGGGAGGTCACGGTCCGGTCCGGCGATTCGCTGTGGAGCATCGCCGCGGCCGCTCTGGGGCCGTTGGCTTCCGACGCCGACATCGCCAGAGAGTGGCCCCGGCTCTATGCGGGCAACCGCGACGCTATCGGAGCCGACCCGCACTTCCTGCGGCCCGGACAGGTCCTGGTCCTCCCGCCGCCGCGCTAGGGGCCGCCGCACCACAGGCCGGGCCGCAGCGCCGGCCCCGGCCCTGGCCCCGGCCCACCGAAGACCACAGGACAAGCCGGTCGGAAGATTCGCCCGGTTCCAGCCACCCGCACCAGCCGCAAGCCACCCGCACCAGCCATCAGCAAAGGAACCGTCATGAACGCAGTCACCGGGATCCGCTCAGCCGCGGCGACCCCCGTCCCGCATGCCCCCGCTCTCAGGGTTGTGTCCGGCACGGCTACACCACCGGCCAACCACGCCACTGCGGCCCCGCCGCCGCTGCGCGTTGTTGACGAGGCCCGAGAGATTTGTGCGATTTCCCGGAGCACCGTGCAGGCGGCGATCGAGGTGCTGGCCGGGACGCGGCCCGCACAGCAGCTCTCCCGGCGCCTGGACCCGCGCTGTCTGGCGGCCCTGCAGCACCGAGCCGCATTGACCCGCCGGGTTGCCTCCGGCAGCTCGCCGACGGCGGGCAGGCTGCACCGCAACCCGTCCGTCAGGTCCGTCCGGGCCTGCCGAGTGTCGGATGACGTCTACGAGGCCAGCGCCGTGGTGGTCGAGGAATCACGGGTTCGCGCGGTCGCGCTGCGGCTGGAGCGCGGCACGGCGGCCTGGCGCGTCACAGTGCTGGAGATCGGCTGAACGGCAGGGCCGGAGGCACAAAACAGGCAGAGAGTCCGCAGAAAACAGGCAGAAAGCCGGCAACAGACAGGCAGAGAACCGGCAGAAGCCAGTCGCCGCCGAGGGCAGCGACGGGCACGAACCTGCGGAACCGGGCCCGGTCTGCAAGGGAATGCCCGGCATGTGAGGGAAAGGAGGCGCAAACACGGAAGGACCGGAGCAAATGCTCCGGTCCTCCCGTGTTTGCGTCGTGCCTAGCGCCGCTTCTTCTTCGCAGCGCGGCGGCCGATGTCCTGCGCCGCGGCCTTGGCCGGGTTTCCCGAACGTCCGGAGACCTTCGCCTCGATCCGGGTCTGGGCGGCACCGTCCTCGCCAGGGGCGGTGTACTGCAGCTGCGCGGGTTTCTCCGGGGCTTCGAGCCCGGCGGCATGGATCTGCGGCTCGTGGTGTTCGGTGTGCTGGCCCTCGGCGTCCGCCACCACAACGTCTTCGGCCGGCGTCACTTCGACGTCGAGGTTGAACAGGAAGCCGACGCTCTCTTCGCGGATGGCCTCCATCATGGCCTGGAACATGATGAAGCCCTCGCGCTGGTACTCCACCAGGGGGTCACGCTGGGCCATGGCGCGCAGCCCGATGCCCTCCTTGAGATAGTCCATCTCGTAGAGGTGTTCCTGCCACTTGCGCCCGATGACGGAAAGGACCACCCGGCGCTCCAGTTCGCGCATGCTCTCGGAGCCAATCGCCTGCTCCCTGGCCTGGTAGACCAGACGGGCATCGGAAAGGATCTCTTCCCGGAGGAACTCGGTCGTGATCCGGGACTTGCCGCCGGCCTCGTCAATGACGTCGCGAGGGGTGAAGCTCACGGGGTACAGGGTCTTGAGGTTGGACCACAGGAGGTTGAAGTCCCAGTCGTCGCCGGTGCCCTCGGCTGTAGCTTCGTCGATGAAGGCGTTGATGGTGTCTTCCAGGAAGTACTGGACCTTCTCGTGGAGGTCATCGCCTTCGAGGATGCGGCGCCGGTCGCCGTAGATTGCCTCGCGCTGGCGGTTCAGGACGTCGTCGTACTTCAGCACGTTCTTGCGCTGTTCGGCGTTGCGGCCTTCCACCTGGCCCTGGGCCGAGGCGATGGCGCGCGAGACGAGCTTGGATTCGAGTGCGACGTCGTCGGGCACCGAGCTGTTCATGAGCCGTTCGGCTGCGCCGGAGTTGAACAGGCGCATCAGATCATCGGTCAGCGAGAGGTAGAACCGGGACTCGCCGGGGTCGCCCTGGCGTCCGGAACGGCCGCGGAGCTGGTTGTCGATGCGGCGGGACTCGTGCCTTTCGGTGCCGAGCACGTAGAGTCCGCCCAGGTTCAGGACTTCCTCGTGTTCGTCCTTGACGGACTGCTTGGCGGATTCGAACACCTCGGGCCACGCGGCCTCGTATTCCTCGGAGTTCTCCTCCGGGTCCAGGCCGCGCTTGGCCATTTCGGCGACGGCGGTGAATTCCGCGTTGCCGCCGAGCATGATGTCGGTACCGCGGCCGGCCATGTTGGTCGCGACTGTGACGGCGGCCTTGCGGCCGGCCTGGGCCACGATGGACGCTTCACGGGCATGGTTCTTGGCGTTCAGGACCTCGTGCCGGACGCCTTCCTTGGCCAGCAGCCGGGAGAGGTATTCGCTCTTCTCGACGCTGGTGGTGCCGACGAGGACAGGCTGGCCGTTTTCGTGGCGTTCGGCGATGTCCTTGACGACTGCGTCGAATTTGACGGTCTCGTTCTTGTAGACAAGGTCGGCCTGGTCGATCCGTGTCATGTCGCGGTTGGTCGGGATGGCAACGACGCCGAGCTTGTAGGTGCTCATGAACTCGGCGGCCTCGGTCTCGGCCGTGCCGGTCATGCCCGCGAGCTTGTCGTACATGCGGAAGTAGTTCTGCAGCGTCACGGTGGCGAGCGTCTGGTTCTCGGCCTTGATCTCGACGCCTTCCTTGGCTTCGATGGCCTGGTGCATGCCTTCGTTGTAGCGGCGGCCGGCGAGAATGCGGCCGGTGTGCTCATCGACGATCAGCACCTCGCCGTCGAGGATGACGTAGTCCTTGTCGCGCTTGAACAGCTCCTTGGCCTTGATGGCGTTGTTCAGGAAGCCGATCAGGGGCGTATTGGCGGACTCGTAGAGGTTGTGGATGCCGAGGTAGTCCTCGACCTTTTCAATGCCGGCCTCGAGGACACCGACGGTACGCTTCTTCTCATCGACCTCGTAGTCAGTCTCGGCCTGCAGGCGTGTGACCACCTTGGCGAATTCGCTGTACCAGCGGTTGGTGTCCCCCTGGGCCGGACCGGAGATGATGAGCGGGGTGCGTGCCTCGTCGATGAGGATCGAGTCCACTTCGTCGACGATGGCGAAATGGTGGCCGCGCTGGACCAGTTCCGAGCTGTCCCACGCCATGTTGTCGCGCAGGTAGTCGAAGCCGAATTCGTTGTTCGTTCCGTACGTGATGTCCGCGGCGTACTGTTCGCGGCGCAGCGCAGGGTCCTGGTTGGAGAGGATGCAGCCGCTGGTGAGGCCGAGGAAACGGTACACGCGGCCCATGAGGTCTGACTGGTATTCGGCGAGGTAGTCGTTCACGGTGACGACGTGGACGCCCTTGCCGGTGAGGGCGTTGAGGTAGGCCGGAGCGGTGGCCACCAGGGTCTTGCCTTCACCGGTCTTCATTTCCGCGATGTTGCCCAGGTGCAGGGCGGCGCCGCCCATGAGCTGGACATCGAAGTGGCGCATGCCGAGGGTACGGGACGAGGCCTCGCGTACGGCCGCGAACGCTTCGGGCAGCAGATCGTCGAGCTTCTCGCCGGCCTGGTGGCGTTCGCGCAGCCGGTCAGTTTCTTCACGGAGCTCGGCGTCCGTGAAGGTCTGGAAGGAGCTCTCCAGGGCATTGATGGAATCGGCATAGTTCCGCAGTTGCCGCAGGGTTTTTTTGTCACCCGTGCGGAGAAGTTTTTCGATAAGTGATGCCACGTGAAGTTGCTCCCAGTCTCAAGCTGCCGAATTCTGGCGTGTTTAGTCTACGGGAGAGACGCAAGGCCGGTGGCGCCTGTTCCCTCACAGCGGATAGTGCGGTTTACCGGGCAGCCACGGCTTCGGCGAGCGCCGGCGCAAGGTTCCCCGTTGGCGAGACAACTACGTCGTCCAGTCCCAGCCACTCTGCCATGAGCTGCAGTTCCGCGGCGAGTTCGACGGCGGTGTCCTCCGGCGCGCCGGGTTCGGCGTGGGCGGCCCTGGCCAGGAGCCGCCCGCCGGCCCGGTCCGCTTTGAGGTCGACCCGTGCGACGATCGCGTCGCGGAGCAGGAACGGCAGGACGTAGTAGCCGTACTTCCGCTTCGGCTCGGGCGTGTAGATCTCGATCCGGTAGTGGAATCCGAAGAGCTCCTCGAGCCGCCGGCGTTCGAACACGAGGGAGTCGAAGGGGCTCAGGAGCGCCCGGCCGGTGGCCGAGCGCGGCAGTTTCGCCTCCACGTGGCGGTACAGGGGCCGGTCCCAGCCGGATACCGTGACCGGCTGCAGCCGGCCGCTGTCCACGAGGTTCCGGACGGCGACGGCGGCGTCCTTCTGCGGTGTCCGGAAGTAGTCGGCGAAGCATCGCACCGTCCCTATACCGTGGGCCTGGGCCGCGGCGTCGATCAGCCGGTCCATGGCCGCGGCCGCATCCGGTTCGGGTGCCACCGCTTCCTTGCCCGGTCCGGGGAGCACCCGGGCGGTGAGGGTGTAGCGCCGTTCGAAGGAGTCGGTCCGCGAGGATGCGGAGACAAGGCCCTCTTCGAAGAGATGTTCCAGCACCCTTTTGACGGCGTTCCAGTTCCAGCCCCAGTTGTCCCGCTGCTGGTCTTCCACGTGGCCTAGCCGGGCTGTCAGTTCGGCGGCGGTCAGCGGCTTCCCGCCGGCCAGGGTTTCCAGGACCTTGGCCGCCACCCCGTTGCGCAGTTCGGGGTCCATCGCGTGCGCGCCCACCCATTTGCGGCTCTGCCACTGCACGAGATCGTGGAAATGGTCCGGGCGGATGAAGCAGGCTTCGTGGGCCCAGTACTCCATCATCCGGCGCGGGTGGGTCCCCGCCATGCGCGCCAGGATGGTGCGGTCGTAGTTGCCGAGCCGCGAGAAGAAGGGCAGGAAGTGGCTGCGGGACACCACATTGACGGAGTCGATCTGAACCAGGTGCAGCCGGGCAAAGGTACGGCCCACCCCCCGTGCACTCACGGGTCCGGCGGGCCGTTCCTTCTCCAGTCCCTGGGCTGCCAACGCGATCCGCCGTGCCTGTGCCAGGCTCAGCGATGCTTGCACGTTAGTCCCTTCGTCGGAAAAGTCTGCACCAGCTTATGCGCTGGCGGGCTCATCCTCTGAACGGTAGGCCAGGATTTTGTCTTCCAGACTCGAATGTCCGGGCTCGCACGTCTGGTCCAGGGAGATGACCCCGTAGGTCCAGCCGTCACGGCGGTAGACGACCGACGGCGCCTTGGTCTCCTTGTCCACGAAAAGATAGAAGTCGTGACCCACAAGTTCCATGTTGTCGACGGCGTCATCGAGGGTGAGCTGGGACGCGGCGAACACCTTCCGGCGGATCAGTACAGGCGAGTCGCCGGCCGGAATATCGTTCTCGACCTCATACGGCGACTTCTCTGCCGCCGTCGCCTGGGTCTCCTGCTGCTGCGCCGCCTCCACATAGAGGGGTTCGCTGGGGCTGGCCGGCTCCAGGGCTGCCGTCGCCTCGGTGACGGACTTCGGGGTATGCCGGCCGTGGTGGACCTTTCTGCGGTCCCTGGCCCTGCGGAGGCGTTCAAGAAGCTTGTTGTAAGCGAGATCGAACGCAGCGAACTTGTCGGCGGCACTCGCTTCTGCGCGGATTACTGGGCCGCGTCCCAGGACTGTCAGCTCAACCGTGAGCGATTCGGCGGTCTGGCGGGCTTTGGTCTCTTTGGTGACCTTCGCGTCTACCCTCTGGACCTTGTCTCCCAACGACGCGATCTTTGAGATCTTGTCGTCGGCATATTCGCGGAACCGGTCTGAGACCGTCAAGTTGCGTCCGCTGATCATGAACTCCATGGTGCCCTCCAAATGACTTCGGTGACACGACGGCGGTACTTCCCGGGGGCCGATCTGACTGACAGTCGAGCCCCTTTCCGAGCCGCTATCGACAGGTACATCTGTTCTTGGTACCCATCTTCGACGTTAGTTCATAGACACCTGTTATTCATCCTTTTACGGTTTATTTTTTTAGCTCCCACCGATCATCCGCGCCGCCGCGGGGATGGCGGCGCCGACATCGGCGGCGGCCGGCGGGCGTGTCGCGGCCAGCACGACGGCGCCGCTGACAATGGCCCCCGCGGCCCGGAGCGCACGGGCCGCCTCCGCCAGGGTGGCGCCGGTGGTCAGCACGTCATCGACGATGATGCAGACACGTCCTTCGACTCGCGCAGGCCACCGACCGGACCTGGCCCGCATGGATCCGCGCACGCGCCGGGCGCGCTCACCCCGGCCCAATCCCTTCTGTCCGCCGGACAGGGAGCCGGCCCCTGTGGGGCCGTCCCGCAACCGGCCCCACAGGGGCAAAGCCGGCGGTTTCGTGTTCCGCGCGGGCGGCACGGATTTCCGCAGCGCGTCCGCGACGGTGAACCCTGGGATTTCGTCCCCGCGGACGAGCCGGCGGAGCAGGATATGGACGGGGCTGAAGCCCCGCCTGCGGTAAGCGGCGGCGCTCGTGGGCACGGGGACGAGGACGAGTCCCTGCCCGGGCCCGGACGCGGCGTGGAGGGCGCGCGCCAGTCCCCGGGCCAGCTCGGCGCCCAGCCGGGCCTGCCCGTGGCTTTTGAAGGACAGCAGGCACTGCGCCAGCTCGGCCCGGTATGGCCCGGCCGCCACCACGGGCAGCAGCACGGAGCCGTCCATGTCCATCAGGGCCGGAGCCTGGGCCTCTGCCCGGAACGGCCGGAGCGTCAGCAGGCGCAGCTTACGGGAGCACGCGCCGCAGAGTGCCGAGTCCTCCGCCCCGCAGCAGACGCAGTCCACTGGAATGGCCAGGGCGAGCACCTCAGCCGCCGCTTCGGCTGTCCGGTCGCCCAGCCTCGCCAGCGGCCACGCGTAGCTCCCGCGGTGTCGCGCCGCCCTGGCCGCGGCCGGGGCAAGGTCAGGGTCCGCTGCCGGGACCCGGGTGGTGTGGCTGCCCATCCTCCGATCCTGGACCGGGTGCGCCCCCCGTAGTAGCCCGGCGGGCCGCTATGTGGACAACACCCCGGCCGGAACCTTCGCGGAACCTTCACCGGATCCGGGTGACGGCCGCACCGCCGTCGTCGTCGCCGTTGTCCGAGGGCGCCGGTCAGCCGGGGAACGAGGGGACGCCGGTCAGCCGGGGAACGAGGGGTCGATGGGGCCCTTGAGCTGCGGTGACCAGCCGTTGCCCAGCCGCTGGAAGATCCCTTCCGCGGACTGGCCGTAGATCTCGGCCGGTCCGTTGCCCGCGCTGAGGGCCGTCAGCCCAGGCCACGGCGCCAGCTGCTGCGGCTGTGCCGAGGTCAGCGACAACAGCTCGGGGGTGACGGCATCGCTGGCGGAGGCCTTCATGACCGCGACTGTGGTGTCATCCACCCAGACCCCTTGGTCCGGATCCCGGGGGGTCAGGAGCGTCAGGGGCACGGTCAGGTCCCTCGGGGTGCCGTCCGCGTTCCGGATGATCCCGGTGATCTGGACCTTGCTCTTGCCGTTCTGCTGCGAAATGACGAGGGCCCGCGTGCCGTCCCGGGAAATCCGGAACTCCTTCACCGTCCGGCCCGCGAGCCATCCCGGCGACAGGGTCACGGTGGGTACGCTGGCGTTCTCCGCCACACCGACCGGCCGGTAGGCCACCACCTCGGTGGCGCCGCCGGCACCCGGCCCGGCAGTCCAGACCCAGTCATAGCGGCCGAACGAAGGCCGGGACAGCGCGGCCCGCGTGGTCAGCGCCCTGGCGGGCTGGCCCGGAACGATCGAGTACAGCGTGGTGCGGGCGGCGTTCAGGAACGCGGCCGCCTGCGACTCGGTGGACTCCGCAGGCGCCCGGGGTGAGAGGGCTGCGACGGACCGGACGTCCGGGAGCGGTGAAATCCTGTTGTTTTCGTACCGGACCAGGTCATTGTTGCTGACGGCGATCTGGTAAGCCGGGACGCTTTCGTCCTGGACCGGAGGCAGGACCGTGCCGTTGTCCTCGACGCGCACCAGGTCCTGGTTGGCCCGGAGCTCAACGTTGATCACATCCGGCTGGCTGCGGAACGTCAGGGCAAGCTGCGTCTGCATCCGCAGCCGGTCCTCGTTGGAGGCCTCGACCAGGTCCTTGGCGGTGAGATCCACCTGCGCGGCGCCGGACACCACGGGCACTGATTCGCGGGCCAGCTTGATGCCTGAAGGGAACGCGCTGACGACGGCGCCCTTGAGGTAGGGGGCGGGTCCGCCCAGGAGCGCGCTCGTCATGGCTTTGACGGTCTTCTTGCGGATGAACCACCGGACGTCGGGCACTGCGTAGGTGAACGTGGGGTCGTAGAAGTAGATCGGGAACGCGCCGTAAATGACCTTGAAGGTTTCTTCCGGAATGGCCGTGCCGTCAGGAAGATCGGAGATTCGCCATTCGCCGTCCACCTGGGTCACGGTGACGGGTATGTTTTCGGTGGTGCCCTCGGGAAGCTGCGTGGCCACGCCGTCGGCGTCCACCGAATAGGCGAGGTCGAGCTGGTAGTTGAAGACATTTTCGACGCCGGTGGCCACCACCGTGGCCTTGCGGAACACGAGCGCCCGCTGGTCCGGCTTCCACGTCACCGACGAACCCTGGGTGAGGTACTGCCGGGCCACGGCGTAGTCGTCCTCGTAGCCGCTGCCGGCGAGGTAGAAGTCTTCGATCACCGCTTCGGGTCCGGCGCCGGGACGCGGCGCGGCCGGAAAGAAGACCGGGGCGTTCGGGTTTCCCGCACTCTCGTCCGTGCTCTTGCCCACCGGCCCCGAGCGCGGAATCTGGGCGCACGAGGTCAACAGAAGCAGGATGAGCGCCAGCAGCGCAGCCCCCACGCGGGTAAACCTGCCCGAAACCCCACTCATGCCCTGCCCTCCGTCCCGGTCCCCCGGGGGCCGGCCGGGCCGCCGTCCGGGATAGCCCCGCCGGCGGCACCGCTGCCGCCGTCGTCAGAAAAGTCGTCATCGAAGCCGTCTGCGAATCCGTCCGAGGAACCCTCAACACCGGTCCCGCGGCCCGCGGTCCGGAGCGGGTCCAGCAACACCACGGTGCGCTGGCGGCCTGCCTCGGGGAGCCCGACGTTGACCGGTTCGAGCTGGAGCGGGGACCTGGTGATCGGCTCGTCGCGGCGCAGGGGAAGGGTCAGGCGGAAGTTCGACCCTTCTCCCTTGCTCCCCCAGGCCTGCAGCCAGCCGTCGTGGAGCTTGGTGTCCTCGGCGGCAATGGACAGTCCCAGCCCGCTGCCGCCCGTGGTGCGGGCCCGGGCCGGATCGGCGCGCCAGAAGCGGTCGAAGACGCGCGCCGCCTCAGCCGGGGTCATGCCGATTCCGTGATCCCGTACGGCCACGGCCACGGCGGTGCCGCTGGCGGCCACGGAAACGTTGACCGGCCGGCCCTCGCCGTGTTCGAGGGCGTTCAGAATCAGGTTGCGCAGGATCCGGTCGATCCTGCGGTCGTCCATGTCGACAATGACGCTGCCGGCCGGGGCGTTGAGGGTGACGGCGGACCCGTATTCGGCGGCGACGGGCGCCACCCCCTCGATGACATGCGCGACAAGCTGGACGATGTCGGTGGGCTCGGCGTCCAGGGTGGCGGCGCCGGCGTCAAAGCGGGAGATTTCCAGCAGGTCCGCCAGGAGCGACTGGAAGCGTTCCACCTGGTTGTACAGCAGCTCCGCGGAGCGCTTGTTGATGGGGTCGAAGTCCTCGCGGGCGTCATAAAGGACTTCGGCGGCCATGCGCACCGTGGTGAGCGGGGTGCGGAGCTCGTGGGAGACATCGGAGACGAACCGCTGCTGCATCTGGGACAGCGTGGCCAGCTGGGTGATTTGTTCCTGGAGGCTTGCGGCCATGTGGTTGAACGACGCGCCGAGGCGGGCAACCTCGTCCTCGCCTTTGACCACCATGCGCTCCTGCAGCTGGCCGGCGGCGAGCTTCTCGGAGACGACGGCGGCATGGCTGACCGGGCTGACCACGTTGCGGGTCACATACCAGGCGACGCCGCCGATCATGAGCACCAGCAGCGCGCCGCCGGCCAGCAGGACATTCTGGATCTCGTCGAGGGTCTTCTGCGCCGTGTTGAGGTCATAGATGAGGTAGAGCTCGTAGACGGTGCCGTTGAAGGTCACCTTGTTGCCGACGGCGATGCCGGGCCGGTCTTCGGTCCCTACAGGGAACTGGGTGGACGCCCAGTACTGGTCCTTGCCCGAGTCCTGCACAGCCTTGCGCAGGTCCGGGGGGATGACGCCGATGGTGAGTTGGTCCGAGGCCCGGGATTCAACCCAACGGTTGCGCGGCTTGGTCTGCTCCGGCATGGCCTCGAAGACGTAGCGCCGCTGGATCACGGATCCGCGGCCTTCGACCGCGTTCAGGGTGTCATAGACCAGGGTGATGACGCTGGACTGGTCGGTGACCTGGGCGCCGTCGAACGTGTCCTGGACCTGCTTGACGTTGTACCGCGTCTCCGATTCGGCCTGGGCGAGCCGTTCCTGGAACAGGTTGTTGGCGATCTGGTTGGACAAGTAGGCGCCCACCACCGCGAACGAGCCCATGGCCAGCATCAGCGTGGTCAGGACCGTCCGGAACTGCAGCGAACGCCGCCACTTCCGCTGTACCGCCCGGAGCAGGTACAGGATGCCGGGCCACAGGCGCTGCATCCCGGTGCGGACCAGCCGCGCGACCCGGACGCCAACGATCCTCGCGCGTTTGGCCCACAAACGGGTCCGGAAGGCCAGACGCCGCCACGGGCCCGGGCCGCCGCGGGGCGTTTCGGGCGCGCGGGGCATGGACGTCTCCGGCGATGAGGCCGCCGATGACTCTGCCGGCGGCGCGGATAACTCGGCCGACGGCGGCGCAGATGAGTCGGCCGGCGCGGACGACTCGGCCGGCGCCGCCGTATCCGTTGCTATGGACTGCCGGACACTGCGGTCCGCAGGCTCAGGAACCTGCTTTATAGCCGACACCACGGACCGTCAATACAACTTCGGGGGCTTCCGGGTCGCGTTCGATCTTGGACCTCAACCGCTGGACATGGACATTGACCAGCCGGGTGTCGGCGGCGTGCCGGTAGCCCCAGACCTGCTCCAGGAGCAGTTCGCGCGTGAACACCTGCCACGGCTTGCGGGCCAGGGCGACGAGGAGGTCGAATTCCAGCGGCGTCAAGGAGATCCGGTCGTTGCCGCGGCTGACCAGGTGGCCGGCCACGTCGATCGTGACATCGGCGATCCGCAGGGTTTCCGGTGCCTTCTGGTCACCCGGGCGGAGCCTGGCCCGGACCCGGGCGACGAGCTCGGCGGGTTTGAACGGCTTGGGCACATAGTCATCGGCACCGGACTCGAGGCCGCGGACCACATCCGAGGTATCCGCCTTGGCCGTGAGCATCACGATCGGGACGTCGGACTCGGCTCGGACCTGGCGGCAGACTTCAATGCCGTCCATCCCCGGCAGCATGAGGTCGAGTAGGACCAGGTCCGGCTTGGAGGAGCGGAACACGTCCAGCGCCTGTGCGCCGTCCGCGCAGAAGACGGGTTCGAAGCCGTCATTGCGCAGCACAATACCGATCATCTCGGCCAGAGCCTCGTCATCATCCACTACCAGAATGCGTGCCTTCATAGTTATATATTCCCCCATTGAATTGGCTTTGTCGTATCGGGCGGCCCGCCGGCATGGTGCAACCGGGCCTGCCACGGCCGCCGGAACCCCGCCGGAACCGGCCCGGAACCGCGCCGATGCACGGGACGCTGTGACAATTGCCGCGTTGTCCTGCATGCTGTGGAAAGGCCCAGTGAACCGGCCCGGACCGCAGGAGGAACCCGTGAACACCCCGATCTACCAGCGAGCCCTTGGCAGCGACTTTGCCCGACTACAGCCGGAGCTTCAAGAATACTTTGCTTTGGCACCGGGATCCGGCCACTACGGCGTCGGCGAGGGGGTGTTCGACGTCGTCGGCTGCCGGCAGGCCTGGCTGCGTCCCCTGCTGCGGCTCACCACCGGCGAGCAGGCCTTCTTCCCCGAGTACGGCGAGGGCGTCCGCTTCCGGATCGAGAACCACGCCCACCTGGACCCGTTCGGCAGGTCCAGCCTGACGGCCCGCCGGGAAATCTTCTTCCCGGGCACCACCCGGCTGTTCCAGGACACGACCAGCTTTGATGACGGCGGGCGCGATAACGGCGGGCTCGGGCCCGGGCTCGTGGACTACGTGGGCCGGTACCGGCGGCTCGTCACCGACCTCAATCTCAGCGTCACGCCGGAGGGCCGGCTGCGCGGCGTGTCCGAGGCGTCGCGGCTGTTCGTGGGACCGCTCCGGATTCCGCTGCCGGCGGCCCTCGACGCCAAGGCCTACGCCGAGCAGTGGTGGGAGCCGCAGGACGGCGGCAGGCACCGGATCCAGGTCAAGGTGATCCAGCCCCAGCTCGGGCTGGTGCTGGTCTACGCCGGCCATTTCGACTACCGGCTCGAGCCCTACCCCGGCGGTATTGCGGCGCCGGGCTACCTGCCAGGGCACGCCCGACCGGACGCCTGGGAAAGCAGGGTCTGACCGGGGCCAGCAGGGCACAGCGGAGGCACCGCGGGCACGGTTGCGCCCGGGCCGCCGGCGGCCGAAGGTGCCGCGCTAGCCGAGGGCGAGCTGGTTGAGCCCGTCCGCCACCTGGGTCAGCCGGGTCAGGGCCGCCCCTGCAGCGGCGGGTGAGTGCCGCTCCAAGCCCTCGGACGGCGTGACCCGGAGCGCCCCCAGCGTGGACGCCGGCAGACCCAGCTGCCGCCATGGGCGCCATACGTTTTCCACGACGTCGCGGACCCTTGGCAGTGACGCGGCAGGATCAGCCACGTCCAGCGCGCCGGCCCAGAGCCGCTTGCCGGCCTCCACCGCGCCCGCGAGTTGTTCCCACTGGCGCGAGGTCAGGGCCCGAAGCGGCACGGCGATTCCATCCGCGCCTGCCGCCAGGATCCGCTCGAACGGCGCCTCGACCTCGGAGACGGCCACAACGGTCTCGACGGCGCCCGCGGCCCGGAGCGCGTCGATCACCAATTGCCAGGACTCGGTCACTTCCCGGCCCGGCACCGAACGCAGGGTCCGGTAACCGCTGGCGGTGGGAATGGTGCCGGCCAGCACCGACGCAATTTCAGGTTCATCGATCTGGACGACGATCCGGGCACCGGGGGCAGCCGCCGCCACCCGCTTGAGGTAGCCTTCCACGCCCGCTGCGAGCGAATCCGCGATGTCCCGGCGGGCACCGTAGTCGATCAGGGCCCGCTCGCCGTTGTGCAGGTGCAGCCCGGCGGCAAGGCTGAGCGGCCCGCGCAGCTGGATCTTGATATCGTCCGACGGCACTTCCTCGACGCCGATCACGTCCGCCAGGATGTTGATGTCGGTGGACAGGGCCGACTTGGCCCGCTGCAGGTCCTTGCCGGGCCGGTCCACGAACCGCCATCCATGCGGCTGGACGTCGACGGCTAGTTCGACGAGCAAAGAGGCGGTCCGGCCCAGGGCATCGGAGCCGACGCCGCGATCGGGAAGCTCGGCGAGGAACGGCAGGTGCGGGCTGCCCAGTTCACCGCGGATGATGCGGGCGGCCTCGGCCGGGTCCTCGCCCGGCCAGGGGCCAAGGGCGGTCGCGGTCACCTGGCCCGGTGCGGGCGCGTCTGGTGCTGCCATGGCTAGGCGTCTGCGGCGCGGGCGGCGTCCGCGGAGCCGGAGGCCTGGGCGGCCTGGTGGTCCTCGGCGATGGCCTCGTGGTGGCGGATGACCTCGCCGATGATGAAGTTCAGGAATTTCTCCGCGAAGGCCGGGTCCAGGTGGGCTTCGGCGGCGAGGTGCCGCAGCCGGGCGATCTGCGCCGTTTCACGGCCCGGGTCCCCGGCGGGAAGTTGGTGCGCGGCCTTGAGGAAGCCGACCTTCTGGGTGGCTTTGAAGCGTTCGGCGAGGAGGAAGACGAGGGTGGCATCGATGTTGTCTATGCTGGAGCGGATCGACAGCAGCTCCGCCATGACCGCGGGATCCACGGAACCGGCCAGGGAGCTTGCCGCCGGGTCGTAGGAATCGGTTTCGGGAAGAGTGGGGTTCTGCTCGGTCATTGACCCAGTCTAGGGGTTCCGCGGCCAATGCCTCCCGCTGTTAAGCACCGTTGCAGGCGCCCGCGGAGACACCAAGGGGCATGCCCACCGTTCGTGGCGAACGGTGGGCATGCCCCTTGGCTGTGGCCCTGCCGGAGCCCTGGCCGGCGCAGGATCGGGCCGCGCCGGATCGGGCAGGTGCCCGGTTCCGGCAGTTAGCTGTGGAGCACGGCCTTGAACGCCTCGCGGCGCCTGGCCTGTTCGTCGGGGTCCGGAACAGGCAGGGAGGCGATGAGTTTCTTCGTGTAGTCGTGCTGCGGGTTGCCCATCACCTGGTTGCCGAGGCCCTGCTCCACCATCTTGCCCTTGTAGAGCACGCCGACCCAGTGGGCGAGCATGTCCACCACGGCGAGGTCGTGGCTGATGAACAGGCACGCGAAGCCGAACTCCTGCTGGATCTCCTTGAACAGCTCCAGCACGACGGCCTGCACGGACACGTCCAGGGCCGAGGTCGGCTCGTCGGCGATGAGCAGCTTCGGGTTCAGGATGAGCGCCCGCGCCAGGGAGGCGCGCTGGCGCTGCCCGCCGGAGAGTTCGTGCGGGAACCGGTCAGCGTACGACGCCGGCAGCTGCACGGACTCGAGCAGCTCCCCGACCTTCTTGCGTGCCTCGGCCGCGGTCGGGTTGGAGTGGATGATCAGCGGTTCCGCCACGCAATCGCCGATGGTCAGCTGCGGGTTGAACGAGGCCGCCGGGTCCTGGAAAACGAAGCCGATCTCCTTGCGGAGCGGCTTGAAGGTGCGCTCCTTGAAGTTCAGCATCTCGTAGCCCAGCACATTCAGGCTGCCGCCCGTGGTGCGGTTCAGGCCGGCGATCGCCCGGCCGATGGTGGTTTTGCCGGAGCCGGACTCCCCCACGAGGCCGAAGACTTCGCCTTCGGACACGGTGAAGCTGACGCCGTCGACGGCCTTGAACGCCGGGCTGCCGAGCCGCCCCGGATACTCGATGGTCAGGTTCTTGGCCTCGACCAGCACCTTGCCGCCCTGGTGGGCGCGTTCGACCATGCCCTCCGAGGCGGAGTTGCGGCCCAGGTGCGGGACGGCGGCGAGGAGCTTCTTGGTGTAGTCCTCCCTGGGCTGGGCGAAGAGCACCCGTGAGGATGCCTCCTCCACAACGTCGCCCTGGTACATGACCACGACGCGGTCGGCGAGGTCGGCGACAACGCCCATATTGTGCGTAATCAGCACGATGGACGTTCCGTAGTTGTCGCGCAGGTCCCGCAGCAGTTCAAGGATCTCGGCCTGCACGGTGACGTCCAGGGCAGTCGTCGGCTCGTCGGCCACGATGAGGCCAGGGTTCAGGGCCAGCGCTGCGGCAATCACGACGCGCTGTTTCTGGCCGCCCGAGAACTGGTGCGGGTAGTAGTTGACCCGCGTTTCCGGGTCCGGGATGCCCACTTTGCGGAGGGCTTCAATTGCCCGCGCTTTGGCTTCCTTGGCCGAGACCTTGCTGCGGCCGCCAGAGCCGGCGTGTGCGCGGATTCCTTCGGCGATCTGCCAGCCCACGGTGAAGACCGGGTTAAGTGCGGTGGATGGTTCCTGGAACACCATGGCCACATCGCGGCCCCGGATCTCCCGCAGTTTCGCCTCGCTGACGCTGATGACGTTGTTGCCGTTGATCAGGACCGCGCCCTGGCTGATGGCCGTCTCCGGCAGCAGTCCCAGGATGGTCTTGGCCGTCACAGTCTTGCCGGATCCCGATTCGCCAACGATGGCCACGACCTCGCCGGGGTTGACAGTGAGGCTGACGTCCTTGACGGCATACACATCCCCGGCGTCGGTGGCGAAGGTGACTTTAAGGCGGTCGATGTCAAGGACCGGGCCTGTGCCTGCGCCGGGTTTGTCGATGTTGATGGTCATAGAACTCTCGATTCTGCTTCGAGTGCAGCCTGGGCACCGGCGGTTGAGTCCGGTCCACCCTTGCCTGCCACAGCCTTCTTGCGGCCCCGCAGGCGGGGATCGTTGAGGTCGTTGATGCTCTCACCGACGAGGGTCAGCCCAAGCACGGTCAGGACGATCGCTGTACCGGGGTAGACACCGGTCCACCAGATGCCCGAGGAGGCGTCTGCTATGGCCTTGTTCAGGTCGTACCCCCACTCGGCGGCGGAGGTCGGTTCGATGCCGAAGCCCAGGAAGCCGAGGCCCGCCAGGGTCAGGATGGCCTCGGACGCGTTCAGCGTGAAAATCAAGGGCAGCGTGCGGGTTGCGTTCTTGAAGATGTGCCGGCCCATGATGCGAATGCTGGAGGCACCCACCACCTTGGCTGACTCGACGTACGGCTCCGCCTTTAGCCGGATGGTCTCGGCCCGGATGACGCGGAAGTACTGCGGGACGAACACCACCGAGATGGAGATGGAGCAGGCAACAATGCCTCCCCAGAAACTGGACTGGCCGTGGCTGATGACGATTGACATCACGATGGCCAGCAGCAGGGACGGGAAAGCGTAGATCGCATCGGCGATCACCACGAACACCCGGTCCAGCCAGCCGCCGAAGTAGCCGCTGACGAGGCCGAGGGCTACGCCGAGGAAGATCGACATCGCGACGGCCACGATGATCACCACGGCGGCCGTCTGGGCACCCCAGAGCACCCGGGAATAGACGTCATAGCCACCAACCGTGGTGCCCCAGATGTGGGCCGGGCTGGGGGGCTGCTGTGTCGGGAAGGGACCGGCGGCGTCGCTGAGCTGGGCAAACCCGTAGGGCGCGATCCACGGCGCAAACACGGCGACGAGCAGGAAGACGGCGGCCAGCACCATGCCCGTGACGAGCATGCCGCGTTGCAGCCCGACGCTCGAGCGGAAATGCGAGATCACCGGCAGCCGGTAGATGAGGGGCTGCTTGCGCCCGCTTACTTTGGTTGCATTCATGGCTAGTACCTCACTCGCGGGTCGATCAGGGCTGCGACGACGTCCACGATGAAGTTCGTGACGGCAACGATGACCGCCAGCATCACGACGATTCCCTGGACGGCGACGAAGTCGCGGGCGTTCAGGTATTGCACCAGCTGGTAGCCGAGGCCCTTCCACTCGAAGGTGGACTCCGTGAGGACGGCGCCGCCGAGCAGGAGGGCAATCTGAAGCCCCATGACAGTGATGATCGGGATGAGGGCAGGCTTGTAGGCATGCTTGGTCACGAGCCTGTAATTACTGACGCCACGGGACCTGCCGGCCTCGACGTAATCCTTGCCGAGCGTGCCGATGACGTTGGTGCGGACCAGCCGCAGGAAGACCCCTGCCGTCAAAAGCCCCAGGGTGAGTGCGGGGAGGACTGAATGGGCCGCGACATCGCCGAACGCGGCCATGTTGCCGCTGCGCAAGGCATCCAGCCAGTAGATCCCGGTCGGTGCGGCCAGGCTTCCCATGGCCAGCTCGGTCCTGGTGGAGGCCCGTCCTGCGACGGGCAGCCAGCCCAGCCAGACGGAGAAGGCCAGCTTCATCAGCAGGCCGGCGAAGAACACCGGGGTCGCGTAGCAGAGGATGGCGAAGAACCGCAGGAAGGCGTCCGGGGCCTTGTCGCGCCGGTAGGCGGCGATCAGGCCGAGCGGGATGCCGACCACCAGCGCCACGATGAGGGCATTGATGGCCAGTTCCAGGGTTGCCGTGCCAAACGTGATGATCATTTCGACCACAGGGCGGCGGTCGGTGATGGTGGTGCCGAAGTTGCCGGTCGCCACCTGGCCAACGTATTCGAGGTACTGCACGAGGATCGGGCGGTCGTAGCCGGCGTCGTGGATGCGCTGCGCGAGCGCCTCCGGCGGAAGCCTGCCGCCCTGGGCTGCGGTGATGGGGTCGCCGATGACCCGCATCAGGAAGAAGACCAAAGTCACCAGAATGAAAATGGTCGGAATGATCAGGAAGAACCGGATCAGGATGTAGGTCCCCAAGCCCCCACCCGAGGATTTTTTCTTGGACGGAAGAAGTCCGTCGGCGTCGTTTAGCGGCGCCTCAGTCAATGTTGTCATTGGTACCTAAGATTGTGCTGTCGCGGCCTTGGGCGGGCCGGCGTGAACTGCAGGATGCGGCAATGACCAGCAAAGGCGGGGCGCCTCGAGGGCGCCCCGCCTCGCAGGCTGGTCAGGACAGCAGGGCTGCAGCCTTACTTGGAAAGAGTTCCCAAACGGAACTTGAAGGAGGCATCGAGGGTGGAATCGACACCCTTGACACCGCTGCCGGAAATGGCAACCTGCGCGCCCTGGAGCAACGGAAGCGTGGAGATGTCCTTGGCGAGGGCATTCTGCGCATCCTTGATCGTGGACTCGCGTTCAGTCTTATCGACGGTGGTGAGCTGCTTGCTGATCAGGTCGTTGACGGTGGGGTTGTTGTAGTGGTTCTTCAGGAAGCCGCCCTCCGGGAAGAACGGGGTCAGGTAGTTGTCGGCGTCACTGAAGTCGGGGAACCAGCCAAACTGGAACAGCGGGTATTCGTCGGCGCGGCTGGCCTTGCTGTAGGTGACCCATTCCGTGGACTGCAGGTTGACCTTGAACAAACCGGACTTCTCCAGCTGGTCCTTGATCATGGCGTACTCATCGCCGGAGGACTTGCCGTAGTGGTCCGGGTTGTACTGAAGGTTCATCGAGACGGGGGTCGTCACACCGGCGTCGGCGAGGACCTTCTTGGCCTTGTCCAGGCTCGGCTTGCCGGCGTCGCCGTAGGCGTCCTTGAACGATTCGTTGGCGCCCAGGAAGCCGTTGGGAACGTTGGAGTACAGCGGCAGGTAGGTGCCCTTGTAGACCTGGTCCGCGATGGACTGGCGGTCAACGAGGTTCGCGATGGCCTGGCGGACGGCGAGCGCCTTGGCCGGATCGGCGTCGGCAGCCTTGGCACCGAACGGCATCGTGTCGAAGTTGAACGTGATGTAGCGGATTTCGCCGCCGGGGCCAACGTTGACCTTGACCTTGGAGTCCTTCTTGAGGTCATCGACGTCGGTGGCGCTCAGGCTGCGGTTCGCGACGTCGATGTTGCCCTGCTGGATGTCCAGCTTCATGTTGGTGGGGTCGGCGTAGTACTTGATCGTGGCGGCGTCGTTGGCCGGCTTGCCGAGAACCCCCTGGTAGTCAGGGAATGCCTTGAAGCTGACCAGCTCGTTCTTCTTGTACGTGTCGATCACGTACTGGCCGTAGAACGCCTTGGCCTTGACGATCGAGTCGTCGTCAAGCAGTTTGTCGGCCGGGAAGACTTCATCGTCTACGATCGGCGCGGCGGGGCTGCTGAGGATCTGAGCGAAGGTCTGGTCGTTCGCCTGCTTCAGCTTGAAGACCACGGTGTTGGCATCGGGGGCGGTGATGCTTTCGATGTTGGTCAGCAGGCTTGCGGGACCGGCGGGATCGTTGATCTTGGTCTGCCGGTCGAAGGAGAACTTGACGTCCTTGGAGTCGAGCGTGTGGCCGTTGGCCCACTTGAGGCCCGGCTTGAGCTTGACCGTGTACTCGTTCGGCGAGGTGAAGGACGCGGACTCGGCCAGGTCCGGCATGGGATCTGCGCTGCCGGGCTTCGAGTTGAGGAGGAAGGAGTAGATCTGGTTCATCACCATGAACGAACCGTTGTCATACGCGCCCGCCGGATCCAAGGCAGTGACCTTGTCCGTGGTGCCGTAGGCGATCGGACCGCTAGCTGCGGCTGATGACCCGCCAGCGCCCCCGGTCGGCCCTGTGCAGGCCGTCAGTGCAAAGGCGGAAACCCCGGCCAGCGCGATGACGCTGTGCCAGGCCTTTTTGTTCATTGCCATCTGTGAACTTTCTGTTCGATGCGTTCTAGCGCAGCCCGAAGTGAAACGACTGACTCGTCGGGCGGCACGCTTTGCTGATTCCTAGATTCAACCAGACGATCATTCGGTGAAACGTTGCATTTTGTGAGTTGAGACACAAAATTTACACGATTCGAAGGTTTCTCTCATTTTCTGCAGGATTCCGCCCGGATCTTCGGCAGGGTCCTGCGCATCCGGGCACCGTGGACGGCCGGGTAGTCTGACGACGACGGAGGGTACAGACGACGAAGGGCCCCGCCAACTGGCGGGACCCTTCGCTGGAGTCGGTGGGGCGGGCAGCTAGAGCGCGGCCCGCTGCAGCGAGCGCGCGGCATCGATCGTGGCCTGGCCGAGCACGCGGCTGCCCTGGTAGAGCACCACCGTCTGGCCGGGGGCCACGCCGCGCAGCGGCTCGGTGAGCGTGACCACAAGCTCGTCGTCCGCCATATGCGCGCGGGCAGGGACGGGGTCGCCGTGGGCGCGGACCTGGGCGTAGCAGTCAAACTCTTCTCCGGTCGCCACCTCGGCGATGGGCAGCCCCGCCCAGGAGACCTTGATGCCTCGGATTTCGTCAATGGCGAGCAGGGCCTCCGGGCCCACCACCACCTTGTTCTCCTTGGGCCGGATCTCCAGCACGAACCTCGGCTTGCCGTCCGCGGCCGGGGTGCCGAGCTTCAGCCCGCGGCGCTGGCCCACGGTGAACGCGTTGGCGCCCGGGTGCTCGCCGACCTTCGCGCCGGATTCGTCCACGATGTCCCCCGTGGTCATTTCAATCTTCTCTGCGAGCCAGCCGGCGGTGTCGCCGTCGGGAATGAAACAGATGTCGTGGCTGTCCGGCTTGTTCGCCACGGAGAGGCCGCGGCGCTCCGCCTCCGCGCGGACCTCGGCCTTGGACGGCGTCTCGGCCAGCGGGAACATCGAGTGCTTGAGTTGCTCATGGGTCAGCACCCCCAGCACATAGCTCTGGTCCTTGGCCCAGTCCGCAGCGCGGTGCAGTTCGGGGTTGCCGTCGGCGTCCGTGATGACCTTCGCGTAGTGGCCGGTGCATACGGCATCGAAGCCCAGGGCGATGGCCTTCTCCAGCAGGGCGGCGAACTTGATCCGCTCGTTGCAGCGCATGCAGGGATTGGGGGTGCGGCCCGCGGCGTACTCATCGATGAAGTCCTGGACGACATCTTCCTTGAACCGTTCGGAAAAGTCCCAGACGTAGTACGGGATCCCGAGGATGTCGCACGCACGCCAGGCGTCGCGGGAGTCCTCGATCGTGCAGCAGCCGCGGCTGCCGGTTCGCAGGGTGCCCGGCATCCGGGACAGCGCGAGGTGGACGCCGACGACGTCGTGCCCCGCCTCGACGGCGCGGGCGGCGGCAACGGCGGAATCGACGCCGCCACTCATGGCTGCAAGAACTCGCATACTGGCTTTCTCTAGGGTTCGGGGGTCACAGGCCCCGGGGCTGCTGTTCGCAGCTGCGGTGCTGCTGGGCTTTTAGTGCTGGGCTACTGCCGGGCTTTCACTGCTGGGTTGAACCGCAGTGCTACTGCTGGCCCCCGGAAATAGCACAATGCCTGCCCCGCCATTCTATCGCCACGCCGAATCCTCCCCAAAAGGCCTTGACGGGACCGCCTCCCCCTTCTAGCGTCAGGACAAGCGGTTTTAGAAAACGGAAGCGCACCGACGCGGGAATCGAGCGGACATGGCTGTCGGGAACATCGTGATCGTGGGCGGCGGGCTGGCCGGCGCCACCGCCGCCAAAACATTGCGGGCGGAGGGCTTCAGCGGTCCGGTGGTGCTGGTGGCCGCCGAGTCCCACCAGCCGTACCTGCGCCCGCCGCTGTCCAAGGAGTACCTGCTGGGCAAGGCCGGCGACGACGCCCTGCCTGTGGTGCCCGAGGACTGGTACGACGCGAACGACGTCGACCTCAGGCTCGGCGTCCAGGTCACGGCGGTGGACCCGGCTGCCCGGGCTGTGGTTCTGGATGACGGGCGGCGGCTGGAGTACGGCTCGCTCCTGCTTGCCACGGGAGCGCGGCCCAGGACCATCCCGCTGCCCGGCAGCGGTCTCGAGGGCGTCAGCACGTTCCGGACGGTCGAGGACAGCCGGCGCCTGCACGCCCGCCTTGCCGGCGGCGGTTTGCACGTGGTCATGGTCGGGTCCGGCTGGATCGGGATGGAACTGGCCGCTGCCGCCAGCACCTTTGGAAACACCGTCACCCTGATGGGGCTGGAGGACGTGCCGCTGGGCGCGGCGATTGGCCCGGACCTGGGCGGTTTCTTCCGCGGGCTGCACGAGGCCCACGGGGTACGGTTCAGGCTTCCGGCGTCCGCTGCCGAGATTCAGGGGTGGTTTGGTCGGGCGACGGCAGTGGTCACCGACTCGGGCGAAGTCCTGCCCGCCGACCTCGTGGTCATCGCCGTCGGCGTTGTGCCGGAGGTCGGGTTGGCCGAGGCGGCCGGGCTCGGGATCCGCAACGGCATCCTCACCGACGCGTCGCTGCGGACCTCGGCGCCCGGGATCTTCGCCGCAGGCGACGTCGCCAACGCCCTGCACCCGTTCACCGGGGAACACCACCGCAGCGAGCACTGGTCCAATGCCCTCAATGGCGGCAAGGTGGCAGCCAAGGCGATGCTCGGCCTCGACGCCACGCTGGAGACCATCCCGTACTTCTACACGGACCAGTACGACGTCAGCATGGAGTACTCGGGCTTCCCGACGCTCGTTGCCGGCCCGCCGGTCATCCGCGGCTCGCTTGCGGACAAGGAGTTCATTGCCTTCTGGCAGCGCGAGGGCCAGGTGATCGCCGGAATGAATGTCAACTGGCCCCGCGCCGCCAAGCCGCAGAAGGCGATCAAGGCGCTCATCAACGCCCGCACCGCCGTGAGCCCGGACCTGCTTGCCGACTCGTCGGTACCCCTGGATCAGCTCCTGGATTAGCTCCTGGATCAGCTCCTGCCGGAAGCCTGACGGGCGGCCTCGCGCGCGACCGTTCCGGCGGTCTGGATGCTGGACTCATGCCCGGCCATGCCGGCCTGGCGGCCCCGCGCGTAGGCGCCCGGCAACGCCGCGAGCAGGGCATCGACGTCGGCGTCGGTTGAGGAATGCCCGAGCGTAAATCGCTGCGCCCCCCTCGCCGTGTCCTCGTCCAGGCCCATCGCCAGCAGCACATGGGAGGGCCTCGGAACACCGGCGGTGCAGGCGGAGCCCGTGGAGGATTCGACGCCGGCGAGGTCCAGCAGGAACAGCAGCGAGTCCCCTTCGCAGCCGGGGAACGTGAAATGCGCATTGCCTGGCAACCGCCCGGGGCCCGGGGCGCCCCGCAGGACGGCTTCGGGGACGGCCGCACGGACCCCCTCAATCAGCCGGTCCCGAAGGGCCGCGATCCTGGCGGCTTCCTCGGGGAGTTTCGCGGCAACGGCCTCGGCGGCCGCGGCAAACGCGGCGATCGAGGCGGTGTCCAGCGTCCCGGAGCGGACGTCGCGTTCCTGCCCGCCGCCGTGCTGCACCGGGGTCAGCTTCACCGCCCGGCCCAGGATCAGCGCGCCCACGCCGACCGGTCCGCCGATCTTGTGCCCGGAGACGGACATGGCGTCCAGGCCCGTCCCGCGGAAGTCAACGGGCAGGGAGCCGAAGGCCTGGACGGCGTCGGAGTGGACGGGTACGCCGGCGGCGTGTGCCAGTTCCACAACCCGGGCGACGGGCTGGATGGTGCCGACCTCGTTGTTGGCCCACATGACGCTCACCAGTGCGATCGAGCCCGGATCCCGGGACAGCTCGGCTTCGAGCACGGCCAGGTCCACGACGCCCGCCTCATCCACGGGGAGCCAGCACACGTCAGCGCCTTCATGCCGTTCGAGCCATTCGACGGTGTCCAGCACCGCGTGGTGTTCGACGGCGGAACAGAGGATGCGGGTCCGCGCCGGGTCCTCGGCACGGCGGGCCCAGTACAGGCCCTTGACCGCCAGGTTGTCCGCCTCGGTCCCGCCGGAGGTGAAGATGACCTCCGAGGGATGGGCGCCGGCGGCCGCCGCGAGTACTTCCCGCGCGTCCTCCACGGAGCGCCGGGCACGGCGGCCCGATCCATGCAGCGAGGACGGGTTGCCGGTCCGGGCCAGTTCGCGCGTCAGCGCGGCCAGCGCTTCCGGGGCGAGGGTGGTGGTGGCGGCGTGATCGAGGTAGACAGGCACAGCCCAATTCTACCTGCGCGCGCCCGGGCTGCCGCGGTGCCAGGGCGAAGGCACAGTCTCAGGGCAGAGGCACAGTGTCAGGGCGAAGGCACCGGCCGGAGGCACAGTGAAGGGCACAGTGAAGCACCCGGGGCTGGTGTACATTCAAGCGGTGAAAGCGCCACTCTGCCTTGTGCTGGCCACCTTGTTCTGGTCCGGCAATTTCGTCGTCGGACAGACCGCCAGAGCCTCAATGACACCGCTGGACCTGACCTTCTGGCGCTGGAGCCTGGCCGCCGTGCCGCTGCTGATCCTGGCCCACCTCATTGAACGGCCCGACTGGGGCGCGGTGCTGCGCCGCTGGCCCGTGCTTCTGCTGCTGAGTGTCCTGGGCATGAGCGGCTACACACTGCTGCTCTACGGCGCGCTCGGATTCACGTCCGCGATGAACGCCTCGCTGGTGACGGCCGCAAACCCGGCCCTCATTGTGGTCATGGCGATCGTCCTGCTCGGTGAGAAGACCACACGGCTGGGCTGGCTCGGCATCTGCCTTGGCCTGCTGGGTGTGCTGCTGGTCCTGACCCAGGGCGAGCTGGCCCGCGTGGTCAGCCTCGCCATCAACACCGGTGAGCTCATGATGATTGGCGCGATCATCGTCTGGGGCTTCTACACCATCGTTGCCCGCCGGCTGGATGTGCCGCCCGTCGCGGCCACAGCGGTGCAGGTGGTGATCGCAACCGTGACTCTGGCGCCGTTTGCTCTCGCCATGAACGTGCGGTTTCCCGATACCGCGGCCGAAGGCTGGTCGATGGCGTATATCGCCCTGTTCCCGTCCCTTGGTTCCTATCTCCTCTGGAACCTGGCGCTGAAAACCACCCCGTCCGGGACCGCCGGAAACTACCTCAACCTGATGGTGGTCTTCACCGCGATCATCACCGTGCTGTTCGGGACCCCGCTCACCCTCGTGCAGATCGCAGGCGGCCTCCTGGTGATCGCCGGCGTGCTGCTGACCGGAATCAAGGGCCAGGCCCGCAACGCCGGCCACCCCGCCGGCAGGGCCCAAGCCGGGCCGCCCGCCGCCGCTGCAGGCGGGCAGGCTCACGCAGGCAGTCCGGTCACGATGGAAGAATACGGGCACAGCACTGCCCGGGCCGCGCGCCGCCCTGCTCCCTGAGATCTTCGATGGCGAGGGCTTCGATCCGGCCCGGTTCGATCCCCAGGGCCATTGAGGCCCCGCCGAGAAAGGCTCCGTTCATGGCACACACCACGTCTGCGTGCCCGGCGGCGAGGCGATGGAACGGGCAGTTCAGCAGCACCAGTCCCCCGCCGCCGTCGTCCGCCGGGCAATAGCCCTGCCCCGCCAGGAAGTCCTCGAACGGGCCGGCGCCATCGGGGCTGCCGGCGGAGTCCGCAGGCTCCGCCCCGGTGGCCCCCGCCGGCTCGCGGCCGGCTGCGCGGGCTGCCGACTCACCCGCCGACTGCCCCCTCGCGCGGGCAGCCCGAAGCAGGGCCTCCCGCGGCGAACCGCCGCCGCTGGTTGCGTCCTCGATCGCGGACACCAGCAGCTCGGCGGCGAGATCATAGTGGCGATCGGGCACCGAGGCCGCGACCTCATCCACGGCGGCCCGGTACAGCTTGGCGGGCCGGCCGGACCCCGGGCCCTCCCGCCCTCCGAGCTTGCGGAACTCCACGGCCAGCAGCCCGTCTTTCACGAGCCGGTCCAGATGGAACGAGGCAGTGCTCCGCGCCAGGCCCACGGCCTGCGCGGCATCGTCCCGGCCAACGGCATCTGCCGCTGAGGCGACGAAGTCAAACAGCCTCCTGCGGCTCTCGTCTCCCAGCGACGCGACCGCCGCCAGCCTGTGGTTCCACGGAAGCTTGGTCATGACACAAGAATATCTCTAAAAACAAGAATCATTGCTTAATTGCTGCGGGGCCCTCTAAAATCGAGATATCTATTTTTAGAAGGAGCAATGCCATGAAAGTTTCCCCAGCCCTCGCCAATCCCGCACAGCAGCTCACGGCGGACCGTCAGGCCTTCCTGCTGCTGCGGACCGTCTTTACGGTTGCGCCGATCCTGTTCGGCCTGGACAAGTTCACGAACCTCTTGACCGACTGGACGATGTACCTGGCGCCCGTGGTGACCCAGGTGGTCCCGCTGCCGGCCCAGACGATCATGTACATCGTTGGCGTGGTGGAAATCGTCGCCGGCGTGGCGGTGGCGCTGCGCCCGCGCTTCGGATCGGTGCTCGTGGCCGCCTGGCTGCTGGGCATCATCATCAACCTGATCGTCCTCGGCGGCTTCTACGATGTCGCTCTGCGTGACTTCGGGCTGCTCGTGGGTGCCCTGGCGCTGAACAGGCTGTCCCCGCGCAAGGCCGTGCCGGCCGCGACGCCAGGCAGCTAGGCCAGACGGCGGGTCCCGGCAACTGGTCCCGGCAGCTGGGCGAAGACGCCGGGCCACGCCACTACGCCAGGACGCAGACGGCCCGCGGAACGACCTCAATGGTCATCGGGAGCGCCCCGATCCGCTCGCCGTCGGCGTAGGCCACGATATTGCCGGCAGACAGTTCCACGGTGCGGACCCGGCGAAGCTGCACGGCGGGGTGGCCCACGTGCTTGCCGGCAAAGACCTTGGGAAACACGGCCAGCAGCCGGGTCCGGGACAGCCGGTTGACAATGAAGAGGTCCAGGTAGCCGTCATCAAGGGCGGCTCCCGGGACGATCCTCATCCCGCCGCCGATCGACTGGCCGTTGGCGACGGAAATCAGCATGGCGCCCTGCTGCCACTTCTCGCCGTCGGCAGTCACCGTGTAATCGATGGCCCGGAACGACGCCAGTTCCCGCAGCATGGCGAGCTGGTAGCGGATCTTGCCGCGCGGCCAGCGCCAGTCATTGGCCCGCTCATTGACTGCGGCATCGAACCCGGCCGAGACCACGCCCGCAAACAAGCGGGAGGATCCTCCGGCGGTGATCCTGCCGGCGTCAATCATCCGGCCGCCGCAGGCCAAAGACTCCAGGGCCCGTTCACAGGCCGCCGGGAGGTCGTGCAGCGGCAGGCCCAGCGAACGGGCCGTGTCGTTGCCCGTCCCGGCGGGAATGATGCCCAGTGGAACCCGACGGCGGGCACCGGCACCTGCTCCGGCACCTTCACCTGCTATCGCGTTAAGCCCGAGGTGGACCATGCCGTCGCCGCCCACCACCACGAGGGCATCCACGCCCGACTCCAGCGCAGCCTCAACTGCCTGCGCGAGCCCGGCATAACTGTCCGCGCACAGCAGCAGGACCTCCGCCCCGGCTGCACGGAAGTACGCCGCCGCGTCCTTGCCGGCGTGCCGCGCCCGGCCAAAGGATGCGCGCGGGTTGACGGCGACGGCGATCAGCATGCGCTGAATTATGCCAGCCGCCGGGAACCATCCCTGTGCACGCAGTCGTTATTCCTCCAGCCGGTTAAACTGGGCACGCCGGACGCCCACGAACGGTCCGGCATTCCCACCGCTGGCACCATCAACGAAAAGGATCTCTGTTTGACGCAGGGCAGCAGCTCGCATTACCAGGTCCTCGGGATCCCCGTGACGGCGACGGAGAAGGACATCAAAGTCGCGTACCGCAAGGCCGCCCGGACCGCCCACCCGGACCATGGCGGCGACCCTGCAGCGTTTCGGCGCGTCACGCTCGCGTACGAGACCCTCATCGACACCAAGCGCCGCGCGGACTACGACCGCTCCTACGGCAGCGCATCCGGCGGCGCGTATTCGTCTCCCGCCGGCGATGAGGGCGCCCACTTCGACGCGCCCGCCGCGGGCAGCCGGGCCTCCGCCAACGTGCGCCGGCCGAACACGCCGCGGAATACGGCCGCAGATCCACCCGTCTATGTTCCACCGTTCGAGCAGTTTGACGGCGGGTCGGCGGTGCCGCTGATTCCCGCCAGCGTGGCCCGGCAGCAGGTCCACGGCATGCCCCGCAAGCGCGGCATCTTCGGCGCCGAAGCCCGGATCCAACGCGAGATGCGCACCGTGCAGCTCATCAGCAGGCAGATCCTGACCACCATCCCGGCGGCGCGCCTTGTCAACGGGCTGCAGTCCCCGGCGGACAACAGCCACATCGACCACGCGGTCCTTGCCGGGTACCGTCTCGCGATCGTCGGATCCATGCTCCTGCCGCCGGGTGCCTATGCATGGAACGGCAGCACGTTGACCCACGGCGGACGCTCCGTCGCCCCGCCCCAGCTGGGCCACATCGTGCGCCGGATGCAGGACATATTTCCCGAGCTCAATGTCACCGGCTGGATTGTCGTCCACAGCACGGACGGCAATCTGCATCAACCGGTCATCGACCGGCACCGCCGCGCCCCCGGCGGCCAGGGAAGCGGGTACGGGGAAGGCTCGGGCCTTGTCGAGGTGGTCAACGCCGCGGGCCTGGCCCGCGGCCTGAAGTTGTTCCTCGGCTCGGGACCGGCGCCCAACACCGTCAACGTTCCCGTGCTGGCCCGCCTGCTGCGCGGAATGCACTAGATTCCGCCCGGGCGCTCCCCTGCGCCCCGGGGAAGGGAAGGCCCGAGGCGCGTTCGACGCCGGCGGCTCGCTAGGATGGGACGGTGTTCCGCATCCTCTTCCACACCCCAGAAATCCCCGGCAATACGGGAAACGCCATCAGGCTGGCTGCCATTACGGGGGCCGAACTGCATCTGGTGGAGCCCCTGGGCTTTGACTTCTCCGACGCCAAACTCCGGCGGGCGGGCCTTGATTACCACGACCTCGCCGTCGTGACCGTCCACCCGGACATCGACGCGGCGTGGGCCGCTCTCGAGCCGGAACGGGTATTTGCCTTCACCTCCGACGGCGAGACCACGTACACAGACATCCGCTACCGTGCCGGCGACGTCCTTCTGTTTGGTCCTGAATCCGTAGGCCTGCCCGAGGAAGTCAAACACAGTCCCCGGGTGACGTCCCGGGTGCGCCTGCCGATGCTCCCAGCCCTCCGGTCACTGAACCTGGCCAACGCGGCATCCATCGCCGTCTACGAGGCGTGGCGCCAGAACGGGTTTGCAGGGGCCAAGTTGTAGCGGTCCGCCGCGAAGGCCCGCCAGGACGTGCGGCGGCCCCCCGGGCGGCCCGCGGGAAAGAATTCCCGCGCAGCACGCCCATCCAGATGCCGGGGCGCACCGAATCACTTCTGAAGGCGGACACCAATCCGCCCACTCACATTGTGTCTACCGGGCCTAGTGCGGAGAAACGGAAGGGAGCGAGGAGCGGCAGGTGAGAACAGTACATCTGGACAGATCCTCTGCCCGCGTGGCAGGGGACGGCCCCTCGACGCATGCCGCACCGATTGGCCCGCGTTGGGCTGCAAGCGCCCTATGCTTGGGAGTGATGGAAACTCCGAATGCCCCGAACCCCGAGGCCGCCGCACCGGCGGACACCTCAGCCGACATCAACGGCCGGCTCAGCAGCCTGCTGGCACTGATTGCCCAGGGCGACCAGACGGCGTTCGCGGAATTTTACAGCCTCACCTCCAGGCGCGTCTTCGGCATGGCACGCCGGGTCCTGATCGATACCGAACTCAGTGAGGACACCACCCAGGAAGTCTTCCTGCAGGTCTGGCAGAACGCCGCCAAATTCAATCCCGCCGCCGGCAGTCCGCTCGCCTGGCTCATGACGATCTCGCACCGACGCGCCGTTGACAAGGTCCGGTCCTCGCAGTCCGCCACCGACCGCGAAGCCAGATACGGTGCCAGCAGCCAGGAGATCGACCACGATTCCGTCTCGGACGAAGTCGGCAGCCGGCTCGAGGCCGAGGCCGTGGTCCGGTGCATGGAGACGCTGACCGATACGCAGCAGGAGTCCGTCCGGCTGGCGTACTACGGCGGCCTCACCTACCGGGAAGTGGCCGAGCGGCTGAATGCCGCGGTACCTACCATCAAGTCCCGCATCCGCGATGGACTCATCCGACTGAAGACCTGCTTGGGGGTGAGCTGAATTGACCGATATGAACGCACATGAGAACAACAACCGCCTCCCCGGCGGCTTCACCGCCGAGATCGCCACCGACCTGTCGTCCGGCCGCGTGGTGGACCTTGCCGAGGTCTATGCCCTCAACGCCGTGGACGACGCCGAACGCGCCGCAATCGAGCAGTTCCTCGCCTCCGCACCGGCAGCAGACAGGGCTGCCTTCAACGAGCGGGTCCGGCAGGCCCGGGAGACCCTGGCCACCAGCTTCACCGCAGAGGAAGAGCCTCCGCCCGGGCTGCTGGACCGGATCATGTCATCCTTGCCTGCGCAGACAGCAGAGCAGGCCGCAGCGCAGTCCCCCGCCGCAGTGCCGCTTCCCGGCACGGCTCCGCAAGCGACGCCGGTGCTGCCGCATCCGGTACGTGACGGCTCCGCGCTGCCCGCCATCGACGAACTCGGCGCGGCCCGCCAGCGCAGGGAAGAGCGCCGCCGCCCGCAGGGCATGCGGAACTGGCTTATCGGCGTCGCCGCAGCAGCCGTGATCGCCCTGGGCGGTGTGGGCGTCGGAGCCTACGTGGCCAACCAGAACGATCCCCTGAATCAGGTGATGCAGGCCAGCGACGTCCGCCAGGCTACTGTCGACGTCAACGGCGGCGGCACCGCCACCGTGTCGATTTCCCCGTCCAAGGATGCCGCCGTCGTCAAAATGAACGGCGTCCCGGCCCCGCCCGTGGGCAAGGTCTACCAGATGTGGCTGATCCCCAAGGACGGCTCGGCCCCGGTCTCGCAGGGCCTCATGGACGCTGAAGCCCTGTCCAAGCCCGCGGTGGTCAAGGGCATCGGTTCCGCGGCCGCGCTGGGCATCACCGTGGAGCCCGAAGGCGGATCCGCGTCGCCTACCCTGCCGACCGTCGCCGCCGCACCGCTGGACGCCTAGCCACCCGCACACACAAAGCCGCCCGGGCCTTGGCTCCTTCCGTAGAAGGACTCAAGGCCCGGGCGGCTTTGTGTTGTGGCCGGCGGACGTCCTGTCCGGCCGCTGTCCTGCCCGGCTAAATGACCAGCGAGAGCAGCATGACCAGGCCGAAGCTCACCACGGAGATCAGGGTTTCCATGACGGACCAGGTCTTGAAGGTCTGGCCCACAGTGAGTCCGAACAGCTCCTTGACGAGCCAGAACCCGGCGTCGTTCACGTGCGAGAAGAACAGCGAGCCCGCGCCGATCGCGAGGGCCAGGAGGGCGGCGTGCGTCGGCGACAGCGAGCTGGCCAGCGGTGCCACGATGCCGGCGGCCGTCACGGTGGCGACGGTGGCTGAGCCTGTCGCCAGGCGCAGGGCAACGGCCACGATGAAGCCGAGCACAAGCACGGACATGTTGGTCCCCTCGGCCCAGGCCTTCACCGAGTCACCCACACCGGCACCAATCAGCGTCTGCTTGAAGCCGCCGCCTGCGCCGACAATCAGGATGATCCCCGCGATCGGGCCCAGGCTGGCAGCGATCTTGCTCGTAATCTTGGCGCCGTTGAGGCCCACGGCGTAGCCGAAGGTCACCATGGCCAGCAGGACGGCCAGGGTCATCGCCACCAGCGGCTGCCCGACGAAGTCGAAGAACATCCGGATCGCGGGGGCCGTCTTGGGGTCCGGCCAGATGATGTCCACAACGGCCCTGAGCAGCATGAGGACCACCGGGAAGATGATGGTCAACAGCGTGACAGTGAAGTTCGGCGGGCGCTTGACGCCCTCCATGTCCGCGCCGTGCACGGTATCGACGCCGCCGGCGACGGCGGGGGCACCCACCGGGACCCACCGGGCCGCCAGGCGGGAGAAGAGCGGGCCGCAGATAATCACCGTGGGGACGGCGATGAGGATGCCGAGGGCCAGTGTGGTGCCCAGTTCAGCCTTGACGGCGCTGATCGCGATCAGCGGTCCCGGGTGCGGCGGCACCAACCCGTGCAGCACGGACAGGCCGGCCAGCGCCGGGATGGCGATGCGCATCAGGGGCATCTTGGAGCGCTGCGTGACCAGGACGATCACCGGCAGCAGCAGGACGAGCCCGATCTCGAAGAACATCGGCAGGCCGATGATCACGGCTACGAGCGTGATGGACCAGACCAGCTTGTTTCCGGTGGCCTTTGCCAGGAGGGTGTCGACCACCCGGTTCGCGCCGCCGGAGTCCGCGAGCAGCTTGCCCAGCATCGCGCCGAGGGCGACCAGCAGACCGACTTCCTTCAGGACGCCGCCCACGCCGTCCTCGAAGTTGATGATCACCTTGGCCGGTTCCACACCGGCAGCGAGGCCGACGAATCCTGACCCCAGAATCAGGGCCAGGAAGGGGTGGAACTTGAATTTGGCGATCAGGACCACGAGCAGGGCGATGCCCAGACCCGCGATGATCAGTAGTTGGGTATTGACGCCGGTCCCGGCCTCAACGGCAGCCGGAAGCTGCATTGCTATCAGTGATTTCACAAAAATTCCTTGGTCGCGGCGAAACGCGGGAAGGCTCAGGGCCTGGCGTCGGCGGCGTCGAGATTAAGTCGGGTGATGATTTCCTGTGCTTCTTCCGCCGGCGTTGCGGAGACGGACAGGGAGATGAAGTTTTCGTCTGCCGTGGGGGCTTCGAGCGCGTCGAACTGGGACTCCAGCAGGGCCGGGGGCATGAAGTGCCCGTGGCGGGAGGCCAGCCGGTCGGAGATCTTGTCCCGTGATCCCTCGAGGAACACGAAAACCACCCCTTCGCCGCGCAGAACGTCCCGGTAGCGCTTCTTCAGCGCCGAACAGGTCACGACGCCGGGATTCCCGGCGCCGGTGTGGTCCCGGATCCAGTCGGCAATGCTTTCGAGCCAGGGCCACCGGTCCTCGTCGGTCAGCGGCTGTCCTGCGTGCATCTTTGCCACGTTTGATTCGGGGTGCAGGTCGTCGCCCTCGGCCAAGTCCCAGCCCAGCCTGCCGGCCAGAAGTCCCGCGACAGTTGATTTGCCGGATCCGGAGACGCCCATGATCACAAGAACGGGGTGTTGCGCAGTCTTCGCCATCAAAGTCTGCCTTCCATCAAATAAATATGATTTAAACAGAGGCCAGCATATGGCAGAGGTTGTGCTGCAGCAACACTAGAAACCGGCGATAGTCCCCTGGCCGTTGACTGTTACGACATGGAAGGCCTCGGCGCTGCGCCCGGCGGGAAGTCCGGCCCGGGCCCCGGTGCCGAGCATGAGGCCGCGGACCGTGCGCTCCATGGCGTCGACGTCGGGGTGCTGGCTGACGTGGATGTGGATGGCGGCCAGCTTGCTCTCCACATGCCCGGTGACGTCCACGAAGTGGTTTTCGCGCTCTTCCGGCCCGGCGAAGAGCCACAGCCAGGGCAATTTGTAGGCCTCCAGCCCGGACTCGGCCAGTTCCGGGTACGCGAACGGGTTTTCCAGCGCGGGGTACACGGCGCGGGTCACCGCCTCCCCCACGGCGAGATGATCCGGATGGCTCTTCTGGATCCGGTTCCAGTTGCGTTCCGGATGCATGGAGAGCACGACGTCGGGCCGGAGCTGCCGGATCAGGCGCACCACCTCGCGCATTACCTCATGCGAGGGTTCGAGGTAGCCGTCACGCTGGTGCAGGTAATGGATGTCCGTGACGCCGACCAGGGCGGCGGCGCGCTGCTGCTCCGCAACGCGCAGCCGCACAATTTCCTCGCGCTGCTCCGGATCAAAGCCGCCGGCGTCGCCGTCGGTCATGATGCAGTAGCTGACCTGGACTCCGGCGGCGGTCCAGGCTGCAACCGTGCCGGCTGCGCCGAAATCGATGTCGTCCGGGTGGGCCGTGAAACAAAGCACCCGCTCAATCCGGGTGGTCTCCGGGTCGAACGGGCTTTGTGCCGGGACGGCGGTGGTGCTCATGCGGTCAGCCTCTGCGCTTCTTGATTTCGGCGGTGGCCTGCGGCAGGACCTGGAAGAGGTCGCCCACAATGCCGAAGTCCGCGATCTCGAAAACCGGCGATTCGGCGTCCTTGTTCACGGCCACGATCACCTTCGCGGTCTGCATGCCTGCCTTCTGCTGGATGGCTCCGGAAATGCCCGCGGAGATGTAGAGCTGCGGTGCGACGGTCTTGCCGGTCTGGCCGATCTGCGCGTCGTGGCCGATCCAGCCGGCGTCCGTGGCAGCCCGCGAGGCTCCGATGGCTGCGCCGAGGGCGTCGGCGAGTTCCTCCAGCGGACCAAAGTTGCCGTCCACGCCACGGCCGCCGGCCACGACGACCCGTGCCTCGGACAGATCGGGGCGTCCGCTGGCAGGCTTGTCGGTGCGCGCCGTAACCCGCGCGGCAGCCGCAGTCACGTCAGGAACCTGGACAGTGATGCTCTCCGGCGCCGTGCCGGTGACCGCGGGCTCGGGCGTGATGCTGTTGGGCTTCACGGTCAGCACGGAAACGGGTGTCACCGCCTTCGCGGCGCTGGTGTAGGACCCGGCCAGGACCGACTTGTGCGCCGTTCCGTCGGGATCCACGGCCACGACGTCGGTGATGACGCCGGCGCCGAGCCTGATGCCGAGCCGGGCGGCGATTTCCTTGCCCTCGGCCGAGTTCTCGGCCAGGACCACGCCCGCACCGGCGGCGGCGGCGGCCGCGGCCAGGAATGCCGCCTTGGGTCCGACGAGGTAGTCGTCGAGGTCCGTGGCGGACGGGCGGTACAGTGCCTGGGCGCCGTACGCGGCCAGGGTCGAGGCGGCGTCGTCGTGCAGTTCGCCGTTGACGGCGGCGACGGTCTCGCCCAGGGACCGGGCGATGGTGAGCAGTTCCAGGCTCGACTTCTTCAGCGCCGCACCGGGGTTGTCGATGAAAACGAGTACTTTTGCCATGTTCGGATAATCCCCTTTAGAGCAACTTCTGGGCGGCCAGGAACTCGACCAGCTGGATGCCGGCGTCGCCTTCGTCGGTAATGATGGTGCCGGCCGTCCGCGGCGGGCGGGCCTCTGCGGTCTCGACGGCGGTCCAGGAACCGGCCTGGCCCACCTGGGCGGCGTCCACGCCGATGTCGGCAAGGCTCAAGGTGGTGATGGTTTTCTTCTTCGCCGCCATGATGCCCTTGAAGTTCGGGTACCGCGGATCATTGATCTGGTCGGTGACGGAAACGACGGCCGGGAGTGTGGCCTCGATGGTGTCCGCGTGGGTGTCGCCGTCGCGGCGGGCGGTGAGCTTGCCGGCGTCGAGCTCGAGGGACGCGGCGAAGGTGACCTGCGGGAGGCCCAGCCGCTCAGCGAGCTGTGCCGGGACCAGCGAGGTCTCGCCGTCCGTGGAGGCCATTCCGGTGAGGATGAGGTCCGCGGGGACATCCGCGCCCAGGTGGCGGATCGCGGCGGCCAGCGCCAGCGACGTGGCCGCGGCATCCGAGCCGGCCAGGGCCTCATCGCTGAGGTGCACGCCTTCCGTGGCGCCGATCTGGAGGGACTTCTTCACCGCATTGACTGCCCCGGCCGGGCCCATGCTCAGCGCAATGACCTTATTGCCGGCCGCTTCTCCGCCGCGGGCCTCGGTCAGCTGCAGCGCAGCTTCCAGGGCGTATTCATCCAGTTCGGACAGGATGCTTTCGGAGCGGTCCACCGTGTTGGCCTCACCTGTGAGGTGGCGGTCGAACTGCGCATCCGGGACGTGCTTGACCAGCACAATGATTTTCAGAGTTTCTTCCACTGTGTCTACAGCAGCCTTCCATGCGGGTGGACAGCCGCCCCTGACGGGGTCATGGCCACGGAATGCCCGGCAGCCGGGCTGTTCCTAGCTAACCATATAGCCGCCGGGCAGCGCGGCCAGGGTTAAGGTCTGTGTCAGTGAACTGGCCCGGGACGGCAAAGGCCGGGCCGCACCTTTTCGGTGCCGCCCGGCCTGTTTGCTGCTGCCTTGATTTACAGCTGCGCTGTTTGCTTTCGCCCAGCTCTACTGCTCGGCTGCGGTGCCGAGCGTCACGTCGACGTCCTTGAGCTGGCCGCCGCGCAGCACCGTCACCTTGACCGTGGCCCCGGCGGCCTGTTCCCGCACCGCCGCGGTCAGCTGGTTGGGATCGCTGATGGTCAGGTTCTGGAACTTCGTCACGACGTCGCCGACCTTGATGCCGGCCTTGTCTGCGGCCGAGCCGGACTCGACGGTCGCGACCTCCGCGCCCACCGAGAACCCGGAGGAGGACGAGCCTGCGGCCTTGGGCTTCACGCTGACCCCGAACTGCCCGTGGGTGGCTTTGCCGGCGCTGATGATCTCCTGGGCCACGCGCTTGGCGTTGTTGATGGGGATGCTGAAGCCCACGCCGATGTTGCCGCTGCTGCTTCCGCTGGCCGCGTCGCCGCCGGCGGAGGCGATCGCGACGTTGACGCCAATGATTTCGCCCTTGGTGTTCACCAGCGCGCCGCCGGAGTTACCCGGGTTGATGGCCGCGTCCGTCTGGATGACGTTGATCGAGATGGATCCCTGATCCGCGGTGCTCGGAGTCTCGCCGCCGCCGGGGGGCGCGAACTGGAAGCCCTGGTCACCGCCCTGGGAGTTGTCCGCACCGCCCTTCGGCGCAGCCGAGGATGCCACGCTGATGGTCCGGTTCAGGGTTGAGACGATGCCGTCCGTGACTGTGCCGGTAAGTCCCAGCGGCGATCCAATGGCGACGGCGGTGTCACCGACGTTCAGCTTGCCCGAGTCACCGAGAGTTGCCGGGACCAGTCCCGAGGGGTTGTCGATCTTGATCACGGCGAGGTCGGAAAGCGGGTCGGTACCGACGATCTTCGCGGAGTAGACCTTGCCGTCGCTCGTCCGGACCTCCATGGTGGCGTTCGCGGCCTTGCCGTCGAGCGTCACCACGTGGGTGTTGGTCAGCACATGGCCCTGGGTGTCGAGGATGATCCCGCTGCCGGTGCCGCCGTCGCTGCCGCTGGTCGCTTTGATGGTCACCACACTGGGGGAAGCCTTGAGCGCGGCGGCGCTGATGGCGTTGACGTCTTCCCTGTTGTTGACGATCACCGGACCGGCCTGGCTCGTGTTGCTCGCGGCGGACGGGGAAAGGCGATCGCCCAGCAGGGCGTTGCTGCCGGCCACCACGCCGCCGCCGATCAGGCCGGCGGCCACGATGCTGGCCACGAGGGTGGGGACGCCGAATGCCGCCTTGCGTTTGGGGGCGTGCGCCGGGTCGTTCGCAAAGCCGGGGCCGGAAGGGTAGGACGGACCCGGCTGCGGCTGGCCGCCGTAAGGGTTGGCGCCGTAGTGGGCCTGGCCGTACTGGGTTTGCGGCGACTGCCCGTACGGGGTTTGCTGGGACTGGCCGTAGGGCGGGTGGCCGGGCTGGGCGGGCTGGCCCTGGCCGGACTGGGAGAACCCGCCGTACGGGCCGGTTTGCTGGGCCGGGGCGCCGATCTGCTGGGTATCCGCGGCGGAGGGCAGTTGCTGCTGGTACACCGGACGCGGCGCGCCGTCCTCGGCGCGGTCCAGCCGGAGGGTCGGGTTCTCGGGCGCCGGGCTTCCGACTACTGAGTTTTCGGACGTCGTGCTTTCGGATGCCGGACTTCCCGGTGCCGCCTCAGGCGCGCGGCCGGCATGCGGCTGCTCCGGCGAGCCCTCCCGCACTCCCGCCGGTTCCTGGTTCTGTTGTGTCGGCTCCGGTGACACACCCGGCACTGGGTTCTCAGTCATGAGACTTCCTTTCGTCCTCGTCTGCCTATAACTATGAACGCTCAGGCTGACACTAGAGCGGACATTTGCTGGGAGGTTCCTGAACGGACAGTTTGCGGCCTGCGGGCCCGTGTTTCCCAGTTTAAGCCCGTTTCGCTGGTGGCATATTCCCCTAGGTGGACTGCCTTTTGGGTGCACCATAGAATCAAATGGAAATGCCACAGCGACCTGCGGCTTTACATCTGCGTGGGGGCGCTGCTGCTTTCTGTGACGGCTGGTTCGACCGAACCGGTCCCAGAAGTGCTGAAGGGTTGCACATGCGGTCTAAGTTGAATCGTTTCCTCGCCGTCCTTGGCGTCGCTGGATTGCTGGCGCTCCCCGCCGCTCCGGCCCTCGCCGAAGATCCGGTGGCCATTCCGTCCGGGCAGAACATCGTGGACAGCGCGAACGTGCTCGGCAGCCGCAAGGCCGAAGTCCAGGACGCCATCCAGAAGCTCCTCAAGGACCACAAGTACAACCTCTACGTCATCACGGCAAAGACGTTCGAGAATCCGGCCGAACCCAAGGCGTGGGCCCAGGCCGTCGCGACCAACAAGGGCATGGGCAAGGCCGACGTCATCCTGACCATGTCCGACGACGGCAAGTACTACTTCTCCCCCAGCTCGGCCAGCGCCATCTATCCCAAGACGTCCACCATCGTCCAGAACGCCATCGTGCCGAACCTGGCCGGCGGAAAGCGCGACTTCGCCCAGGCAGCCATTGATACGGCCGCTGCGGTGGGCGACGCGGCGGGCGGCGGCAGCGGAACGGTGCCGTCCGGCGCCGGAGCGGGCAGCGCCGTCCTCGTGGGAGTCGGCGTCGTGGCTGTGGGCGGTGCGGGAACCTACCTGTACCTGCGCAGCCGCCGGAAGAAGGCCCTGCAAAGTTCGGGGGCGTCAGCCGGGGCCCAGGGCGGGCAGCCGGACCCGCTGGCGGGGCTCAGCGTGGCCGAGCTGCGCCGGAAGAGCGATTCGCTGCTGATCGAGGCCGATGACGCCATCAAGTCCAGCGAGCAGGAGCTGGGATTCGCCCAGGCCCAATACGGGGACGCCGCGGTGGGCAATTTCACCAAGGCTCTGCAGGAGGCCAAGGGCCACATGACGGAATCGTTCAAGCTGCAGCAGCAGCTTGACGACCACATCCCCGACACCGAGGAGCAGCAACGGAGCTGGCTCGTTGAAATCATCGGCCGCTCCGAAGCCGCGCTGGCATCGCTGCAGGAACAGAAAGCCGATTTCGATTCCCTCCGGGAGCTGGAAAAGAACGCCCCGCAGGCCCTCGCCGCCGTCGGCGCCGGTGCCGCGGACGCCCAGGCAAAGCTTGCCGCCGCCGAACAGTCGCTGACCGATCTGCGGGCCAAGTACGCCGAGAGCGCCCTGGTCCAGGTCGCGGACAACATCAAACAGGCCAAGGAACGTCTCGACTTCGTGCAGAATGCCTCCACGGCGGCGCAGGAAAAGCTCGCCGCGGGTGAAAGCAGCCTCGCAGCGGTCGCCGTCCGCGCCGCCGAGGAAAGCCTGCACCAGACGAACGTGCTGATCGGCGCCATCACCAAGGTGGCCGGCAGCCTCGACGGGGCACGCAACAGCCTGGAAGCCGCCGTCGTCGATACCGCGCAGGACCTGGCCCAGGCGAAGGCGATGATCCAGTCCGGCGCCCATCCGGAACTTGCCGGCCCCGTGGCTGCGGCGGAAGCCGCGCTCGCCCAGGTCAAAACGGAAATCCAGGGCGGCAAGATTGATCCGATCGCGACGCTGGAACGGGTCGTCACGGCCCACCAGGCACTCGACCAGTCCCTGGCCGGAATCCGCGACCAGCAGGACCAGGCGCGCCGGGCCCAGGCCTCACTGCAGCAGAGCATCATGTCGGCCCAGGCCCAGATCAGCGCGACGTCGGACTACATCACCGCCCGCCGCGGCGGCGTAGGCACCGATGCGCGCACACGCCTGGCGGAAGCCCAGCGGAACCTGGACTATGCGCTCTCCATTTCCCGCACCGATCCCGTCACGGCCTTGCAGTACGCACAGCAGGCCTACGCGCTGGCGGCACAGGCCGCGCAGCTGGCCCAGTCCGACGTCGACCAATTCGGCGGCTACGCCAACCAGGGCCAAGGCTACGGTCGGGGCGGCATGTTCGGCGGCAGCGGCGGGGGCGGCCTCGGCGGCGCGATCCTCGGCGGAATCCTCATCAACTCGATCCTCCACGGCGGAGGCGGCGGAGGCGGCGGAGGCTGGGGCGGCGGCGGAGGCGGCTGGGGCGGCGGAGGCGGCGATGACTCCGGCGGCGGCTGGGGCGGCGGCGACTTTGGCGGCGGCGGAGACTTCGGTGGCGGGGACTCCGGAAGTTTCTAGCCTGTTCGCCACCCCGCAGGGGACACAGTGGGAAAGCAGTAGCAGGAAACTCGACAGACCACGCGCCGGCCGCAAGGGCCCGGACAGCGGATAGATGCGATACATCATCGATCACTGGAATCAGTGAGACAACGGAGCAGGACGAAAGGTAACACCATGGTTAAGCAGTCCATTTTCGGCCGCATGGCGCAGCTGGCGAAGGCAAACATCAATTCGCTGCTGGACCAGGCCGAAGATCCGCAGAAAATGCTGGACCAGATGGTCCGTGACTACACGAACAACATCGCGGAGGCGGAGTCCGCCGTGGCCCAGACCATCGGCAACCTGCGCATGCTCCAGGACGACTACAACGAGGACGTCCGCAACGCCCAGGACTGGGGCAGAAAGGCCCTCGCAGCCTCGCGCAAGGCCGACGAATACCGGGCGAAGGGCGACGTCGGCGATGCCGAGAAGTTCGACAACCTGGCCAAGGTGGCCCTGCAGCGCCAGATGGGTTCCGAGAACGAGGCCAAGGCCGCCGAGCCGAGCATCGCGTCCCAGACCGAGGTGGTGGACAAGCTCAAGCACGGCCTCGACCAGATGAAGGGCAAGCTCAACGAACTGACCAGCAAGCGCAATGAGCTGGTGGCCCGGTCCAAGACCGTGCAGGCCCAGAGCCAGGTCCACGACGCCCTCAAGAGCATCAACATCATGGACCCCACCTCCGAGGTGGGCCGCTTCGAACAGAAGATCCGCCGCGAGGAAGCCAAGGTCCGCGGCCAGCAGGAGCTCGCCGAGTCGAGCCTGGACGCCCAGTTCAATTCGCTTGAAGATCTTGGCGAGCAGACCGAGATCGAAGCCCGGCTGGCAGCGCTGAAGTCCGGCGGCGCCCCCGCTGCCATCGGCACCGGCGAAAAGAGCGCCGAGTCCGGTTCCACGGTCGAGGAGGCCGACTTCGACAAGCTCTGACCCGCCGGTCCGGCGCTTCCGCAGGACTGCTGAGCGCTCGGGCCCGGGGCCGGGCTCCGGCGGACGAACCTGACACCTCAGGATTGGCCGCCGGGGCCCGGCCCCCGTTGTGCCCTGCATGGCCCCATGTCTCACCGCACAGGCGCCCGCGGCGGCGGGCGCGCGTGTACCGTGGATCCATGTCTGCGACCCTTGTGTGGCTCCGTGATGACCTCCGGCTGGATGACAATCCGGCTCTGGCGGAGGCCGCTGCCCTGCACCAACCCCTGACCGTCGTCTATGTCCTGGATGAGGAGTCACCCGGCATCCGGCCGCTGGGTGGCGCGGTGAAGTGGTGGCTCCACCATTCCCTGGCCGGCCTGGCCGCCGCGCTGGAGGCCACTGGCTCGCGGCTGGTGCTCCGCCGCGGCCCCGCCGCCCGGGTCATCCAGGACCTCGCGGTGGAAACGTCGGCAGACGCCCTGCTGTGGAACCGCCGCTACGGCGGCCCTGAACGCGCCGTCGACGCCGGCCTGAAGAGCTGGGCCGGCGGGGAGGGCCTCAACGCCACGAGCTTCCAGGCGAACCTCATGTTCGAGCCGTGGACCGTGCGCACCGGCGGCGGGGGCCCCTACAAGGTCTTCACGCCGTTCTGGAAGGCCTGCCTGGCCGGTGCCGAGCCCCGGCAGCCGCTGGCGGCTCCGGACCAGCTGCCGGGCCCTGCACGCACCCAGAGCGGCGGCCTGCCGGCGAGCGAACCGCTCGAAAGCTGGGGCCTGCTCCCCCGGAGCCCGGACTGGAGCCCGGGGCTGGCCGACACCTGGACGCCGGGAGAAGCCGGCGCCCTCAGCCGCCTCGAGGACTTCGTGGACGGCCCGGCCGCAGAGTACGGCACCGGCCGCGACGTCCCGGGCGTCGAGGGCACCAGCCGGCTCTCCCCGCATCTGCGCTTTGGCGAAATCAGCCCCTTCCGGATCTGGCACACGCTGCGCCACAGCTTTGCGGCGGGGGCGCCGGCCGACGTCGGGATCTTCCGTTCCGAACTTGGCTGGCGGGAATTCTGCTGGCAGCTGCTGTACGAGAATCCGGATCTGGCGACACAGAACTACCGGCCGGAGTTCGACCGCTTTCAATGGCAGCCGGCGTCGGGCGACGAGCTCCAGGCCTGGCAGCAGGGCCGTACGGGCTACCCGATGGTGGACGCGGGCATGCGCCAGCTCTGGCAGACGGGCTGGATGCACAACCGCGTGCGGATGGCGGCCGCGTCCTTCCTGGTGAAGAACCTGCTGGCCGACTGGCGGCTGGGCGAGGCCTGGTTCTGGGACACGCTGGTGGACGCCGATGCCGCGAGCAATCCGGCCAACTGGCAGTGGGTGGCGGGCTCGGGTGCCGACGCGTCGCCGTACTTCCGGATCTTCAACCCGGTCACGCAGAGCAAGAAGTTCGACGCCGCCGGTCGTTACCTGCGCGGGTACATTCCCGAGCTCGCCGCGCTGGATGACAAAACCGTCCACGAGCCCTGGAAGGCCGACAGCGCCGCCCCCGGCTACCCCGCACCGATCGTGGACCTTGCCGAGTCCCGGGCACGGGCGCTGGCAACCTATCAGCGGCTCAAGGACGGCTGAGAGCCGGCACGGGGGCGGCTCGGGGCAGACGCAGCGCAGGCCGCCACCGCGGACTTAAAGCGAAAGGTCCGGAACACTGTTTCCAGTGTTCCGGACCTTTTCTCCAGTTGCGGGGACAGGATTTGAACCTGTGACCTCTGGGTTATGAGCCCAGCGAGCTACCGAACTGCTCCACCCCGCGTCGCTTGATCAACTCTACCCTAGTTTCCGGACCGACCTGACCACGTGCCCAGCCGCCGTCCAGTCCGGCACATCCAGATCGATGGACTGCGAGGCGATGGACTGCGGGGGCGAGCCGCTCGAGCGGTCGCCCTTTTTGTCCTATGACCGGTTTCCCGGTTCCCGGCTTCCGGGCCGTCCCCCAGCGGCTTAAAGCAAAAGGTCCGGAACACTGTTTCCAGTGTTCCGGACCTTTTCTCCAGTTGCGGGGACAGGATTTGAACCTGTGACCTCTGGGTTATGAGCCCAGCGAGCTACCGAACTGCTCCACCCCGCGTCGCAAGATCAACTCTACCTGCCGGTGAACTTGAGGCCAAATCGAGGCGACGTGATGTGCATCTCGCCGCCGACCGGAGCGTCCGCCCTGGTCGCCTCGGCCTCCCGGGCCGGCCAGGGCCGCACAGGGATCGAATCCGGTCCGGCTACGCCACAGGCCGGGTTTGCCCCTCCGTAGGGGCAAACCCGGCCTGTCGCACCGTTCACAGCCTGCGCCCGGCCCTCGCGCAGCGCGTAAGGACCTGCCAGGGTCAGCTGCGCAGCGTTAGCCGCCCGCCGTCGCCGACGGTGTGGGCGACGGTGTGGCGGTGCCCGCCGGCGCGGCCGGGGTTTCCAGCTTTGCTTCGGCCTCGAGTGCCTTTTGCAAGGCAGCGTTCAGCTTCTTTTGCTGCTCACCGTAGGTCGCGAAGTCGCCCTTCGCGAGGGCGTCCTGGCCGGCCTTGATCGCGGCATTGGCCTCGTCCAGCGCGGCCTTCAGGTCTGCCTTCGCGTCGGTGGTGCCGGGCGGCGGGGTGGCCCCACCTGGCGTGGTGGGCGTGGCCGGTGTTTGTCCCTTGTTGGCCGAGTCACCTGCTGCGGCACCCGAATTTCCGCCGAAGAGCTGGTTCAGGGCCTCGTCCAGTGTGGGCGCGAACCCGATCTTGTCGCCGAACGCCACCAGGACCCGCTGCAGCGTCGGGTAGGAGGTCTCCCCCGTGGAGCGCAGATAGACGGGCTGGACGTACGCCATGCCGCCACCGACCGGCAGGGTCAGGAGGTTGCCGTTGAGCACCGCAGACGCACCCTGGCGCAACAGGTTAAGGGCCTGCGAAACGGTGGGGTCGGAGTTGAACTTGTTCTGCGCCTGGCCCGGTCCGGGGACCTGGGTCTCCGGCGGGATCTGCAAGAGCCTCAGCTGGCCGTAGCTGTCCGCTTTGACGCCCTTCTGGTTGCCGGCGTCGGAGTCCGCGGCCAGGAAGCCGTAGAGCACGTTGCGGGCGTTGCCGTTGACCACCTGCGGGATGAACGACGAGGTCAGCTGGAACGCCGGCTTGTCCTGGTCGGGCATCTTCAGCGACATGTAGTACGGCGGCTGTTTGACTTCGTCCTTGACGGTGGGGTCGTTGGGAACGGACCAGGCGTCAATGTTGGTGTAGAAGCTGTCCGGGTTGGTCACGTGGTAGCGGCCCAGAAGCTCGCGCTGGACCTTGAACAGGTCCTCCGGGTAGCGCACGTGGCTCATGAGGGCACCGGACATCTCCGAATACGGCTTCACCGACGTCGGGAAGATCTTCTGCCAGGCTTTCAGGACCGGATCCTGGTCGTCCCAGGCGTACAGCGTCACGGAGCCGTCATAGGCGTCCACGGTGGCCTTGACCGAGTTGCGGATGTAGTTCACCGAGCTGTTCGGCAGGGCTACTGTCCGGTTCGCGGCGGTCTGTGAGTCGGCCGTGGCGGCCGAGAGCTGCTCCTGCTGGGAGTACGGGAAGTACGGGCTGGTGGTGTACCCGTCCACGATCCATTTCACCCTGCCGTCGACGACGGCGGGGTACGGATTGCCGTCAACAGTCAGGTAGGGCGCCACCTTTTCGACGCGGTCCCGCGGGTTGCGGTCGTAGAGGATCTGGGACTCGGCGTTCACGCCGTCGGAAAGCAGCAGGTCCGAGGACTGGAACTTGATCGCGTAAAGGATCTTGTTGAAGAAGCTGCCCACGTTCGGGCCGCCGTTGCCGGTGAAGGTGTACTGTGTCTCGCCGTCGCCTTCCTTGGCCGCGGGCCGGTCCTGCTCACGGTGCGGTGCACCGTCCGGGGCGCCCACGATCGAGTAGTCGGGCGAGTCCTGGCCGAAGTAGACGCGGGGCTGGTAGGTCGAATCGTTGCCGAGCGCGCCGGTGGACGGGATGCCCGCCTGCAGGAAGTCCGGCTTGCCGTCCACGGTGAACTTGTTGCCCTTGGCGGCGACGACGCCGTAGCCGTGAGTATAGACAACGTGCCGGTTCAGCCAGGACTGCTGGTTCGTGGCGAGCCCGTCCGGGTTGAGTTCGCGGACGGCGATGACCGTGTCCTGGATCTTGCCGTCGATCTCGTAGCGGTCCACGTTCAGGGCGCTGGGGAACTGGTAGTAGGGCCGGTACTGTTCGAGCTGCGAGAACGCATCCGAGATCAGGTTCGGATCCAGCAGCCGGATGTTGGCGGTGGTCTGCGCATCGGGGGCCAGCGCGCCGGTGGTGGCGTTGGTGGTGGCGTTGTACCGCTTTTCCTGGACCTTATCCAGGCCGTAGGCGGCACGGGTCATCGCGATGTTCCGCTTGATGTATTCGTTCTCCAGCGTCTGCTCCGAGGGCCGGACCTGGAACTGCTGGATGACCCACGGGTAGACGCCGCCGGCCAGGATGGCCGTGATGATGAGCATGGCGGTGCCGATCACCGGCAGCCGCCACTTGCCGATGACCGCGGCGACGATGAACAGCACGGCGACGATGGCCGCGGCCACGGCCAGGATGGCCTTGGTCGGAATGACGGCGTTCACGTCCGTGTACAGCGCACCGGCCCAGCGCCCGCCGTTATTCTGCACCGTGGAGTAGCGGTCCAGCCAGAAGTTGAGGCCCATCAGCACCAGGAAGGCGGCGCCCGTGACAGCCAGGTGGATCTGTGCGGCGCGGCTGGTGAAGATCCCGCGTTCCATGATCCGGATGCTGCCGTAGAGGTAGTGGGTGAGGATGCCGGCAAGGCCAGCGATCACCGTGACGCTGATGAGGAACCCGGTGACGAAGCCGAGGAAGGGAAGAGTCATGAGGTAGAAGCTGATGTCGAGCCCGAACTGCGGATCGTTCTGGCCGAATGCCTCCTGGTTCAGGAACAGGAGGACTTTCTGCCACTGGCTGGCCGCGGCGCTGCCGGCGAACAGGCCAAAGAGGATGGGAAGCCCCACCATCACGACGCGGCGGATCGGTTCGAGCTGCGCCTGGTAGCGGTTGAGGTTGTCCCGGATTTCCGAATCGGGGGCGTATACCGGCCGCGCATGGTAGGCAATCCTGATGGCGAAGAAGACGGCCAGGAACATGACAGCGAAACCTGTCAGGAAGATCACGATCCTGGCCAGGTTCTCGGTCAGGAACACTTCGAAGTAGCCGAGCTGCTGGTACCAGAGGACATCCGTCCAGACATTGGCGAAGAAGATGAATCCGACCACGATCAGGGCCACGATGATCAGCGTCGGCGTCAGGGCGCCGCGTCGTGTCTGGGGTCTTCCGGGCGGGACAGTGCTGGCGGGACGGGACAAACTCGGTACCTCATAGCTGGTCGTCTACTGCTGGTTTTTAGTTATCAGTCGCTGCTGTGGCTCAGTCTGGCGACCAAGTGCCGGTGTTGCAGGTTGATGCATTCTAACGGCCGTCACCGCCGTTCCGTCAGGGCCCTGCAGCAGGGTCCCGGCGGGACGGCGCGGCCGTCAATTAGTGCCACGAGTGGGGACGGCGCTTAGTTCCGCGGCCAGTCTAGTTGTTGGTGCAGACCGGCAGTCCCGATGTGTCGCCGCCTGACGCGGCCAGTTCAACTGCCTTGCGGGCCTCGGTGAGGTTCTCGACCCGGACCACCTGCAGGCCGTCGGGGATGTGGCCCAGGACGTCTTCGCAGTTGGCCGCCGGAGCCAGGAACAGCGTGGCCCCGCCAGACCGCGCCCCCTGCATCTTCTGGGCGATCCCGCCGATGGGTCCTACGGCACCGTCCGGGGTGATGGTTCCGGTTCCGGCGATGTGCTTGCCGCCGGTCAGGTCCCCGGGAGTGACGGTGTCAATGATGCCAAGCGCGAACATCATGCCCGCACTGGGGCCACCGACCTTGTCGAGCGAGATGGTGACATCAAACGGGAAGGTGAACTTGTACTGCAGCAAGACGCCCAGGATGTAGCGGCCCGCACTGTTTTTGGCCGGCGTAATGGTGACTGGCACCCGGGCGCCGGCGCGTTCGACGATAACCTTGGCGGGCTTTCCGTTGCCGGCGGCCAGTTCCGCCTGGACCACGCCGAGCGCAGTGATGGGCTTGTCATTGATGGAGACAAGTTCGTCCCCTGCCTGCAGCAGTCCCTTCGAGGCGGAGTCGTCCGGGAGCCCGGCCACCTGCATTTTCTGCCCGAACGGAATCTTCAGTTCCTTCAGTGCCGAGGCGATGGCGTTCTCCTGGGAGGTGGTCATCGCGGTGGCGCTCTCCTGCTGGGACTGTTCCTTGGTGACGCCGGTGGGGAAGAGCAGTTCCTGGGGGTAGACGGCCTTGGTCCCGTTCAGCCATGCCGAGAACGCCTCGAAGACGCTGACCGGACCATTGGGACCGCCGTCGACATAGACAGTGGTCAGGTCCAGGCTGCCCTTGGCGGGAAACGACTCATGGCCGCTGACGCTGATCACCGGTTTGCCGTTGTCCTGGCCGATGGTGTTGAAGGTGGGGCCGGGAGACTCGATCACGTAGGGCACGGGCAGGCTCACCGCGGTGATGCCCAGTGCGGCGGCAAGCAGCCCCGAGACAAGCATGGCTGAAGACCGGTTGTTGCGCGGGCGCCGCACGCCGGCGCCAGCCAGTCGCGCCCACCTGCCCCGGGCAGGGCCGGCCGCTGGGTCGCTGGCGGGCTGCTCACCGTGGGTGATTGTCATTGAACGACCTCTCCGTGCCGGCACGAGGGGCTGCGGCCCTGCCAGGACAAGCCCGAGAGGACACCGCGACCACGCACCAGGGCCGCAGCCTAACCCGAGGCTGCCGCGTGCAAATATTCCAACTTCCAAGCCTACGCGCTTGGGACCCCGGACCGCTCTTTGCCTACAGCGAACGTGGCGCGGTTTCGGCAGACAGCCACTCTTGCACAGGGGTACCGTGAAGTTGAGAAGCAGCCACACCGACGATCGGCGGGATCATGACCTCCAACCCACTCAATCCGTCCAATGGCGACGAGGAGCCCAAGGATCCTTTGGCCGAAATGCTCAAAAACCTGATGGGCGGGCAGGGCATGGGCAATATCGACCCCGCCGAGCTCGCCAAGGCAGCAGGCCTCCCGGACGATCCAAACCTCCTGGCCCAGATGTTCTCCCAGGTGCAGGCGATGATGAGTGCCCCCTCGGAGGGGCCCGTCAATTGGCAGCTGGCACATGACAACGCCCGGCGCGTCGCCGCCAGCGGAACTGACCCCTCGGTCACGGCGCATCAGTCGCGGGAGGTCGATGAGGCCCTTCGGCTGGCCGAACTGTGGCTCGACCAGGTCACCGGGCTTCCGGCCACGGGACTGATCGGCCGGGCGTGGTCCCGCGCCGAATGGGTCGAGGAAACCCTTGGGACGTGGAAGCGGCTGACCGAGCCCGTGGCCAACAGCATTGCCAATGCGCTCTCGGCCGCCATGACCGAGCAGATGCCCGAGGAAATGAAGTCCATGATGGGCGGCGCCTCCTCGATGATCCAGAACATGGGCGGGGCGATCTTCGGCATGCAGCTCGGCCAGGCGATCGGCGCGCTCTCGGCCGAAGTGGTCAGCTCGACGGACATTGGCGTGCCCCTCGCAGACCTTGAAATGGCGCTCCTGCCGGCCAACGTGGCGAAATTCGGTGAGGGCCTCAGCCTGCCGGAGAACGACATCCGCCTGTTCCTGGCCGTGCGCGAGGCGGCACACGCCCGTCTCTTCGTCCAGGTCCCCTGGCTGCGCGGGCACCTGCTCGGCGCGATCGAGGCCTACGCCCGCGGCATCCACATCGACACGTCCAAGATCGAAGAACTGGCACGCGAGATCGATCCCAGCAACCCCGAGGGCATCCAGGAGGCGCTCTCGCAGGGAGTCTTCATGCCGCAGCGCACTCCCGCCCAGGAGCAGGCCCTCGAAAAGCTGGAGACAGCGCTGGCCCTGGTGGAAGGCTGGGTGGACGAACTCACCTGGGGTGCAACCGAGAAGATGTTGCCGTCCGCCGCCGCACTGCGCGAAACCGTCCGGCGGCGCCGGGCCACCGGGGGCCCCGCGGAGCACGCGTTCTCCTCCCTCGTGGGACTCGAACTGCGGCCGCGCCGGCTCCGCGAGGCCGCCACGCTGTGGGCCTTGCTCAAGGAAGAGCGTGGGGTCGACGGCCGCGACGCCGTTTGGCAGCATCCCGACCTGCTTCCCACGGCAGAGGACCTGGAAGATCCGCAAGGCTTCAGCGAACGCCGTAAACTCGCCGAAGCCAGCGACAGCGAAGTGGACGACGCCCTGCAGAAACTGCTTAGCGGAGGGTTCGACGAGCCGGCCGGCGCCGACGCCACGGACACCGAGGGCACCGCGGATTCAGAAGGCACGGCGGATTCAGAGGGCACTCCGGATTCAGAAGGCACGGCGGATTCAGAGGGCACGGACGAACCGGCGGCCAAGGACGACGACCGTCAGGACGGCGGACCGGACGACGGCGGCACGCCCAAGGCCTAGCCGAACGCTAGTGGGCCCCGGCCGGGATTTCGGTTCCGTCCGGGGCTTCGTCGTATCCGCCGTCGGACGCCAGGCCGCGTGAGGTCGCGAACGAGACCCCTTCCAGGAAGGCCTTGGCACGCTCAGTCTCCGGGTACGCCGTCAGCGACCGCCAGAAGGCGGCATCGTGGCCGGCCACCAGGAGGTGGGCCAGTTCGTGAAGCAGCACGTAGTCGATCACCCACTGCGGCATGGGCTGCAGCTTCGCCGAGAGCCGGATGGTCCCTTCGGACGGCGTCGCGGAACCCCAGCGCGAATTCTGGTTGGTGACCCAGCGGACCGAGGAGGGCACCGCCCTGCCGCCCAGGTACTTCGCCGACAGATCCGCGGCGTGGGCGGCAAGGTCGGCATCGCTGCGGGGGCGGCGCCGGCCGGAACCCCGCGCCGCCCGGTCCCCCTGGCGCCGGAGTTTCTCCAGCATGCGATGTACCCACTCCCGTTCCTGCGCCCTGCTGAAGGACGCGGGGATGGCGACGACGGCGGTGCCGTCCTCCCAGAACGCGGCGACCGTGCGGCGTCGGCGCGCAGAGCGGCGGACCACTACCGGGGCGCCGTCGGCGGTGGTCAGCGGAATGGCACCCGGAACTGAACCGGGCATCACTGAACCGGGCATCACTGAACCGTGCTTTCGGCCAGGACTGTCAGAACGGCCTCGCCGTACTTCTCCAGTTTGGATGGACCCACGCCGGCGAGTTTGGCCAACTGCTCCAGCGACTCGGGGCGCGCCTCGGCGATCGCGGTCAGGGTGGCATCGGTGAACACCACGAATGCCGGGACGTCCGCCTCAAGGGCCACGTCCTTCCGCCACTGCCTGAGCGCGTCGAACGTCTGTTCCTCGTAACTGGGCGGGCACTGGTTGCAGCGGCCCACCTTGCGCTCCGCGCCGCTGGAGAGCATGCTGCCGCAGACCCGGCACGACGCCGGAACGGCCGCCTTCCGGCGCGGCGCCGGGCCCTTGCCCCGCAGGTGGGAGCTGGCCACCGAGTCGGGGCGCAGGCCGTCCAGGAAGCGCGAGGGCTTGCGGTTGGCGCGTCCGCCGGGTGTCCGGGCAGTGGACCAGGACAGGGACAGGTGTTCGCGGGCGCGGGTGATCCCGACGTACAGGAGCCGGCGTTCCTCGTCCACCGCTTCCGGAGTGTCCGCGAACGAGATCGGCACGAGGCCCTCACTCAGCCCGACCAGGAACACGGCGTCCCATTCCAGGCCCTTGGCGGCGTGCAGCGATGCCAGGGTAACGCCCTGCACAGTCGGTGCGTGCTGGGCCAGGGACCGTTCCTGGAGCTCGTTGACAAAGTCCGGGAGCGAGAACTGCGGGCCCCTGCTGATCACGAGTTCGTCGGCCAGCGCCACGAGGGCGGCCAGCGATTCCCAGCGCTCCCGGAGAGCGCCGCCGCTGTGCGGCGCCGCGTCCGTGTAGCCCAGGGAGGCGACGATGTCCCGGACCAGCTGCCCCAGCGGCTCGGGCGTGGCGGTTTCAGCCACCGCCCGGGTCGCGGCCCGGAGCTGCAGGATGGCGTCCCGGACCTCCTTCCGCGCGAAGAACCGCTCACCGCCGCGCAGCTGGTAGCCGATCCCCGCCGAGGCCAGAGCCTGTTCGTAGGCTTCGGACTGCCCGTTGGTGCGGAAGAGCACGGCGACCTGGCTCGCCGGTGTTCCGGCGTCGAGGAGTTCGCGGATCCGCGCGGCGACAGTGGCGGCCTCCGCCTCGTCATCCGAGCATTCGGTGAACCGTGGCACCGGGCCCGCCGGCCGCTGCGCTACGAGCTGCAAAGGCGTGGCCCAGGCGGCGTCCGCCACCGGGCCGCCGCTGCGCCGGCCGGCGAGGAGGTCGTTGGCGAGCCTGACTACCTGGGGCGTGGACCGGTAGTCCCGGATCAGCTTAACGACGTGGGCCTCGGGATACATCGCTTTGAACCCAAGCAGGTGCTTCGGGGAGGCGCCGGTGAAGGAGTAGATGGTCTGGCTGGCGTCGCCCACGACGCAGAGCTCGTCGCGTCCGCCGAGCCACAGCTCCAGGAGCCGCTGCTGCAGCGGCGAGACGTCCTGGTACTCGTCGACGACGAAATGCCGGTACTGTTCCCGGACGGTCGCTGCCACCTTTGGGTCCTCCTGCAGGATCCCCACGGTGATCAGCAGCACGTCCTCGAAGTCGATGACGTTGCGGTCGGTCTTGACGTCCTCATAGGACTGGAAGACCCGTGCCACGGCCGTCAGGTCGAAGCCGCCCGGATTGCCCCGGCCCTGGGCGTTCTCCAGATAGTTCGCCGGGGTCAGCATGGATACCTTGGCCCACTCGATTTCGGAGGCGAGGTCCCGGATGGAGGCGCGGTCCGTGCTGAGCCGGAGCCGCCGCGCGGCCTCGGCAATCATCTGTGCCTTGTGGTCCAGCAGGTTGGGCAAGGTGCCGCCGACCGCCTGCGGCCAGAAGAACTGCAACTGGCGCAGCGCCGCGGCGTGGAAGGTACGGGCCTGAACGTTGCCGACGCCGAGGTCACGGAGCCGGCTGCGCATCTCGGCGGCAGCCCGGGCCGTGAAGGTGACAGCGAGGAGCCGTTGCGGGCTGTACACCCCTGAGTGCACGCCGTAGGCGATCCGGTGCGTGATGGCGCGGGTCTTGCCGGTCCCGGCACCGGCCAGGACACACATGGGCCCCTGGAGGGTGCCGGCAACCTCGCGCTGCTCGGCGTCGAGGCCGCCGAGGATCCGTTCCTCCAGCGAACGGCCGTCAGGTTCGGGGGCATCGGCAGGCGGGGCATCGCCCGACGTCGTGCCGCCCGACGGTTCCCCGCCGGGGATGGTGCTGAAGTTCAATTTCTCTGTGGTCACTTTTGCTGCTCAGTCGGTAGTCGGTGTCCTGCGGATAGGGGCAGGCGGTGTCAGCCTGTATGGGGCAGTGTCAGGCGCTGTCCGCGGCGTCCTGAATGACGCCGCCGTACCAGTGTTCAATAAGGGACCGGGCGATGGAGAGCCTGCTGGAAATGACGATCTCGCCGCTGAGGACGGCGTCCTGCAGTTCGCTCCGGCTGAACCACCGTGCCCTGGTGACCTCGACGCCGTCGGGCCGGGCTTCGGTGTCCGGCGTGGTGGCCGTGAAGCCGAGCATCAGGGAGGCGGGAAACGGCCAGGACTGCGATCCAAGATACTGGGACGCGGTGACGCGGACCCCGACTTCCTCGCCGATTTCGCGCTGCACGGCCTGTTCGAGCGACTCCCCCGGTTCGACGAAGCCGGCGAGGGTCGAATAGTTCCGGGCGTCGAGTGGGCCGCCTCCGCCCAACAGCAGTCTCCCGTCGGGGCCCACCACGGTGACGATGATGGCCGGATCCGTCCGGGGGAAGTGCTCGGAGTTATCGGCCGGGCACCGCCGGACCCAGCCACCGGTTTCCGGCTGCGTGGGAGTGCCGCAGCGCGGGCAGTGCGTGTGGGTGGAATGCCAGTTGGCGATGGCGCTGGCTTCGATGAACAGCGCAGTGTCCGTGGCGTTCAGGCGTGCCGCGATTTCGCGGAAACCCACCCACTGCGCATCGCTCGGAACGCCGGCCACGTGAGCCTCGAATTCCTCGGCCTGGACTTCGAACTGAAGCGGGAGGACAAAGAGGACAAGCTCGGTGCCGGCGTCGAGGTCCGAACCGGCCAGGGCGGAACCGAGGTAAATCACGTGTTCGGGAGCGTACGGGGTGTTGGCCAGGTGCCCGGAGAGCTCGGCCGCGTTGAGGAGCACGAGGCTGTTGCCGCTGACGAGGGCCTGCCTGCCGGAGAGCACCACGGCCTGCGCCGCGCCTGAACCGACCAGCTCCGCGAGCATTCCGGGTTTCACCCGCGCCGCGGATCCGCGGTCGATCAGGGCCGGGCGCACGGGAAGGACCGTCTCCATGAGGTGGTTTGCCGGCAGGAGATGCAGCGGCGGCGCCGCACCGTCGGATGCCGGGGATTCGGAGGGTGTTTGCTGTGATGCCGCTGACTCCGCAAGACTCATACACCCACCGTACTGACTCGGGCAGACAATTGACATTTGCCGACCATGCCGCCGGGCGCTCCACAGCATGTGCGGGACAAGCCGCCTGCCCCGGATTCAGCGCCTATTTCCCTCCGATTTGTCCCCGATCTCAAGACTCGCCGGAGTGCATCGCCGACTTGGGCGCCGCTCAATCTACCGTGGAAGGGTGAGAAGGAAACCAATCGAACTGGCAGCTGTAGCAACGGCGGCGGTACCCGGCCTGACCCCGACCGCCGTCAGCTCTGCGCCCGACGATCCGGCGGACTTCGACGCGGCCCTCCTGCTGGACTCTGAGGGCAAGCGTTGGCGCGTCCGCTCCCCCCGGCATGCCGAAGCGAGCGCCCGGCTGGAAACCGAATTCCTGGTGCTGCGTGCGTTCGCTCCCGGCATCCGGGCCGAGCTCCCGTTCCTCATGCCCACAGTGGCGGGAACGGTCCGGCAAGGCCAGCTCAGCACGTTTGTCTATTCGCACCTGGCCGGCGCCACCCGCTCCCTGGACGAGCTCAGCAACGGCTCTCCCGCACTGGCCCGCGAAATCGGGGCGGCCCTGGCCGCGATCCATGACCTCCCACGGTCAATCGTGAGCAACGCCGATCTGCCGAGCTACACGCCCAACGAATTCCGCCAGCGGCGCCTCAATGAACTGGACCAGGCGGCCACGACCGGAAAAATCCCGCCGCTGCTGCTGCGGCGCTGGGAACACGCCATGGAAGACGTCTCGCTCTGGCGCTTCAATCCCTGCGTCGTTCACGGCGACCTCCACGAGGACAACCTGCTGGTCGAGGGTGAGCGCGTGACCGCAGTGACGGGCTGGACCGACCTGCGCATCGGTGACCCGGCGGACGACATGGCCTGGCTGGTCGCCTCCAACGAACAGGACTTTGTGAACGCGGTCCTGGATCACTACACCTCCAGCCGGCGCGACGCGCCCGATGCGCACCTGTTGCGGCGGGCCGCGCTCTCCGCCGAATTCGCCCTGGCGCAGTATCTGGTCAAGGGCATGGCCGCCGGCAATCAGGAAATGATCGACGAGGCGGAATCCATGCTCGCCACACTGGCCGAGGACGTGGCCGAACACGGCGGCCAGCCGATCAGCGTGGAACCGCTGCCGCAGCCGGTCGCGGCACCCGAACCCGGCACAGAACAAGCCATTGCCGACGCCGGTGCTCATGTCGATGCGCCGACGGTCCCGGCCGCGCCGGCCCCAGCGGCCAACGGGACGGCGCCCGCCGTCAGCAAGGTCACGCTGCTGCCTATGGAGCCGGTCACGGGCAGCGCTCCGGCTGATGATGCCACTGCCGGCATCAGTGCCAGGCCCGCTGTGCACGTCACGCCTATCCCCCGCGAAACGGGGGCTGACGAACCGGCGGCTGTCCCCCAGCCCATAGCAGACACAACCGCAGCCGCTGAAGCAGGCGACCAGGCAAGCGCCGAGCCGGGCGCCGGTAAGGCCGCAGGTGCGTCCGCCGACATCACCGCAATCCCCGGCGCCGCCAAGTCCTCCGTGCCCTCCAGCGCTGATGCCGCGCTGGACGGCGCCCCGCAGGCGGCGGCCCCCGACCCGGACTCCGGGAAGGTCAGTGAGGCCGGTGACAGCGACGCCGGGGCCGCGGTTCCAGCCGGTACCGACACATCGACGCAATCGATCGCCGTCGTCCAGCCCGGGTCCGGTGACAACACGTCAACCGCCGCAATCACGGTGGTCGACTCCGCGTCCCGCTAGCGACGGCTGCCGGCCGGTTCAGGTGTACTGCCCCGCCCGGATCGTTCGGCGGGCTTTCTCCGGCCGGCTGACATCCGCTAGGCGCCGCTGTGCGTCGCTGTCCTCCCTAGCGCCGCCGACACGATTTCCTCAAGCTTTTCCGCTGATCCGAGGTCATGGGGGCGGACCACCTGGTTGTCGGCCACGTAATAGAAAGCGGCCCGGACGTCCTCCAACGGGACCCCCTTGAGCCGGGCCCAGGCCAGCCGGTAGACGGCGAGCTGGACTGCCTTGACCTTCAGTTGGGCCGCCGAGGGGCGGCGGCCGGTCTTCCAGTCCACAAGATCCCAGCGGCCGTCGGCGTCGCGGAACACGGCGTCGATCCTGCCCCGGACCACGACGTCGCCGATCCGTGTCTCGACCGGGACCTCGACGTGGGCGGGGGCGCGGTGGGCCCACTCGGACTGACGGAAAGTTTCCACCATGGAATCCAGGCCGTAGGCCTCGTCGATGTGGTCGTCAGCGCCGGCTGCCTCACCCAGGTCCAGCATCCCGGCGGCGCCGAAGTATTCCTCCACCCAGGCGTGGAAGGCCGTGCCCTTGCGCGCCGACATCCCCGGTTCGCGCGGGATCGGCCTGCGCAGGCGGGCCACAACGGAGCCTGGGTCATCTTCCAGGTCCACGAGAGTCGACGCCGAGATGTGCCCGGGCAGATGCACATCCTGGACCACCGAACGCCGGGAGCGGCGTTCCAGCAAAGTGGCCGCCTCCTGCGCCCACCCGGCGGCGGGACCGCGCAGGACGGGACGTTTTCCGGCGTCCGCGCCATCCGGGCCGGATGCCATTGCCTGCAGGACACGGGCCGCTGCGGATTCCATGGCCGCCCGCCGGCCCGGGACAAGCCGCAGCCGTTTTCCCGTCCGGGGGTCATGCGGGCCCTCCAGCGGATCATAGGGCCAGGCGGCGACTTCGAGTTCAGAGGTCAGGGGGCTTTCGGCCGGCAGCGCGTCCTCGCTGACGGACAGCGGATGGATTTCGGCCGCGCCGTCGGCGGTGAGGCCCTCGAGCCCGGCAAGGAAGGGAGACATCTCCGCCAAACCGGCCCGGGACCCCACCCACGCGGCACTCGATAGCCAGAGCACGTGTTTGGCACGGGTGTACGCCACGTAGGCCAGGCGCCGTTCCTCGGCCTCGCCGTGCGCCTGGACGGCCGACTTGAACTCCTTCTCGGCGTCAAGCCAGCCTTTTTGGTCCGGCTGGTCCAGGTCCCATTGGGGCAAATCGGTGCGATCGCCGCGCAACGGCCACGGCAGTGCCGCACTGCCGCTGCTCCACCGCGAGTCGCGGCTGCTGGGGAACGCCCCGGAATTGAGCCCGGGAACGAACACGACATCCCATTCCAGCCCCTTGGAGGCATGCACGGTCAGCAGCTGGACGGCTTCGTGGTTCACCTCCGGCGCTGCGGCATCCAGACCGTTTTCCTCGGCCGCCGCAGCTTCCAGCCATGCGAGGAACGCCAGGACATCTACCCGCTGGGAGGTGTGCAGGAACCCGGCCGCCGCGTCCTGGAAGGCGTCCAGGTTGCGGCGGGCCTGATGGATGCTGATCCCGGGCCGGGCCGCGACTTCGATGTCCAGGAGCATCGCCCGTTCGACCTCCCCGAGCAAAGTGGTGAGGTCGTCCCCCATGTAGCTGCGCAACTGCCGGAGCTCGTCCGAGAGCCGCTGCAGACGGTCCCGGGCCTCCGGGCTCAGTCTGCGTCCGTGCGCCGAGGTCCAGCCGTCGCGGGGCAGCCAGTCCAGGGCCTCGACCAGGCTGGCGGCGTCCGTGATGTCGCCTTCGATCACAGCGTCATCCAGCGCGTCCTCGGCGGCACGCCCGTCATCCTCGGCACCCTGTCCGGCGTCGCCGGCCTCCAGGCCGCCGGGGCGACTGCGACGGCGGGCCAGGAAACTCGACCAGTCCCGCAGGGCCATCAGGTCCGCCGGGCCGATCCGCCACCGCGCGCCGGCCAGCAGGCGCATGAGGGAGTCCGAGCGGCCCGGGTCGGCCAGGACCCGGAGCGTGGCGACAAGATCGATGATTTCCGGCGTGTCCAACAGCCCGCCGAGCCCAACGATTTCATAGGGAATGCCCCGGACTTCGAACTCGCGGCGGATGCATTCCATCTGTGCCCGGCGCCGGCACAGGACAGCCATGGCCGGCGGAACCGGGTCGGCGGAGTGCGCGGCGTCGAAGTCCGTCACGCGAAATTTCAGCACGTCGCCTGCGATCGCCGCGGCCTCGGCTTCGTCCGTGGCGAACCGTCCCATCACCACCCTGCCGTCCACCGCGGCCGGGCTGGGCTGCAGTGGCGGGACCTCGACGGCGTCGGCGCTTTCCCGGGCCCCGGCGGCCCCGAGGTTCGCCGCCGCTTTGCTCAGGGGCGCCGAAATGAGGTTGGCCGTGGCCAGGATGTTGCGTCCGTTGCGCCACGCTGTAGTCAAGTAGGAGGTGGGCGCCACGGCAAAGCGCCGGGCCTGCCCGCTGCCCCGGTCCCGCGAGCTGCCATTGGCGGTGTCGGTGCCTTCCCCGCCATTGGCGGTGTCGGTGCCTTCGCCGCCATTGGCGGTGACGGTGCCTTCGCTGCTGACGAGGATCGGGAATTCGCGGACGAAATGGAAGAGTTGCCCGGCGGACGCTCCCCGGAATCCGTAGATGGACTGGTTCGGGTCCCCCACCGCGGTAACCGCATGGCCGTCGCCGAAGAGCCGGGAGAACAGCACCAACTGGGCGTGCGAGGTGTCCTGGAACTCATCGAGAAGCACCACCTTGTAACGCTGACGCTCTGTTTGGGCGGCGACCGGAATCTCACTGGCCACCCGCGCCGCCAGGGCCACCAGGTCACCGAAGTCCAGGGCGCCGCGGGCGCGCTTCGCCTCGGAATAGCGGCCCACCATGTCCGCGACGCTGGCCCGCGTGCGAAGCATCGCGCTGAGCTCGCCCGCAGCCTGGGTGGGGTTCTTCTTGGCTTCTGCGACGTACGGGAGCGACTCGAACACGGCGACCCGCTCCAAGAGCCAGCCACGGACCTGGGCCGGGTCCTGCAAATGCTCGGAGCACTCTCCCGCCAGCTGGATCACGGCCTTGACGAGCGTTGATTTGGCGGACCGGAAGTGTTCGTAGTCCCCGTCAAAGGCTTCCACCACCTCGCTGGCGAGCTGGAACGACTGGGCGCCGCCGAGCAGCACGACGTCGCGTTCGACGCCGAGGCGGAGACCGTAGTCGGACACAATGCCGCTCGCATACGAGTGGTAGGTGGAGACCTTGGGTTCGAGCGCATCCGCGCTCAGCAGCCCGGCAGGGAAGAGCGTGTTCCCGGTGTCGGCCGCCGCGATGCGCGCCAGCGCGGCCAGCTTGGCCCGGATCCGCGAGGCGAGTTCACCGGCGGCCTTGCGGGTGAAGGTGACGCCGAGGACTTCCTCCGGCCGGACCCAGCCGTTGGCGACGAGCCACACTACCCGGTCCGCCATGGTGGCGGTCTTCCCCGAGCCCGCCCCGGCGATCACGAGCCGCGGCGTGAGGGGCGAGGAAATGATCAGGGACTGTTCGGCCGTGGGGCTGTTCCCCTCCCCCAGCAGTGCCGACAGCTCTTCCGGGCTGAACCGCGGCTCAGGAAGGGGCTCGGGGAGGGGAGCCGGTGCCGGATGCGGGTCGGTCGGGCCGCTTGCCGGCGCCTCGGGGCTCATTCAGTAACCTGCTTTCCCCGCACGCACAGCGGGCACACTTCAGGGAGCCGGCAGCCGTGGCCGCCGTGGCCTCCCTTGGACGGATCGTGGCGGGCCTGGAAAACGCTGCCGGACATCACGCGGGCGGCGTCGCCGACCATCTCCAGTGCCCAGTTGTCCTGCGGATCCAGCGGTGCCTGGGCCTGGATGCCGGGGCTCTTGGTGGTGGTGCCCAGCTGGGCCAGGACGGCGCCGCCCGGCAGCGGCGGCGGACCGTCGTCGGGACCCGCGAAGCCGCCGGCCAGCACGGCGGCCTGGTAGGCACCGAGCTGCGGGTGCCGGTCCAGATCCGCTTTGCCGGGCTGGCGTTTGCCGGTCTTGAGGTCGATGATCACCAGCCGGCCCTCGGCGTCGATCTCCAGCCGGTCGACCTGGCCCCTGAGCACGGCGGGCCGCGCCGGACCGGCGCTTCCGCCCTCGCCCGGATCGGATCCGGCCTGTGTGGAAGCGGCCTCCGCCGGAACGTCCGGCAGCTTCACCTCAAAGTCCTGTTCGACGCCGATCAGGCTCCGGCCCTCGCTGCGCATCACGAGGACATACTGGGCGAGCTTGCGGACCATGGACTCGGCTCGCTGGAAGTCCAGTTTGCCTTCCCAGTTGTCCTTCATCCCCAGCGTGGGCCAGCGCCGGACGAGTTCGGCGACATATTCGCTTCCCGAGGCGTCCGGGAGGTCCTGCGCAATGGCGTGGACCAGCGTTCCGAGGCTGCGGGCAAAATCGGTGGCGGCTTCACCGCCGGCGGCTTGGACAAACCAGTCCAGCGGAGATTTCTGCACGGTTTCGACCTTCGAGGGCGACACGAACACGGTACCGCCCGGCGGAACCACCGCCTCCTCCGAGGACAACTCCGCCAGCCCCCACCAGCTCGCGGGGTGCGCGCCCGGAACCGGCGGCTGGGCCGTGGCCAGGCCCCCCAGGACGGCCGCGGCTTCCGCCGATTCGGCCGCCCTCGGGTCGAGCTGGGCGTACTGCCGCAGTTCCGCTACCAGCGCCCGGAGCGTCAGCGGACGCTCGACCGGGGTAAAGCCCCGGCGGTCCTGCCCGGGCCGCAACGGCGCCACATAGTCCAGGAACGAGGACGGCTGCTCGTCCTCCGAGGACACCGCCGTGCAGATCAGCACCTCCCGGGCGCGGGACACTGCCGTGGAAAAGCTCCGGAGCTCGTCATAGCGTATTTCGCGCAGCCGGCTCTGCGGATCCAGTCGCAGGGCATACTCCACGCCGTGTTCGACGGCGTCGGCGAACAACGTGCTGCCGAGCAGTTCTCCGCGCAACCGGGTGTTGGGCCACACGCCTTCCTGAAGTCCGGGCACAATGACCACCGGCCATTCGCGGCCGGCCGCGCTGGCAGGGGTCATGAGCTCCACCGCGTCTTCCAGCTGCGCCCGGGCGGCCAGGGTATCCATGGGAAGTTCCTGGCTGAGCAGGTATTCAAGGAACTGCTCCGGGCCGGAACCCGGCAGCTGGTCCACAAAGCGTTCCGCGGTATGGAACAGCGCCATCATGGCATCAAGGTCACGGTCGGCCCGGGCACCGGCTGAGCCTCCGGCGAGGGCGGCGTCGGTCCAGCGGGAGGCCAGGCCGGTGGAATGCCAGAGCGCCCAGAGCACCGTCTCGGCGTTGCCTCCGGGGGCACCGGCGGCGTCCCGGCCCGCTGCGATCATCCGGGCAATCCGGCGGGCCGAGTGCCCCTCGATGCCCAGCGTTGCGAGCGCCCCCGGCTCCAGCAGGGCTTCGACCAGGAGCGCGTCGCTGGTGCGCCCGCCGCCGCCCAGGAGTTCCTCCCGGCGCAGCGACTGCCGCAGCCTCCGCAGTTCAATCGCGGTGGCGCCGCCTATCCGGGACGTCAGCAAGGACACCGCTGACTCGGGTGTGAGCACGGCAGGGTCCAGGGCCACCGCATAGGCATCGAGAAGCGGACGGACCGCGACCTCGTCCCGGACGGCGGATTCGGCGACGGGAATCCGGACCGGGATCCCCTGGCCGGCCAGGTACCGCTGCAACTGGCTGAGCTGGCCGCCGTTGCGCACGATCACGGCGATGTCCCCGAGTTCCCGGGCGTCGTTCAGCTGGGCTTCGAGGATCCGCTGGGCCACATACCGCAGCTCGTGGACCGGGGAGGGCAGCAGGTGGGCCTCGACCGTCCCCGCCCGGGCGCCGGCGGCTCTGTCCGGTGTCGGGACTGGTTGCCCGTCCGGCGCCGGCACCGGTCCGGGCTGTTCGAGCCGGCGGGCGGACTGCCCGCCGGACCTGCGGGAGATGCGCCCGGCCACTGCCAGCCATGCCTCCGCCACGGCCGGGTCCTGCCGATGCGCCGTCCACAGGGGTCGTTCCAGGATCGTCCCGTCAGGTGCCAGGAGGCCGGGAAGCTCCGCCACGAGATCGGGACGTGCCCCGCGGAAGCCCTGAACCACGGTGTCCGGCGAGGCAGTGATGATGGCATCCTTGCCGGCGGCGATGTCGGCGAGCAATTCGAAGACCGCCGGGTTCGCCTCCTGGATGTCATCCACGAGAATCAGCTGCAGGCGGTCGCGTTCGGCGGCGAGGAAATCGGGTGAGTCCTGGAAGATCTGGCGCGCGGCAGTGATGATGCCGGCGGGGTCGAAGGCCTCGGGCATGCGCAGGTCCAGGACATCGCGGTATTCGGAGTACAGGGCGGCCGCCGGAATCCAGTCCGGCCGGTTGCACTGCCGGGCCAAGGCCACAAGGTCCTCGGCGGTCCGCCCGGATTCGATGATCCGGTCAAAGAGCTGGCGCACTTCCTGCCGGAAACCGCGGGTCTGCAGGGCGGCGCCCAGGTCCTCGGGCCAGGGCAGCTCGAGGCCGGGCAGCGCATGGCCCTCCAGCAGTTCCTTGATGATCAGGTCCTGTTCCGGGCCGGAGAGCAGCTTCGGCTGGCGCGGAAGCGGCAGGAGGCCCTCGGCCTTGGCCCGGCGGATCAGATCGAAGGCATATGACGCCCAGGTCCGTGCCGGCGTCGTGCTCAGGCTCCGGTCCAGGCGGGCCGTGAACCGGTCGCGGAGCGTATCCGCGGCGAGCCGCCCGGGAGCCAGGATGAGCATCCGCTCCGGATCCAGGCCATCGCGCAGGGTGCGGCGGACGGCAGCCTCGACAAGGACCGTCGACTTGCCGGTGCCGGGCGCACCGGGCACCAGGACGGGGCCGGAGCCGGGCGGGACCTCGACGGCGGCAAGCTGGTCCGGTGACAGCACCGGCACCGCGCTGTGCTGGGTCCGGGGCGGCAACAGGCGCAGCCCCGCTCCCGTTGCGCGCCCCGCCCCGGGAAGGGGACGGGACCCGGACCGCTGCAGGCTTGGTTCAAGGTGGCTGGGGGTACTCACACAGTCATTTCATCATCGGGTACCGACAATTTATGCGACTCCCGCTCGAGCCGCTCCGCGATGGCATCGATCCGGTCGAAATCGGCGTCGGTGGGCGCCCACCGGCCGGAGGCCAAGTCAACACGCCAGCGCCCCTCGCCGGTCCGGCGGAAGTCCTCGTAACGGCCCAGCAGCGGCGTCCCCTCCTGCAGATAAAGGCCCAACGCCTCGTGCTCCAGGCCGGGCGGGGCGTCTCCGCTGGATTTCAGGACACGCCACCAGGGCACGCTGCTGCCATAGTGACTCATGACCGATCCGACCTGACGCGGGCCGCCGGCGCCGAGGAGTTCCGCAACGTCGCCGTAGGCCACCGCCGTGCCGGCCGGGATCAACGCCACGAGCTCCAGCACCGCCTCCACATACTCCGTCCGCATCGGTCCAGCCTAGCCGTTCCGGACTCCGGAACAGCGCCGGGACGGCAGGCGGAGACGGCACGCCGCCACCCCGGTCAGGAACTGTCAGTGGCAGCAGGTAGCGTTGAAGCATGAGCACTTGGAACACCCTCCCCCGCGCAGCCTTCGACCTCGAAACCACCGGGCGGAACTCCCGCGCGGCGCGGATTGTCACAGCATCCATCACCGTGGTGGACTCCGACGGCGGGATTGTCCAGGAACACGAGTGGCTCGCGGACCCCGGGGTTGAGATTCCCACCGAGGCCAGCGACATCCACGGCGTCACCACCGAGAAGGCCCGCAGCGAAGGCCGCCCCGCCGCGGAAGTGACGCGGGAGGTCGCCGCCGTGCTCCAGGAGCTCTTCGACACGGGTGTGCCGGTCATCGCCTTCAACGCCAGCTACGACTTCACGGTGCTCGCCGCCGAGTCGGCCCGCTACGGCGTCCCGCAGTTGAGCCGCTTCCCCGTGCTGGATCCGTACGTCATGAACAAACAGGTGGACCGCTACCGCAAGGGCAAGCGCACGCTCACCGCCTTGTGCGAGGAGTACGGCGTCAATCTGGACAACGCGCATACCTCCGCGGCCGATGCCCTGGCAACCCTTCGGATGCTCGATGCCATGGCCGGAAAATTCCCTAAGCTCAGGATGCCGGCGGGCAACCTGCACCAGCTCCAGGTCGAATGGGCCTCTGCCCAGGCCGCGGACTTCCAAAGCTACCTGCGCAAGACGAAGCCGGCCGCCGTGATCGAAGGCGACTGGCCCGTCCTGCCTCCCGAGGACGCCAGCCGGGGCGACTTCTAGGATTTCCGAACGCCGGGATTCCGGACGCTGGGCCCCGGCGCGGGAGCACTTCTTAAAACGAAACGTTCGCCGGCGGAACGGCTTAACTAGTCCCCCGCTGCGCGCAAATCCAGTGATTGCGACGGAGGTCACACGGCCCGGGGCTTCCACTTGCCGCCCGCTCCGGCGCCGATGATTCCGCGCCACCCCGCCAGCACTATCAGGATCAGCGCCGATCGCACACGATCCTGAAGATAGTTCGCAGAACGCACACATCATCTCTGATTTGTTCGGATTGAATGGGCGCCCACGTCGGATGACACAATTATCTTTCGCGGCGTGTCTGCTCCACCCGGCGCCCAAGCCAGCGGCCGGGGGCCCGATGAGCCTCCCGCGACCCACTGAATTTCAGACGAAAGTGATTGCGTGATGAAAAGCAAAGCCTTGAAGTGGCTGACCACCGTTCCCGTGGCCATCGCCGTGGCGGTTTCCCTTGCAGCCTGCGGCGGCGGTTCGGCCCAGTCAACGGCGTCACCGACGGATGCCCTCCAGGGCAGCGACCAGAAGTCCCTGGACAAATACACGACCAAGGACGTCACTCCCCTGGACCAGATTGACAAGTCCAAGCTCGGCCTGATCAGCGACGGAACCCTGACTGTGGGCACCCTTTCGGACGCCCCGCCGAACATCTACATCGACAAGTCGGGCAAGTTCACCGGCTACGACAACGAGCTCCTGCGCGCCATTGCGGACAAGCTGGGCCTCAAGGTGGAGTTCAAGGCGACCGGCTTCGCCTCGCTGCTCGCCCAGGTTCAGAACAAGCAGTTCGACCTCGGGTCCTCCTCGATCTCCACCACTGACGCGCGCCGCAAGACCGTGGGCTTCACCAACGGTTACGACTTCGGCTACATGGCCGTGGTCGCCAAGAAGGACTCCAACATCAAGGGGTTCAAGGACCTGACCAAGGACACCCGCATCGCCGTGGTCCAGGGCACGGTGCAGGATGACTACGTCACCAACACCCTCCAGATCGAGCCCGTCCGCTTCGAGGACTACAACACCGCGTACGCCAACTTGAAGAACGGCCAGGTCGACGCCTGGGTCGCTCCGTCCCAGCAGGCTACCGGCCAGGTCAAGGAAGGCGACGGCACGGTCATCGCCGAGTCGGTTGTAAACACCCAGAACTTCACCGCGTACGCCGTGAACAAGGAAAACCAGCCGCTCATCGACGCGCTGAACTCCGGCCTCGACGCCGTGATTGCCGACGGCACCTGGTCCAAGCTGACCAAGGAATGGTACCCGGACCGCGAAACCCCGGCCACGTGGTCCCCGGGCTCCAAGGCTGTCACCGTTCCGAAGTCCTAGTCCATGGATGCACTCGATCAACTCGTAAAGACCTTCTTTGACTGGGAGGCGATGGCAGCCGTCCTGCCGAACATGATTATGTTCGGCCTGCCCAACACCCTGATCCTGGCGGTTTCCTCGGGCGTGCTCGGGTGCATCCTGGGCATGGTCCTGGCCGTCATGGGCACGTCCCGCCTGACGCCGCTGCGGTGGCTCTCCCGGATCTACACGGACATCTTCCGCGGCGTTCCGGCTATTGTCATCATCCTCCTCATCGGCCTCGGGCTCGGACCCATAGTCCGGGTAGCGACCGGATCCACGAACCCGTTCCCGCTGGCCATCTTCGCCCTGACGCTCATGGCGGCGGCCTACATCGGCGAGATCTTCCGCTCGGGCATCCAGAGCGTGGAAAAGGGCCAGCTGGAGGCGTCCCGGGCCCTGGGCTTCAGCTATGGCTCGTCTATGCGCCTCGTGGTGATTCCACAGGGCGTCCGGCGCGTGCTCCCGGCCCTGGTCAACCAGTTCATCGCGCTGATCAAGGACTCGTCCCTGATCTATCTGCTGGGCCTGATCGCCAGCCAGCGCGAGATCTTCCGGATCGGTAACGACGCCGCCGCCAATACGGGAAACCTCTCGCCACTGGTTGCCGCCGCGTTCATGTACCTCATCCTGACCGTTCCGCTCACCCACTTGGTCAACTACATCGACAAGCGTCTGCGCACCGGCCGTCCGGAGAAGCGTCAGCCTGACGACGCCGCGGCCTTGATCGGGAAGGGAGCACAGCCATGAGCGAATTCGCCTCCGGCTCGCTGACCGGCAAGAACCTGCACTTGTCCTTCGGCACGAACCATGTCCTCCGCGGCATCGACCTTCATGTCGAGAAGGGCACCACTGCCTCGGTGATCGGGCCCTCCGGCTCAGGAAAATCCACGCTGCTGCGTGTCATGAACCGTCTGATCGAACCGGACCAGGGCGACATCCTGCTCGATGGCCGCTCGGTCCTGAAGGACAACCCGGACGAGCTGCGCCAGCGGATCGGCATGGTGTTCCAGCAGTTCAACCTGTTCCCGCACAAGACCGTGGTGGACAACGTCTCGCTGGCGCTGCGGAAGCTGCGCAAGCTGCCGGCGGAGCAGGCCCGGGCCGAGGCACTCGAGCAGCTCGACCTGGTGGGGCTCAAACACAAGGCCGACGCGCGTCCTGCCAATCTCTCCGGCGGCCAGCAGCAGCGTGTCGCCATTGCCCGCGCCCTGGCCATGAAGCCGGAGGTGATGTTCTTCGATGAGGCCACCTCCGCCCTCGACCCCGAGCTCGTCAAGGGTGTGCTGGCGCTGATGGCCGACCTCGCCAAGGGCGGCATGACCATGGTGGTGGTGACCCACGAGATGGGCTTCTCCCGCAATGTCTCGGACACCGTGACGTTCATGGACGCCGGCGTCGTCGTCGAGTCCGGTCCCCCGGAACAGATCTTTACCAGCCCGCGGACCGAGCGGCTGCAGGGGTTCCTCGCGGACGTTCTGTAGTTCGCTCCAGCGTCACGGCAGCTTAAATGACTGATGGCACCCGCAGCGGCGGGTGCCATCAGTCATTTAAGGGCTGAGGCTACGGCTTGGCGCCGGCCGCCGCCTTAGCCGCTGCCGGCAGGGCGTCGAAGATCCGGTTCATCGCGGCGTCGTCGTGCGCGGCGGAGAGGAACCAGGCCTCGAAGACCGACGGCGGCAGGTAGACGCCGGAGTCCAGCATGGAGTGGAAGAACGGGGCGTAGCGGAACACTTCCTGGCCCTGGGCGTCGTCGTAGTTGTGGACACCCCGGGCGCCCGTGCCGAAGGCCACGGAGAACAGGTTGCCTGCGCGCTGGATGGAGTGGTCCACGCCGGCCGCATCGAGTGCGGAGGACAGCGCCGCGGAGAGTTCCAGCGAGCGGGCATCCACGAACGAATAGACCTCGGGGGTGGCGTGCGTGAGGGTCGCGACCCCGGCGGCCATGGCCACCGGGTTACCGCTCAGAGTCCCGGCCTGGTAGACGGGGCCCAGCGGCGCCAGGTAGTCCATGACCTCCGCGCGTCCGGCGAGAGCCGCCGTCGGCATGCCGCCGCCAATCACCTTCCCAAATGTCAGCAGGTCCGGGGTCCACGGCTGGGCGGCACCGGCGGCGCCGCCGGTGAGGCCCCAGTAGCCGGAGTAGCCGGTGCGGAAGCCGGTCAGGACCTCGTCGAGGATCAGCAGGGCACCGTGTTCGCGGGTAATCCGGGAGAGGCCGGCGTTGAAGCCGTCGCCGGGGGTGACCACGCCCATGTTGGCGGGAGCGGCTTCGGTGATGACGGCGGCAATGCTGTCACCGTGCTTGGCGAAGGCGGCTTCGACGGCGCCGAGGTCGTTGTAGGGCAGCACGAGCGTCTCGGCGGCGGTCGCGGCGGTGACCCCGGCCGAGCCGGGCAGCGCGAGGGTCGCCAGGCCGGAGCCTGCGGCGGCGAGGAGGCCGTCGAGGTGGCCGTGGTAGCAGCCGGCGAACTTGATGATCAGATTGCGGCCGGTGAAGCCGCGGGCGAGCCGGACGGCCGTCATGGTCGCCTCGGTGCCGGTGGAGACCATCCGGACGCGCTCGGCGGCCGGGACGCGCTCCTTGACGATTGCGGCAAGGTTGGCCTCGTCCGGTGTGGAGGCGCCGAAGGAGAGACCGCGGTCGACGGCGGCGTGCACGGCCGCCAGGACCTCCGGGTGGGCGTGCCCCAGCAGCGCCGGGCCCCAGGAGCAGACGAGGTCGACGTAGTCGGCACCGTCGGCGTCGGTCAGGTAGGCACCCTTGGCGGACACCATGAACCGCGGCGTCCCGCCCACGGAGCCGAAGGCGCGCACGGGCGAATTCACGCCGCCCGGCATCAGCTGGCGGGCACGGTCAAAGAGTTCCTCGTTGCGAGGCATGCTGGAAGTCATGGTTCCTATTCTTTCAGTTCGCGGCGAGGTCAGTTCGCGGCCAGTTCAGTTGGCGCCAAGCAACGCGGCCACGCGGGGCGCCACTTCGGTGCCGAACAGTTCAATGGAGCGCATCATGGCCGTGTGCGGCAGGGTGCCGTTGCTGTACTTGAGATCAAAGCGGTCCACCCCCAGGTTCTTTTTGAGCAGGGCAATCTTCGCGGCCACGGTTTCCGGTGACCCGACATAGAGTGCTCCCTCGGGCGTACACATCGCGTCGAATTCGCCCCGGCTGGCCGGGCCCCAGCCGCGTTCGGCCCCGATCCGGTTCCGCTGCTGTAGCCAGTGCGGGAAGAACTCCTCGCGGGCGTCCTCATCCGTGGCGGCAACGTGGCCGGGCGAATGCGTGGCCATCTGCTGCATCGGGTGCCCGTACTTGGCCATGGCCTCACGGTAGAGGTTGGCGAGGGGCGCGAAGGACCGCGGTTGGCCGCCAATGATCGCGAAAATGATCGGGTAGCCGTACTCGGCGCAGCGCAGCACCGACTCGGGCGTGCCGCCGACGCCGATCCACGTCGGCAGCAGGTGGTGTTCCAGCGGCGGGTAGACGCTCAGGCCGCTGATGGCCGGCCGGGTGCGTCCCTCCCAGTGGACCGGTTTCTGCGCCCGGACCTTGTCGAAGAGCTCGAGCTTTTCCTCGAACAGGACCTCGTAGTCCGCCAGGTCCAGGCCGAACAGCGGGAAAGACTCGATGAAGGACCCGCGGCCCAGCATGACCTCTGCCCGGCCGCCGGAGATGGCGTCCACGGTGGCGAAGCGCTGGAACACCCGTATCGGGTCATCGGAGCTGAGCACTGTCACGGCCGAGCCGAGCCGGATGTTCTTGGTGCGGGCAGCCGCCGCGGCCAGGAATACCTCCGGGGCGGAGACAGCGAAGTCGCGGCGGTGGTGCTCCCCCACCGCGAAGGCGTGCAGGCCGATCTGGTCCGCGAGTTCGGCCTGTTCCAGGAGCTGGCGCAGCACCTGGGCGTGCGGGACGGGATGGCCGTCCGGGAAGACCCCGACATCGCCGAACGTGTTCAGGCCCAGGAGGATGCGGTTGGGCCCCACCGGCGCGGTGGGTGTGGACTTGAGCGGGGCGTCCGCGGATTCGGGGGCCGTGTTCATCGGATTTCCTTCAGCCAGCCGGCGAGCTCGCTCGCCCAGTAGGTCAGCACCATGTTGGCGCCGGCGCGTTTGATGCCCAGGACGGACTCGGTGATGGCGGCCCGGCGGTCGATCCAGCCGTTTGCGGCGGCGGCCTCGATCATCGAGTACTCGCCGGAAATCTGGTAGGCAGCCACGGGGACCGGGCTCATGGCGGCGACGTCGGCTAGGATGTCCAGGTAGCTCATGGCAGGCTTCACCATGACCATGTCGGCGCCTTCGGCCAGGTCCAGGTCCACCTCGAGGATGGCCTCCCGGCGGTTGGCGGCGTCCATCTGGTAGGTGCGGCGGTCGCCGGTCAGCTGTGAGTCGACGGCCTCGCGGAACGGGCCGTAGAACGCGGAGGCATATTTCGCGGCATAGGCCACGATCGCGGTGTTGGCGTGCCCGGCGTCCTCCAGGGCCTGCCGGATCACGGCGACCTGGCCGTCCATCATGCCCGACGGGCCCAGGACGTGGGCGCCGGCGTCGGCCTGGGCAACCGCCATCTGGCCGTAGATTTCCAGGGTGGCATCGTTGTCGACGTAGCCGTTGGCGTCCAGGACACCGCAGTGGCCGTGGTCGGTGAATTCGTCGAGGCACACGTCGCTCATGACCACGAGGTCGTCGCCGACCTCGGCGCGGACGTCCCGGATGGCCTTGTTCAGCACGCCGTCGGGGTCCAGCGACGCCGTCCCGCGCGCGTCCCGGACGGCGGGGACGCCGAACAGCATGATGCCGCCGACGCCCAGCTGGACAGCCTCGGCCGCGGCACGCCTGAGCGAATCGGTGGTGTGCTGCTGCACGCCGGGCATCGAGGCGATCGGGTTGGGCTCACTCAGGCCTTCGCGGATGAAGGCCGGCAGGATGAGCTCCGAGGCTGAGAGCCGGTGTTCGGCCGTCAGCCGGCGCATGGCCGGGGTGGTGCGGAGCCGGCGGGGGCGGTGGGTCGGGAAGCTCATATGGTGTCCTTTGCTGAGGGCTCTGCGGCTGACGGAGGCGGTGGGGGCTGCTGGTGGTCAAGGGACCGCACGACGGCGGCAACCAGGCCGGACGCCGTCGGCTCTTCGGCGACGGCGTCGACGCTGAGTCCGAGGGAGGCCGCCTCGGCCGCCGTCGAGCGTCCGATGGCGACGAAACGGCAGGTGCCCAGCGGGCCGAGGTCCGCGTGGATGCGGCGGGCGGCGCTCGGGGAGGCGGCGACGACGGCGTGCAGCCGGCCGGCCCCGATTTCGGCTTTCGCCTCGGCCGTGGTGAGCACGGTGGGCGGCGGCGCGTCCTGCCCGGCCGGACTGATCCCCTGCGACAAGGTCGCCTGTGGCGGGGCCGGCGGGAATGCGGGCAGGGCCCGGCGCGGATCGGCAGGATAGTCGACGGTGTTGTACGCGGTGACGGCCTGGACGGCCGCACCGCGGGCCTCGAGGCCCTTGCGGAGCCGCGGGTCCGCTATGTCCGCCTGGGGCAGGAGCACGCTGCCCTGGTTCGCGGGCCAGATGTCGAGCAGGCCCGTGCCGGATTGCTGGCCCGTGGGCGCAAGGTCGACGCTGATGCCCCGGGACTCCAGCTCACGGCGGGTCGCCGGGCCGATCGTGGCCACGAGGATGCTGCCGGGCAGCCAGCTGCTGAGGGAGGCGCCGCGTTCCGCGGCTTTCGCCTCAAGTGCCTGGACTGTGGTCACGCTGCTGATCACGAGCCACGTGTAGGCCCCGGCGCCGAGAGCGTCGAAGGCGACGTCGAGGGAGTGCTGGTCGCTGGCCTGCTCAAAGTCAATCAGCGGGAGCAGCAACGGCTCGGCGCCGACACGGCGGAGGGCCGTGACGAGTTCCCCCGCGCGGTCCGGGCTGCGGGCTACCAGCACGCGGGCGCCCTCCGGCACCCTCATGCCGGTTGGGCCGCCCGTGTGGTTGCGGTCGCTGTGCCGTGCCATGAAGTGGTGGATCCGCGGTTCAGGAAGCTGCCAGGTCCGCGATGTCCGCGGCGCCGCGGGCCAGCAGGACTTCCGCCAGCTCGATCCCGAGCAGCGTTGCCCCGACTTCGGTGAGGCCGTCGGTGGCTTTCTTGTCGCGGACGGTTGCCGTGCCGTCGACGGCGCAGACCACCGCCTCGAGGTGCAGCATGCTGCCCTTGCGGTAGGCGTAGGCGCCCACCGGGGCGGCGCATCCGGCCTCCAGCCGGGCCAGCAAAGCCCGTTCGGCCGTGACGGCGAGCCGGGTGTCCGGATCATCGAGGGCCGCGAGGGCCTGCGCCAGCACGCCCTGGGAGCCTTCCGTGGACCCGGCCCGGCGGGGAGCGTCGGCGGTGCGGCATTCGATCGCCAGGGCACCCTGCCCGGCGGCCGGCAGCATGATGTCCGTCTCAAGGTATTCGCTGACCGCGTCGAGCCGGCCGATCCGGTGCAGTCCGGCGGCTGCGAGCACGACGGCGTCGAGGTCGTTTGACTTGCCGTCAACGACGGCGTCGTTCGTGTTGCCCGACAGCCCGGGGACGCGTCCCAACCGGGTGTCCACGTTCCCGCGGATGTCGCGGATGTCCAGGTCCGGACGCACGGCGCGGAGCTGGGCCGCGCGGCGCGGGGAGCCGGTGCCGACGCTCGCGCCGCTCGGCAGGTCGGCGAGCTTCAGCCCGTCGCGGGCGCACAGCACGTCCCGGACGTCGACGCGTTGGGGTGTGGCCGCGAGGCTCAGGCCGAGGGCCGGACCGGTCGGGAGGTCCTTGAGCGAATGCACGGCGATATCGCAGATGTCCTGCAACAGGGCGTCGCGGAGCGCGGCGACGAAGACGCCGGTACCGCCCATCTGGGACAGCGAGCCTTTGAGGACGTCGCCGTCGGTCCGGATATGGACCAGCTCCACGGGGAACCCGCCGACGGCGGCCAGCTGGTCCGCGGTCTGCTGGGTCTGGGTCAGGGCGAGTTTGCTGGCGCGCGTGCCGATCCGGACGCTCATGCGGTCCCCTGGCCCGCCGCCGCAGCAGCCGAACCCGAAGCCACAGGTGCGGCCGGGTAGGGATCGTGTCCGGTCCCGACGGTGGTGTCGGCTCCGGCGATGGTGGGCTTTTCGCCGCGGAAGTTAGCGCAGCAGCGGGGACGGCAGACGTCGTACCAGGGGCCGAGCGTGGTCAGGTGCGGCCGCTCGGCGATGTTGTTCGCGACGGTCCGCTCGCAGATGAGGTCCACAAGCCCGGCGACAAACTTGCGGTGCGTTCCGGGCGTGGGGACGCGGGTTGCGGCCAGTTCCAGCCGGGCGCAGGTCTCAAGCGCCTCGGTGTCCAGATCCCAGACCACTTCCATGTGGTCGCTGACAAAGCCCAGCGGCACAATCACGATGCCCTTGACGCCCTGGCCTGCGAGCTCCTCGATGGCGTCGTTGATGTCCGGTTCGAGCCACGGCACGTGCGGGGCGCCGGAGCGGGACTGGTAGACGAGGGACCAGGGTGCGGTCAGGCCGGTCGCGTCTTCCACCCGGCGGATGATCTCGGTGCCGGAAGCCAGGTGCTGTGCGGCGTAGGCGGAGTCTTCCTCAAAAGTGCGCGGCTCGCCCTCGGACCGGCCGGCGGCCTCGGCATCGCGGGTCGGGATGGAGTGCGTCGCGAACAGGATGTGCACGGGGGCGTCCGGGGTGCCGGCGGCGGCCAGCTGGGCACGGACGTCGGCGAGGCCGGCGGCGGTGCCCTCGATGAAGGGCTCCACGAACCCGGGGTGGTCGAAGTACTGGCGCACCTTGTCGACCTCGAGCTTGCCGTCGAGCCCGGTTTCGGTCAGCGCCATGCCGATGTCCTCGCGGTACTGGCGGCAGCTGGAGTAACAGGAGTAGGCGCTCGTGGTGAGCATGAGCACCTTGCGGTGGCCGGCGTCGTAGATCTCCTGCAGGGTCTGCGGGATGTACGGGTCCCAGTTGCGGTTGCCCCAGAACACCGGCAGCGCGATGCCGCGGGCTGCAAGTTCGGCCTCGATGCCGGCCTTGAGCTGACGGTTCTGTCCGTTGATGGGGCTGATGCCGCCGTTGGCGCGGTAGTGGTGCGAGACCTCTTCGAGCCGTTCGTCGGGGATGCCGCGGCCGCGGGTGACGTTGCGGAGGAACGGGATGACGTCCTCCTGGCCTTCGGGTCCGCCGAAGGAGGCGAGGAGCACTGCGTCGTACTCCTTGGGGGCCATCCGGCCGGCCTCGGTGACGGTGTTCACGGCGGTTACCGGGGCGGCGGATTCCTGCGGATCGAGCGGGCTCATGCCAGGACCTCGGCAATCTCGGCGGCGGTGACGCGGCGGCCGGTGTAGAAGGGGATTTCCTCGCGGACGTGGTGCCGGGCTTCGGTGGCGCGCAGGTGGCGCATCAGGTCCACGAGGTCCACGAGCTCGGGGGCTTCCAGTCCGAGGATCCATTCCCAGTCGCCGAGGGCGAACGAGGAGACGGTGTTGGAGATGACCTGGGGGAAATCGCGGCCCAGCATGCCGTGGTCGCGGAGCATGGCGCCGCGCTCGGCATCCGGGAGCAGGTACCACTCGTAGGAGCGGACGAAGGGGTAGACACAGAGCCATTCCGCCGGTTCCACGCCGCGGGAAAACGCCGGGGTGTGGTTCTTGGCGAACTCGGCCTCCCGGTGCACGCCCATGGCGGACCAGACGATCTCGGTGCCGGCGAACAGTTTGCTGCGCCGGATGTCCCGCACTGCCCGCTGCAGCGCTTCCGGCCGGGGACCGTGCAACCAGACCATAATGTCCGCGTCGGCCCGCATCGCCGAGACGTCGTAGCTGCCGCGGTGGACAACTCCGGCGTCGGCGAGGCTTTTCATCAGGGCCTCGAAGTCCTCAGCGGCATCGGCGCCGCGCAGGATGTCCGCTGACCGCTTGAATACGGTCCAAAGGGTGAAGAACTGCTCAGTTGAATCTTCGGGCGCCGATGCCCCGGCGACTGATTCTCCGGGGGCTGACATTCCGGTTTTAGTGACAGATTCGGCAGAAGTGTGGCTCATGCATACCAGTCTGCCTCCTCTCCCCAGCTAAGTCGAAAAAAAGCACTTCTACAGCGCGTAGAAGTGCTTTATTTCACATGCGGGGCGCGGGAGGTGGGGGCGCATCCGCGGGAGGCGGGTCCTGTCAGCTCCGGCGCATCCGCGGGAGGCGGGTCCTGTCAGCTCCGGCGCATCCGGAGGACCGCGGCGCCGGCGCCGAGCGAGAGCGCCACCAGGCCGATGCCCCAGCCGACCAGCGGGGACAGGCCGGCCGGTTCCAACGTCGAGGTTGCCTCGAGGGAGGAGTTGCCGGAGTGGCCCTTGGCCGGAGCCGGTGCCTGGGTCCAGCCGGCTGTGTTTGAACCAGTTGGGGACGGGTGCGGTGTGGCCGACGTCGAGGCCGACGCCGGCGCGCCGGCACCGTTGCCCGCGGCCGGCACCGCGGTGCCGGACTGTGGATCGGCGGCCACGCTGCCCGGTGCCGGCCGGCCGGGGGCCTGTCCGGTGGGGGCAGACCCGGCGGATCCGCCTGCGGCGGGAGCTCCCGGAGCCGGGGCGGCGGGCGGCGCGGCGGGGTCCTGCGGCCCGGCGGGCGGCGCAACCGTCGCGGGCGGGGTGCGCGGGGCCGTAGGTTCGGGATTGCTGGGCTCGGGGTCCCTGGGTTCCGGGTCGCTGGGCTCGGGGTCGCTGGGTTCCGGGCTGCTGTCGTGCGACGGCGGCGGCTGCGACGGGGAGGACTCGCCCGAGCCGGCGGACGGCGAGGGGCTCGGCGTCGTCGAGGAACCCAGCAGGCTGTCCAGCACGTCGCCGAGGCCGAGGGTCAGCGAACCCTGCGCGGACGGTGCGGTGGACGCCGCCGCGGACAACCCTGCGGCCGCCTGCGAGGCAGGAGCCCCGGCGCTGCCAGCCAGTACGGCCCCGAGCGCGACCGCCGCCGCGCCGCTTCGAAGGCCCCGATGGCGGCCGGTCTTCGTTGTTGACACCTTGGACCTGAAAATAAACATGGTCATCGAGCCTAGCCGGAATCGACCAGCAGGAAAAACTTGCAAAAACCGCGAATTTCCGGCACGAAACCGCCGTGACCGGAGGGGTTCAGGGTGCCTTTGGAACCGCTGTGATTCCTGTGACTGAAGTTGTGCTTGGGACTCGGAAACCTCGTTCGGAACAGCCACATTCAGGGTCACCGAATTCAGGGTCACCGAATTCAGCGCAGGCACATTGAGGCAACCACATTCAGCGCAGCCACGTTCAGCACAGCCACGTTCAAGACGACGTTCAGGACAACAGGGTGCGGACCTGCTGCGGGGTGTCGGCCACGATCGCTGCCAGGCCATTGCCGGACAGCCAGCCGCCCACCACGGCAAGCGTGCCGTCCGCGGCACAGACGCTCCGGACGGCCGCGACGCGCTGCCTGTGGCCCAGGGACGCAAACGGCAGCGCGCCGGCCCAGCGGACCACGTCCCAATCGGCCACGTCCCCGGCGCCGACTGGCACCGCCAGCAGGGCCGACGCATCAGCCAGGGCTGCGCGGAAAAGTTCATCGTCGGAGCGCGGCGCCGCGGCCAGTCCGCCGCCGCGGGGCTCGGGCAATGCCCGGGGAGTAACAGCCTCTGGAGCTGCACTCCGCCCGTAGGAGAGCCGGAGCACATGCCGTCCCGGGCCTGACTGCTCCGCCAGCCACGCCCATTTGGCGGTGGCGTGCGTCAGCGCCTTGGCCTGCACACCCGGGCTCTGCGGCGCAACAAGCACGCCGGTGCCGCGTGGCGCCGCGTCAAGGGCCGGGAGGTCCACCACGAGCGTGACAAGGCTGACGTCGGGTCCGGCATCGGGGCGGTGGCCGGCAAGTTCCGGCAGGGACTCCTCAAGCAGCCCGATGGCGGCGGGACCCTCGACCGCAACCGCGAGGAGCCCGGCGTCGAAAGTGGCCTGGTCCGTGGCCACGCGCCAGCCGTCTGCTGTGCGCCGCACTGACCGGGCCGCGGTGCCGGGCAGCAGGGTGACTCCGCGCTGACGCAGATCGGCCAGCAGGGCGGCGACGAGGGTGTGCATGCCGCCGCGCAGCCCGGCGACGGCGGAACCGGCCTTCTGGAGCCCGCCGGCCTGGCCTGTTCCGGACGGTCCGGCTGGTCCGGACGGTCCGGCTGGTCCGGGGGGTCTGCCCGTGGCGGCCGCCGCTCCCCTGCGCTGGGCCGCGACGGCGGCGGCGAGGGAACCGTGCTGGCGGATGCCGGCCCGCAGACCGGGGGCCACCATGTCGACGTCGAGCACGGAAGGGTCGGCCGAGTGGACGCCGCCGACCACCGGTGCGACGAGCCGGTCCAGGACCCGCCTTCCCATCCGCCGGCGGACCAGGGCTGACACGCTCGTTGCCCCGGCAGCGGTGCCCAGCGAGGCCGGCAGCACGGCGTCGACGGAGGCGCGGAGCGATCCCAGCAGGCCCAACGACCGGCGGACTTCCGGGTCCCACGGGCTCGCCGGGATGCCCAGCACACCGGTCTTAGGCAGTTCCCTGGGGCCGTCAGGCAACTGGACCCAGGCCCCGCCGGGGTTCGGCGCAACGATCTCGCCGGCCAGCCCCAGCTCCGCGGCGAGATCGGCTACGGCGGCGGTGCGGGTGGCGAAAGACTCCGCGCCGCTGTCCAGGGTCAGTCCGGCCACGACATGGTTGCCGACGCAGCCGCCCCAGGCCTCGCCGGCCTCCAGGACGGTGGTGCGGACCCCGGCCCGGGCGAATTCCCGTGCCGCAAGCAGTCCGGAAATCCCGCCCCCGATCACGACGGCGGTACCTTCCACGGGAGTCCCGGCGGCGCCTGCGTCCACGCCCCTACTCCGGAGCGATGGAGTGGATGAGTTCGACGACGCGCGTGAGCACCTCAGGGTCCGTCTCCGGCGGCACGCCGTGGCCGAGGTTCAGGACGTGCCCGGGCGCCGCGGAGCCGGCCGCGATCACCTCTCGGACGTGGGCTTCGAGGACTTCCCACGGTGCCGAAAGCAGTGCCGGGTCGATGTTGCCCTGCAGCGGGACGGTGCCGCCGAGGCGGCGGTTGGCTTCGTCCAGCGGCAGCCGGTAGTCGACCCCCACGACGTCAACGCCGACGTCGCGCATCGCGACGAGCAGTTCCGAGGTGCCGGTGCCGAAGTGGATCAGGGGTGCACCCAGGTGCCGGACATGGTCCAGGGCACGGGACGACGCCGGCGCAACGAAGCGCTGGTAGTCGGCCAGTCCCAGCGAACCGGCCCAGGAGTCGAAGAGCTGGCCGGCGGAGGCGCCGGCTTCCAGCTGTGCGCGGAGGAACATCCCCGAGGCATCGGCGGCCCAGTTGGCCAGGGCAGTCCAGGTTTCGGGGTCGGCGTGCATCATCGTGCGCGGGCCGAGGTGGTCGCGGGAAGGCTTTCCTTCCACCATGTACGCGGCGAGGGTAAAGGGCGCACCGGCGAAGCCGATCAGCGGGGTGCTGCCGAGCTCGGCCACCGTGAGCCGGACGGCTTCGCGGATGGGCTCCAAGGCCTCCCAGGTCAGCTGCGGCAGGGCGGCAACGTCCGCGGCCGTGCGGACCGGTTTGTCCAGGACGGGTCCGACGCCGGGCACGATGTCCACTCCGACGCCGGCCAGCTTGAGCGGGATGACAATGTCCGAGAAGAAGATGGCGGCATCGACGTCGTGGCGGCGGACCGGCTGCAGGGTGATCTCGGAAGCGAGCTCGGGGCGCAGGCACGAGTCCAGCATCGCGACGCCCTCACGGACCTTGAGATATTCGGGCAGTGAGCGGCCGGCCTGGCGCATGAACCAGACGGGACGGCGGGAGGGCTTGCCGCCGCGGTAGGCGGTGATCAGCGGCGAATCCGCGGTGCGGCCGTCCATCAGCGGGTGGCCGGCATCGAGGCCGCGGGCGGCGACGTCTGTGGCGGCGCCGTCAATGGCTGCATTGCCGGCTGTGCCGTTGTCGGACGTACTGAATGTGGTCGTGCCGGCACGTGCCGCAGCGCTTGGAGTCATGACTTCGATTGTGCCCAAATTTGTGCCCAAAAGATAACGACAGCCTGTCACGCCGGCTCTGACACCGGCCCCGAGTGCCACGTCGTGGCGGGAATCACAGGCCAGGGTGCCTGAGCCCACGCCCGGACAGTTGTTCTACACGGGCGCGAAAAAGCTATGATGGTGATGCTGTGGTTCTTTTTTCATTGGTGGCTACACACGCCGACATCGACCTCGAAACCGTTGCTCAGTTGAGCACCGGTGCTTCAGGGATCGCCACATCCGCCCTCGCCGGATCGCCGGCCGTGGCGGGTGCCGTTGTCCTTGCCACCTGCAACCGCCTTGAAATCTACGGCGAAGCCCCCCATCCGGACGCCGTCGCCGCCGCCCGGGCGGCCCTCATCACCCACATCAGCGGCGCCAGCGGACTCAACGATCAGCTCGTCTCCCGCGCCTTCAGCACCCGCACCGGCGCCGAGGTCAGCCAGCACCTCTTCTCGGTCAGCTCCGGTCTGGACTCCGCCGTGGTGGGCGAACGGGAAATTGCCGGGCAGGTGCGCCGCGCCTTGATCACGGCCCAGCACGAGGGCACCGCCAGCTCCGGCCTGGTCAGGCTGTTCCAGGCCGCGTCCAAGACCGCGAAGGACGTCGGCGCCCAGACGGCGTTGGGTTCGCGCGGGCTCTCCATCGTTTCCGTGGCCCTGGACCTCGCCACTGACCTGTCGGAAAACCCGGACTGGTCCGCCAAGAAAGCCGTCGTCTTCGGGACCGGCGCCTATGCCGGTGCCACCATGTCCCTGCTGCGTGAACGTGGCTGCACCGATGTCTCTGTTTATTCCTCCTCCGGCCGCGCCGCCAGCTTCGTCGCCACCCGGGGCGGCACGGCACTGAACGAGGACACGCTTCCGGGCGCAGTTGCCGGGGCCGACGTCATGATCGGCTGCAGCGGCTCCGACAGCCGGGTCGAAGCGGACGAACTCGCCCGGATCCGGGCGAACTCGCCCCAGCCGCTGATCGCGATCGATCTCGCTTTGACCCATGACTTCGACCCCGCCGTCGGCGACCTCGACGGCGTCGAACTGCTGACGCTGGAATCGGTCCGGCTGGCCGCACCGCAGGAACAGGCCGAGTCGCTCGAACAGGCCAGCAGCATCGTGGCCGGGGCGGCCAGCGCCTTCGAGCAGGAGCGCGAGGCCAGGAGCGTCGACTCGGCGATCGTCGCCTTGCGCCGCCACACGATGAACGTCCTGGATGCGGAAATGGAAAAGGTTCGGGCCCGGCACGGCTGCACGGCCGCCGCCGAAGAAGTCGAATTTGCCCTGCGCCGCATGGTGAAGCAGCTTCTCCACGTCCCCACCGTCCGGGCCCGCGAACTGGCCTCCAACGGACAGCAGGACGCCTACATTGCCGGTCTTGAGGCGCTGTACGGCATCACGGTGGAGCCCACCGCCGGCGCAACGGTTGCAGGTGCCGCCGGTTCCGGGGCTTGCCCTGTGGACCACAATGCCGCTGTCCACAACCCCGGTGCCCATAACCCCGGCCCCGCAGCGGGCGACATCCGCGAAACCGCGTAGCTGCCCCGCGCCTCCCCGCGCCGCGGCTCATCCCTGGATTATTCGGGGAAAGCGTTGATCCCGGTCATTTCGGCCGACACCTGCCACAGCCTAGTGGCCGCCTCCCGGTCCACCGCGTGGGCATCCACTCCCCTGATCCTGGCTTCGGGCGATCCCGGCACCGTGGCTTCGGCGATGTCGCAGTCCTCGCAGTAGACGCCGCCCATTCCTTCGAGCGCCGGCGCGGTTGCGGCCCAGACCGAGGTGGCGGCGCCCTGCGCGGGTGTCTTGAAGCGCGGGTCGAGTTTGCCGTGCTCGTCCATCCAGCCCGCGGCGATCATCTCCTCCCGCGGCAGGTGCCGTTGCAGCTCCGTCATGATCCCGCCGGGATGTACTGCGAAGGCGCGCACGCCAAAGTTGCGGCCCAGGGCATCGAGCTGGACGGCGAAGAGCGCGTTCGCCGTCTTGGCCTGGCCGTAGGCACGCCATTTGTCGTAGCCGGCGTCGAAATTGATGTCATCGAAGCGAATGGCCGAGAGCTTGTGGCCGGTCGAGGAGAGCGAGACCACGCGGGCTCCCTGCGCCGCGGCAAGCGCCGGCCACAGCAGGTTGGTCAAGGCAAAATGGCCCAGGTGGTTCGTGGCGAACTGTGATTCCCAGCCGGGTCCCACCCTTTGCTCCGGACTTGCCATGATGGCGGCGTTGTTGATGAGGATGTCCAGGCTGCGGCCTGAGCCCGGCGCCGCGCCAAGTGCCGGGCCGGCCAGGAAGCCGGCGGCGAACTCCTTCACACTGTCCTGGTCCGCCAGGTCCAATTCGGCAACTTCCAGTTCGGCAACGCTGACGCCGCCGCCAGCCGTTGCCGGCGTCAGCCCCGCCGCGGCCAGGACGTCGCGGGCATGCTCGGGCCGCCGGGCCGGCACCACGACGGTGGCGCCGGCGGAGGCCAGCGCCCGCACGGTCTCCAGGCCCAGCCCCGAGTAGCCTCCCGTGACAATAGCGGTCTTCCCGGTCAGGTCGATGCCGGCAATGACGTCAGCCGCCGTCGAATCCCGGCCGAACCCGGAGCCAATCTTGCGCTGGGACGTCACTGTATTTTCCTGGCTCACGGCGTCTTCCTCTCTCACGACATTTTCCTCGCTCATGACCAGGCCTTTCGTTTTAGGGCGCCGCTCGGCGGAGCATGTTGTGCGGTATCGCAGCCTTGCTGGCCATATGGGCCGCCGCGGCTCAATACACCGGTTTCCCGGGCTCCACGTCCCGTACCCAGGCGAGAATGCCGCCTTCGAGGTGGCTGACGCGCTCGTACCCGACGGCGCGGGCTGCGGACAGGACGGCGGCGGATCGTGTTCCGGCCTTGCAGTGGAAGACAATTTCGGCATCCTGGGGCAGTTCCTGCCACGCCTCGCCGGCAAGGATGCGGCCTTGCGGGATCAGCTCCGACCCCTCAATGCGGACGATTTCGTATTCTCCCTGCTCCCGCACGTCCACGAGGTGGAAGTCTTTGAGGCCGGCCTTGCGGGAGGCCAGCATGGTGGCGAGCTGGGTCGCCGTCACGGTGTGCTCGGTACCGGCATCCGCCGTTGGAGTGATCCCGCAGAAGGCCTCGTAATCGGTGAGTTCGGTGATTCGTGCTGCCGCCGGGTCCTTGGTCACCTTGATCTCGCGCCAGGTGCCGCCCAGAGCGTCATAGAGCGCCAGCCGGCCCAGCAGGGACCGGCCGACGCCGGTGATCAGTTTGACCGCCTCGGTCACCATCAGCGCTCCGACGGCGGCGCACAGCATGCCGAACACGCCGCCTTCGCCGCAGGACGGCACGGATCCGGGCGGGGGTGCCTCCGGGTAGAGGTCCCGGTAGGTGGGCCCGAACTGTTCCCAAAAGACGCTGACCTGGCCGTCGAAACGGAAAATCGATCCCCAAATGTAGGGCTTGCCGAGGATGGCGGCGGCGTCGTTGACGAGGTAGCGCGTGGCAAAGTTGTCGGCGCCGTCGAGGATCAGGTCGTAGCCGGCAAAGAGCTCCAGTGCGTTGGACGCGTCGAGCCGGACGTTGTGCAGCCGGACGTCCACGAGCGGGTTCAGGGCCTTAATGGCGTCGCGGGCGGACTCGATTTTCGGCCGGCCCACATCCTCGACACCATGGATGATCTGGCGTTGGAGGTTGCTGAGGTCGACGTCGTCGTCATCGACGATGCCAAGGGTGCCGACCCCCGCGGCGGCGAGATAGAGCAGGGCCGGGGAGCCGAGGCCACCGGCACCGATCACCAGGACTTTTGCGTTCTTGAGGCGTCGCTGGCCGATCGCGCCGATCTCCGGAATGATCAGGTGCCGCGAGTAGCGTTCCACCTCGTCCGGCCTGAGGTCCGCAGCCGGGTCGACCAGCGGTCCGGGCTGCGGATCCAGCTTCGTCTGGGGGGTTGCGGGGGCACCGGCGGCGGTGAACTTGGAAGCCATACTTCAATCTATGCCCGAAGATACCACCAGGTCATATTACCCGCGCGTAAGGTGTAATTGAGTGCAAGGTAGTTCAGTACAAAATGCAAATGATTGCCATTGCGCGCAATGGGGTGGATAAGGGAAAGAAGGCCGACAGTGGTTCATCAGGCACCGTTGGAGCGGGACGAGTCCGGCAAGCCGACGGCAGGGCAGCCCCGGAGCGGACAACGCTCGGCCCGCCTCCCCCGCGACGAACGCCGGGCTCAGCTGCTGGCGGCCGCGCAGGAAGTTTTCGTGGCGAACGGCTACCACGGTGCCGCCATGGACGAGATCGCCGAGACCGCCCACGTCAGCAAGCCGGTGTTGTACCAGCACTTCCCCTCCAAGCGGGACCTCTACCTGGCTCTGCTGGACAGCCACCTCAGCAAGCTGACCGACCTCCTGCTTGGCGCCCTGAACTCCACCACCGACAATGACGAGCGCGTCCAGGCCGTCATGCGCGCCTACTTCCGCTTCATCGCGCACGACGACCAGGCCCACCGGCTCGTCTTCGAGTCGGACCTGATTAACGATCCCGACGTCAGCGCGCGGCTGGAAACGTTCAACAAGACCTTCGCCGACGCCGTCGCTCACGTCATCGCCGAGGACACCAAACTGCCTGAGCTGGAGGCCCAGCTGCTGGGCCGCGGACTCGCCGGCATGGCCCACGTGAGCGCACGGTATTGGCTGGAAACGGACGGGAACCTGGATCTCGATGTAGCCAGTGACCTCATCTACCGTTTAGCTTGGCGCGGAATCTCCCGCTTCCCCAAAGAGACCTAGACTACAACTAGAGATTGACCTTAGACATTTTTTGGACGTTGATTGGCTGGGAGGCCTTGCTGTGGAAGTAAAGATTGGTATTCAAAACATTGGCCGCGAAATTGTCCTCGAATCGGCGCAGGATGCCGAAGCCGTCGCCAAGGTAGTTGGCGACGCGATCGCCAAGGGCAGCGAACTGCGGCTGACGGACGACAAAGGCCGCCTGGTGATCGTCCCCGCCAATGTTCTGGGCTACGTGGAAATCGGCGCAGAAGAGGCCCGCCGCGTCGGCTTCGGTGCCCTCTAGCCCCGTTCTTCCCACCACCGTCCTTCATCGCAGTTTCTACATCGTGAGGTGTCCTGAATGCTTTCCCTGATTGTGGTCGCCATGGTGACCGTGGCTGCGGGTTTCGTGGTGTGGGCCAACGACAAGCGGCACCAGAAGTACGGCGTCGCCGTCCCCGCGGGAGTCGCTGCATCCGTCGGTATGCTCAGCTGGATCATCTTCATAGCGGCCGGATTCGGCTACCAGCCGGGCCTGACCTGGATCCCATGGATCCTGCCGATGGTCCTGGGCACTGCGGCCTCGATCGCGGCCGTGGTGTACCTCGGCAGGGCCCGGACGCGGCAGGACACCGAGCGACTCACGGGCATCCTGAAGCTCTAGTTCGTTAGCCCCGCGCAGCTGTTTTCGGCGCGCAACTGTGACCACGCACCCAACGGGGTGCGTGGTCACAGTTCATTTGGGGTTCGGCCGAGTGCGCCGTACCGGAGTCATTCCGAGGCGGAACTGTGCCCATCACTTTTGTCGGAGCCCTCAAATAGACTCGAGCCATGGAAGCCGTCAGGGATTTCATCAGGGATTTCACCGCCTGCGGGGACGAGGCGCAGGGCACGGAGCGGGGTGCAGCCCCGGTCGGGCAATCCGGTATGGACGCCGCCCTGGCCGCGCTGCGGGCGGTGGGTTCGACGGCCGCGGAGGATGCGGGGTCGTGGGGCTTCCGGGCCGCGTCGGACTTCGCCGGCGGCGTGGAGGAAGTCTCCCGCGCGGTGGAGTATCTGCAGCTCGTCGCGGCGGCCGCCGTGGACCGGACCAGGAAGCAGTCCGCCGCCACGGCCACGGGGGCTGTAACGGGGGCGGTCACCGGGTGGACCACGGGCTGGCGTGAGAGCCCCGGCGGGTGGCAGACCGGCGCACCCGGAACCGCGGAACCCGCCGGCGCCTCCTTGGCCTCGGCTCCCGCGGGCACGTCCGCTGCTGCGGAGCCCTCCGGCACGTCCTTGTCCTTGGCTCCCTCCGGCACGTCCGTTGCGGCGGCTCCCGCCGGAAGCCCCGGAACGGGTGAGCCGGCGGTGCCGGAATCGGTGCTGGATGACGGGTACCGGAACACGGTGGAGTTCCTGCGGGCGCGGCTGCGGATCAGCGCCGCGGAGGCCAGGCGCCGGCTCTGCCTGGCCGACACGCTGCTGCCCCGGCAGGGACTCGCCGGCCGGCCCATCCCGCCCGTGCACCCGGAGCTCGGAGCCGCCGTCGCGGCCGGCGAGGTCGCCTCCCGGGCCGCGACCGTCATCACGCTCGCCCTGGACCCC